>CACNAR010000004.1 GCA_902618485.1 uncultured Pelagibacteraceae bacterium
GATCAAAATTATTTAATCGATGCATATATTTCTGAGTTTAATAGTAATTTTGAAATTAAGAGAAATATTGTGAGCCCAAAAATTGATATATCTAATAAAAATTGGATAATATTCAATGCAAAAGTTTTTAACAAAAATATAAAACAAAAATTTGAAACTTTAGAAATGAGCACAAATTTCGACTATTTAGTTGTTCAAAGTCTATTTTCTAACTTGTCTTCGCTATCAGTAATGGAGCTTTTAGAACTCAGGAAAAACTACAAATCTTTAAATTATTCTTTAATAGAGATAGATATTCAGCTTTTAAAACTTATCTCATTTCCAATATATTTGGTGCTCATGACTATATTCTCTAGCATCATAATGATGAGTACTAAACAACTCAAGAGTTCAATTTTAAAAATTTCAATTGGTTTGTTCTTTTCTGTTTTAATATATTACTTATTTAATTTTTTTAATGTTCTCGGAAAAACAGAAAAAATTGATTTATTTAGCTCAGTATTGTTGCCTATAGTATTATTGACAGTTGTGAATTCTCTAATGATCAGAAGGTTTAATGAAAAATAAAATCTTATTAATACTTATATTTTACTGTATAAATTTTTTTTCAATAGGGTTATCTAATGCTCAAGATCAATTTAATTTTAATATTTCTGAAATAGAAATTTTAGAAAATGGAAATAAAATTATAGGTTCAAAGAGAGGAGAAGTCTCGACTGATGATGGTTTTGTAATTGAAGCTGATAATTTTATCTACGAAAAAATCGAAAATATACTTAATGCTAGTGGTAATGTTATTATTAAAGACACACTAAATAATTATAACATATATTCGAATAACATTGCATACGAAAAAAATAGTGAAAAAATATTTAGTAAAGGAGAAACTAAAAGTGAAATTGGTTCAAGATTCATTTTAGACTCAATTGATGTTACCTTCTCAAGAGATAAAAAAATATTAAGTTCAAGCAAAGATACTTCAATATTAGATAATAATGAGCAAACTCATATCAAATTAAAAAAATTTAGCTTTTCTATTGATGAAGAGTTATTAAAAGGTGAAAAGATTTTAGTAAATTTAAATTATAATTTACCACAAAATGATAAATTATTTTTTGATAGTGGATTTTTTGATTTTAAAAAAAAGAGTTTTGTTGCAAAGGATGTTCAAATAAACTTAAAGAAAAATATATTTAACAACATAAAAAATGATCCTAGACTGAAAGGCGTATCTGTGCAAAGTGAAAATAATATTACCACTGTTAAAAAAGGAGTTTTTACAAGTTGCTCTGATGATACTGATTGTCCTCCTTGGGTTATCACCGCTGGTGAGATTAAACACGACAAAAATAAAAAACAGCTTATTTATGATGATGCTTTATTAAAAATTTATAACGTTCCAGTTTTATATTTTCCAAAGTTTTTTCACCCTGATCCAACTGTAAAAAGACAATCAGGTTTTTTAAAACCAAGCTTGAATAATTCAAATGTTTTGGGATCATCTTTAAATTTACCTTACTATCATGTAATTTCCCAAAATAAGGATTTTACATTTAGACCTACAATATTTGATAGTGACATAAAAATGTTTCAAAACGAATTCAGGTTGGTAAACAAGAATTCATCAGCAATAGTAGACTTTGCTTATGTTGATGGATATCAATCATCACTCTCAAATAAGAAAAATAGCTTAAGTCATATATTTGCAAAATTTGACCTAAATTTAGCTTGGGAAAATTTTAATCAAAGTGATTTATTTGTTTCTCTCAAAAAAGTATCAAATGATACATATTTAAAAATTTTTGATGGAAATATATTTAAAAATAACACAACTCCTACAGACTATGACGTATTAAATTCTGAAGCAAAATTAATAGTAAATAACAATGATTTTAACTTTATTACAGGTTTTCAATCATTTGAGGATCTAAATAAACCTAGTTCTGATAGATTTCAATTTATCTTACCTTATTATAATTTTGATAAACAATTATTTAGTAATTTTGAAAACGGGTCAATTAACTTTAGCTCTAGTGGGAGTAATGATCTAAACAACACAAATAATCTGAGAACAAAAATAATAAATGACCTAAATTTTCAAAGTTTAAATATTATAAATAAATATGGTTTTATGAATGAATATAATATTTATTTAAAAAATCTTAACACTATAGGAAAAAATGACAGTTTATATAAATCTAGTCCACAAATGGAGGTTATGAGTATTTTTGAGCTTAATACAAGTTTACCGATGATTAATCAGACTGAAAGAAATATAAATTATCTCACTCCAAAAGCCTCGGTTAGATTTAATCCAGGTGATATGAAGGATTATACTTCTAGTGATAGATCTATAAATGTTGATGGTATTTTTGATATTAATAGATTAGCTATAGATGACTCTTTCGAAGAGGGAAAATCACTAACTTTAGGAGTCGAGTATAAAAAGACAAAATTGGATGATATAAATAAATTTTTTGAGGCAAAGATTGCTACTGTATATAGAGACAAAAATGAAAAATTTATACCGCAATCGAGCGGTATAGGTGGCAGAGATCCAAATATATTTGGATCAATATCAAATAACCTCTCAAATTCTTTAAATATTTCTTATAATTTTATCTTAGATAATGATCTTAATACTTTAGAATATAATTCATTAAACACATCGATTAATTATAAAAATTTAAATACCTCTTTTAATTTTATTGAGGAGGACGGGGTAATTGGTGACACAAATACAATTGAAAATAAAACTTCTATTAAATTTAATGATAAAAATTACTTAACATTTAATACAAGAAGAAATAGAAAAATTGATTTAACAGAATATTATAATTTAATTTATGAATATAAAAATGACTGCTTAATTGCTGGAATAAAATATGATAAATCATACTATGAAGATAGAGATCTAAAACCTTCAGAAAATTTGTTATTTAGTATAACTTTAACTCCTTTGACAAGTTTTGAGCAAAAAATTGATCAATGATAAGAATTATTTCTGTGAAACTTATAGTCGCTATTTTTGTAATTTTTTTTTCGACAGTAATAAAATATTCATTATTAGCAAGTGAAAATAAAATTCTAATTAAGGTTAACAATGAGCTTATTACAACTATAGATATATTAAATGAAATTAATTATTTAAAGTCAATTAATGAAGATATAAATAATCTAGAAAATAAGAAAATTATTGAGATCGCAAGAAATTCATTGATAAAAGATAAAATTAAAAAAATTGCGCTTACCCCAATTATAAAAAAAATTGAAATAAGCGATGATGATTTCAAAAGAATTTTGATTTCAAATTATTCAAATACAGGATTTACAAAAATAGAGGAAATATCTCAACATCTTAAAGAATATAATATAAACCCTAAATTAATAAGAAATAAAATGACTATTAATGCTATATGGAGTCAGTTTATTTATGATAAATACTCAAAAAATATCAAAATTGACATTGATAAATTAAGACAAGATATTCAAACAAATGAAGGTCAAACTGAATATCTTCTTTCTGAAATTGTATTTGATTTAAAAGAAAAGCAAACGATAAATGAAAAATTCAGTATCATTAAAAATGCTATAGAGGAAAATGGTTTTGCAAATACTGCTTTAATTTACAGTATTTCTGAAACATCAACTTCTGGGGGAAATATTGGTTGGGTGAGTGAAAATTCTATAAATAAAAAAATTTTAAAAAAAATTATGGAAATTAATATCAGTAATTTCACTGAACCTTTGGTGATACCTGGTGGTTATTTAATTCTTAAAGTAAATGAAAAAAGAATTACAAAAAAAGATATCAAACTTGAGGATGAATTAAAAAAAATTATTGAAATTAAAACTAACAAACAATTAAATCAATTTTCAAACATCTTTTTAAATAAAATTAAAAAAGATATTATCATTAATGAACTATAAACCAATAATATTAGTTGCGGGAGAGCCTAACAGCATTTTTTTTGAAATTTTATTTAAAGTGCTGAAGACCAAAAGAATTAAAAGTCCTTTAATTTTAATTGCATCACAAAAAATTATCTCGCTTCAAATGAAGAAGCTTAATTTTAAGATAAATATAAAACTTTTAGATTTAAAGAAAATAAATGATTATAAACTAAATAACAGTTCAATTAATCTTATAAATGTTAGTTATAATCAAAAAAAAGCTTTTGAAAAAATTAGTGCTAAATCAAATGATTACATAAGAAAATGTTTTGAAATAGCTATCTTTTTAATTAAAACAAATTTCTCTAACAAATTAATTAATGGTCCAATTTCAAAAAAAAGTTTTTTAAAGAATAAATTTCTAGGTATCACAGAATTTTTTGGTAAAAAATTTAAGAAAAAAAAAATTGCAATGCTAATATATAATAAAGATCTATCAGTTAGTCCTGTAACAACACATCTTCCCTTAAAAAAAGTTTCTAAAACAATAAACAAAAAGTTGATAACTGAAAAAGTTGTATTAATTGATGATTTTTACAAAACATTTATTGGCTATAAGCCTAGAATCGCATTAACTGGCCTAAACCCACATTGTGAGAGTATTAGCAATTTTAATGAAGATGAAAAAATTATAAAGCCAACGGTTAAGAATTTGATGAAACGAAAATTTAAAGTATCTGGACCATATCCTGCAGATACAATTTTTTTAGAAAAAAATAGAAAAAAATTTAATGTAATTCTAGGCATGTACCATGACCAAGTTTTATCACCTATCAAAACTCTCTTTGAGTATGATGCTATTAATATTACATTAGGTTTACCCTTTGTAAGAATTTCACCTGATCACGGACCTAATGAAAAAATGCTAGGTAAAAACGTCTCAAGTCCTTTAAGTTTATATAAAGCGATTTCTTTCCTTGAGAGACTTAAGTGATAAAAGCTAAAAAAAACTTAGGTCAAAACTTTTTAATAGATGAAAAAATCCTAAAAAAAATCACTGATATAACTGAGATTAAAGGCAAGACTATACTTGAAGTTGGTCCTGGAACTGGAAATTTATCAACATTTATATTGAAAAAAAATCCAAAAAAATTTTTTGTTGTAGAAAAAGATCATAGACTTATTTCAAATTTACAAAAAAAATTTCAAAACCAAATTGAGATAATTAATGAAGATATACTAAAAATTGATGAAAAAGAATTTTCCCAAGATAAGTTAATTGTTTTTGGAAATTTACCATATAATATTTCTACCGAAATATTATGTAAATGGATATTAAATTTAAATGATAATAATTTTTGGTTTGAAAACATGATATTAATGTTTCAGAAAGAAGTTGCAGATAGAATTATAGCAAATGTGAATACTTCTAATTATGGAAGACTAGCTATACTGGCAAAATGGAAATTAGAAATTAAAAAAATCTGCGATGTACTACCTTCATCATTTTACCCTAAACCAAAAATAGATAGTTCTTTATTGTTTTTTACACCGAAGAAAAGTTTTTTTAAGATAAATGAGCCAAAGAATATTGAGATAATTACTAGACTTTTTTTTAATCATAGAAGGAAAATGATAAAAAAACCATTTAATCAATTATTCAATGCAAATACAGGAGTTCAAAAAAAATTAAATTTAAGTTTAAATTTAAGGCCACAAAATTTGGATTTCAATACATATTATAACTTGGCTAAAGAATATGAAAACTTAAACAGTTAATTTTTCTACATGCTTTCTTATAAAATCTTTATCATAATCTTTTGAACCATTTTTTAACTCTGCATCAATTAAATTAATAATTTTTGAAAAACAATTGTTCAATGTATCGTTTATCACAACGTAATCATAGTTAATCCAATGTAAAACGTCATGGCTAAATTGATTCATTCTTTCCTCGACCATAGTCCTATCACCCATGTGCCTATTTGATAACCTTTCGAATAAAACCTCTTTACTCGGGGGTAAAATAAAGAAAGTTATAAGTTTATAATCTAATTTTTTATTTTTTATTTGATCAGCACCCTGCCAATCAATATCAAATAAAACATGTTTTCCTTTGTTTAATCTCTCAATTACTGGTGTTCGGGTAGTTCCGTATAAATTGTTAAAAACTTTAGCATATTCTAGAAATTCCTCATTTCTTATAAGCCTTTTAAATTCATGTTCACTTACAAAATAATAATCTTTATTTTGTATTTCATTTTGTCTTGGACTTCTTGTTGTATGAGATACTGAAATTTCAAATTTAGGATTTTGAGATAATAATCCAACCAGTGTAGTTTTTCCTGCTCCAGAAGGAGAGGAAAGAATAACCATTACCCCATCATTATTCGTGGGCATTAATTGTTAGTTAGCTTTTCCTTCAATAAATTTTACAGCATCTCCAACTGTTAAAATTTTTTCAGCCTCACTATCAGAAATTTCTGAACCAAACTCCTCCTCAAAAGCCATAACTAATTCCACAGTATCTAGACTGTCCGCACCTAAATCATCTATAAAACTAGATTCCTCTGTTACTTTTGCTTCATCTATACCTAAGTGATCTGCAACTATTTTTTTAACTTTACTTGAAACATCTTCTGACATTTTGATCCTTATTGTTATAAATTCTTATTAGTTTAAAAACCTATTTTGTCAAGCCATATACATGCCTCCATTAACATGTAAGGTTTCTCCATTTATATAACTTGAGTGACTAGAACATAAAAAAAGTACAGCATTTGCAATATCATCTGGCTCTCCTAGTCGGGCAGAGGGAATTTTTGATATTATAGCCTCTTTAAATTTATCATCTAATTTATCCGTCATAGCTGTTTTAATAAAACCAGGTGAAATACAATTTATATTTATATTTTTCTTAGCATAT
The DNA here is from genome assembly GCA_902618485.1 of uncultured Pelagibacteraceae bacterium. Lineage (GTDB taxonomy): Bacteria > Pseudomonadota > Alphaproteobacteria > Pelagibacterales > Pelagibacteraceae > Pelagibacter. The sequence goes on from CACNAR010000004.1 coordinate 6,821, forward strand.
TCTATTGCCAAACTCTTAGACATTGCAATTATACCTGCTTTAGAAGCTGTGTAATTGGCCTGCCCTAAATTACCTGTGTGTCCAACAACTGAAGTAATATTAACAATCTTTCCAGATTTATTTTTAAGCATTTTTTTAATTGCTGATTTGCTCATCAAAAAAGTTGATGTTAAGTTAACATCAATAACTTTTTTCCATTCATCTAAGCTCATCCTTATTGCTAAATTGTCTTGGGTAATGCCTGCATTATTAACGATACAATCTAAACTGCCACCAAGTTCTTTAGTTGCTTTTTCAACAAACTCTTCAATTTTATCGCTTTGAGAAATATCAAACTTTAATATTTTAATATTTCCGTATTTACCTTTTAATTCCTCAAGTTTTTCTATTCTTGTACCTGAGGCTAAAATATTTGCTCCTGATTGATTTAATTTTTCAATTATTGAATTCCCTATCCCGCCTGAAGCACCAGTAACAATAATATTTTTACCTTTTAAATCAGTCATATTTTTAGACCTTCAATATCGCCTTGAGAATTAATTGTATCAATTTTTACATTTCTATTAATTCTTTTTACCAAACCTGACAAAACTTTCCCAGGTCCAATTTCTATAAAATGGTCTACATCATTTTTTATCATATAAATCACACTTTCTCTCCATCTAACTCTATTCTCTATTTGCTTAATTAAGAGATTTTTAAGCTCATCTGGGTCTTTAATCTCATTAGCAGTAACGTTAGAAATTAATCTATTTTGCCCATTTTTAAAATTAAGTTTATTTAACTCTTCTTTCATAATTTTTGTAGCATTATTCATTAGTTCGCAGTGAAAGGGTGCACTTACAGGAAGTTTAATATTTTTAATTGAACTAGCCTTAAAAATTTTAATCAATTTTTCTAAGTCATTAGTTTTCCCGCTCAAAACAATTTGACCTTCAGAATTATCATTTGCAATTTGCGCTTTTAAATTTTCTTTATTTTCCATTAAAATTCTTTCAATCTCGTCAACTGTTGAGCCCAATACCGCAACCATCCCCCCTTGTCCTTTAGGTACAGAGTTTTGCATACCATCTCCTCTAATTCTCAATATTTTTAAAGTATCTGAAAAATCCAGATATCCTGCGCATGACAATGCCGAATACTCTCCTAAAGAATGTCCCGCAAAGTATTTTGCTTTATTTAAATCTATGTTGAATTCATTTTTTGCTAAATTAAATATTGAATAACTTATTAAAAATATTGCTGGTTGTGTATTTGCTGTTAAATCTAATTCTTCTTTTGGCCCTTCCAGGATAAGCTTAGAGATAGAAAAATTTAATGTGTCGTCTGCCTGTTTAAAAAGGTCTTTTACTATATCAAATTTATCATAGAGCTCTTTTCCCATTCCAACTAATTGAGACCCTTGACCTGGGAAAATTACTGAAAACATAAAAAAAACCTATTTTTCAAACTTTTTAGCTATTGTAATTAAAGATTTATAATAGTATATCCTCATTTTTTTAAAAAGTTTAAATGAATTTATACGAACATACAATTATAGCAAGACAAGACGCTTCACCAAGTGATATACAGCAACTAACTGAAAAATATTCAAAAATTGTTGAAAAAAATGATGGTGAAATAATTAAAACTGAAAACTGGGGTTTATTAAATCTTTCATATTTAATTAAAAAAAATAAAAAAGGTAGTTATATACATTTCAAGATCAAATGTGATGGTCAGGTAATAAACGAGTTAGAAAAAAATGAATCGATAGATAAGAAACTTTTAAGATACTTAACAGTTAAAGTTAAGAAATTTGATTTGAAAACCAATTATTTCAATAAGAAAGAAGACACAGAAAAAGAAAACAAATAGATAGATCGATCATGCCAAAAAAACAATTAGGAAATAAAAAAAATAAGCAAAGCAATTTTGCCAAACTTAGTATTTTTCAACCAAATAAATATAAATTTAAAAAAAGCTGTCCTCTTTCCGCCAAAGGTGCTCCAACTATTGATTATAAAAACATAAAATTATTAAAAAAATACACTTCTGAAAATGGTAAAATTCTTCCATCACGAATTACTAATGTTAGTCAAAAAAAACAAAGGGAGCTATCTTTATCTATCAAAAGAGCGAGAAATTTAGCGTTAATATAATATGAAAGTAATCTTGCTTGAAAACTTAAAGAAAATTGGTTCTATAGGTGAAATAATAGATGTTAAAAGAGGATTTGCTCGAAATTTCCTTATTGCAAATAATAAAGCTTTATACGCATCCAAAGAAAATGTTACCAAAGTAGAAAAAATTAAGTCTGAGCTTTCAAAAAAAGATAACGAAAAAAAACAAGAAGCAAAGAGAATTTCAGAAAAGATTAACAAAAAAGAATATAAAATTGAAAAATTATGTACTGAAAATAACGAATTATACGGTTCGGTGAAACCAACAGAAATTTCAAAATTAATAAAAGAAATAGATGATCAAGGAATCAAGCCTTCAATGATCCAGCCAATAAAAGATATTAAGTCAATTGGAAAGTTTAAGGTAAAAGTAAGCCTACACCCAGAAGTTGATGCTGAGATAATTATTAATGTAGTTTCATCGGAGACAATTCAATAATTATACAATTTTCTCCCCAGCAAATTTAAAAAATAAATTTTCTACAATATTTGTTATATTCATCTATGGAAAAAAGTTTAAGTGTTCTAAAAGACAGTTTTAAAGAATTGCCAAACAATATTGAGGCGGAGCAATCTGTTATAGGATCGATTTTAGTATCTAATGAAATTTTTGATGACATCAATACAATTGTATCTAGTTCAAATTTTTATGATCCAATGCATCAAAAGATTTTCAGTGCAATAGAAAACTTAATCTATAAAGGAATGTTAGCAAATCCAATAACACTTAAGAATTATTTTGAATCTGACAAAGATGAAATAAATATACCGGAGTATCTTGTAAAAATCACTAAATTTTCAACATCTACTAGACAGGCTACTGAATACTCAAAAATAATTTATGATATGTTTGTTAGACGTGAGTTAATTAAAATCTCAGAACAAACTATTGATACAGCTAAAATTAATGATCTAAATATAAATGGTCAAAATATAATTGAAAATTCTGAAAGATTGTTGTTTGATTTAGCTGAAAAAGGATCTTTTAATTCGTCATTAGTAAAATTTGATGAGGCCATGAAAAAAACAATTGAGATGGCCTCTGTTGCATATAAAAATGAAGAAGGGATTGTCGGAGTTCCAACTGGTTTAAGAGATCTAGATGATAGACTAGGAGGTCTGCATCAATCTGATTTAATTATCATAGCAGGTAGACCATCAATGGGTAAAACTGCTTTAGCAACTAACATAGCATTCAATGCAGCACAAAAACTACAAGAAGGTCAAAGGAAGTCCTCAGTCGCTTTCTTTTCCCTAGAAATGTCCTCTGAACAATTGTCTACCAGAATATTAGCCGAACAATCTAGAATTAAATCAAATGATATAAGGCGTGGAAGAATTTCTGATGAACAATTTGACAAATTTATTGAAACCTCAAAAAACATTGCAGAGCTTCCATTATACATTGATGAAACTCCAGCTATTAGTATCGCAGCCATGAGTAACAGAGCTAGAAGAATAAAAAGGTTATTTGGTCTCGATATGATAGTAGTTGATTACATTCAATTAATGAGAGGATCAATCAATAACAAAGATGGTAGAGTTCAAGAGATTTCTGAGATAACACAAGGTTTAAAAGCTATAGCTAAAGAGCTTTCGGTACCAGTTGTTGCACTATCTCAACTTTCAAGAGCAGTAGAGCAAAGAGACTTAAAGAAACCTCAATTAGCTGATTTAAGAGAATCTGGCTCAATTGAGCAAGATGCAGATGTGGTTATGTTTGTTTACAGGGAGGCATATTATTTGGAAAGACAAGAGCCAAGACCTGCAACCGTGGAACATGCTGAGTGGCAAGCGAAAATGAATGAAGTATCAAATTTAGCAGAAATAATTATTGGTAAACAAAGGCATGGTCCAACTGGAAATGTAATGCTTGAGTTTGAGGCTATGTTTACCAAATTTAAAGATACTCAAAATACTTAAATTAAAATATAAATAGGGTAAATGTTCACCCATTTTTATCAAAATTTTATACTTAAAAATCCTAAGTTTATATTTGCTCTTTTGATAATTGCGTTAATAAGTTTTGGATATCACTCAAAAAACTTTAGGCTAGATGCCTCATCTGATACTCTATTAATTGATGGTGATCCTGACCTTAAATATCTTCAAGAGGTAAATGAACGGTACGGATCAAAAGAATTTTTAATTTTAACTTATACGCCAAATGAAGGTATGATTACTGATACCTCAATAAATAATCTCTTAAGTTTAAAGTATAAAATTCAAAGTTTAGAGTGGGTATATAGCGTAGTTACTTTACTAGATATTCCCTTATTGAATAATTCAGAGGCTCCATTACAAGAAAGATTGGAAAATTTTAAGACTCTTAAAGATGAAGATGTAAATAAAGATAGAGGTTTTAAAGAAATAATAAGTAGTCCAGTTTTTAGAAACTTCGTTATTAGTGAAGACGGTAAGACCAGTGGGATCATTGTTTATTTAAAAAGAAATAAACCTTTAGATAATATTGAAAATAAATCAAAAGAAGAAATTGAAATTTATAAGGACCAGATAAAAAAACAAAATCATAAAAATATTATTGAGATAAGAGACGTAATTAAAAGTTATGAAAATATAGGCAAGATTCACTTGGGTGGTATTCCCATGATAGCAGATGATATGATGACATTTATTAAAAGTGACATAGTTGTTTTTGGATTAGGTGTTCTTTTATTTATAATTGCAACACTGTGGTATATCTTTAGAAAATTAATTTGGATATTGGTTCCAATTAGCAGCTGCTTTTTCTCAGTTATTATAATGACTGGTTTACTTGGTTTGTTAGGATGGAAAGTTACAGTGATTTCCTCAAATTTTATTGCCTTAATGTTAATTTTGACTATGGCAATGAATATTCATATGAGCACACGTTTTTTACAATTAAAAGAAAATTTTCCAGATAAAAATGTTTTGGATATTTTGATTTTGACTACTAAGAAAATGTTTTGGCCAATATTGTATACTGTAATGACAACAATTATTGCTTTCTTGTCTTTAATTTTTAGTGAAATAAAACCTATAATAGATTTTGGTTGGATGATGACTATGGGTTTGGTGATCTCATTCATTATTACATTTACGTTACTACCAACCCTTATTAATTTTGTGCCCAAAAAAAATGTTTCTCTTATTAAATATGAAAAATCTAAAATTACGTCTTTCTTGTCAAAGATTTCACAAGAATATCAAAAGTCAATTTTCGTCCTAACTGGAATTGTGATTTTATTTAGCATCATTGGCATTAGCCGTCTTGAAGTTGAAAATAGTTTTATAAATTATTTTAGTAAGAAGACTGAAATTTATAAAGGTATGAAGCTTATTGATGAAAAATTAGGTGGCACCACACCTCTAGAAGTAATTCTAAAATTCCCAAAAAACAAAACTGAGACAAACGATGATGAATTTGAGGATTGGGAAAATGAAAATAACGAAGAAGATGAAAAAAAATATTGGTTTACAAAGGATAAAATTGATAAAATTGCATCAGTTCACAATTATTTAGATACCCTGCCTGAGATCGGTAAAGTTCTATCTTTTTCCTCAATTATTGACGTCGCAACTTTGCTTAATAATAATAAACCATTGGGAACTTTAGAAATGGGAGTTCTTTATTCAAAAATTCCTGAAAGTATTAGAACAGAAATTGTCGATCCCTATATTTCTATAAAAGATAATGAAGCTAGGATAAATCTCAGAATTATAGACTCTAAAAAAGACTTAAGAAGAAATGATTTAATAAACAAAATAAATAATGACTTGCAAAATAAATTAGGACTTGAAAAAAAAGAATTTAAACTTGCTGGAGTTTTAATTTTATTTAACAATTTACTTCAAAGTCTATTTAAATCACAAATTTTGACCCTTGGGTTTGTTATGATTGGTATATTTGCAATGTTTCTAATTCTTTTTAAAAATATGAAACTTTCATTAATTGGTGTTATTCCAAATTTTATAGCAGCTTTTTTTATCTTAGGAATTATTGGTTTACTTGGAATTCCTTTAGATATGATGACAATTACAATAGCAGCTATAACTATAGGTATAGCTGTTGACAATAGTATTCATTATATTTATCGTTTTAAAGAAGAATATAACAATCTGAATGACTATAGTGAAACAGTCGAAGTCTGTCATTCAACAGTTGGTAAGGCAATTTTAAATACATCAATCACTATTGTTTTTGGTTTTTCGATCTTAATTTTATCTAATTTTATTCCTACTATTTATTTTGGTATTTTTACTGGAATTGCCATGTTGCTTGCGATGATATCTGTTTTAACTCTTTTACCATCCTTAATCTTATTGATTAAACCTTTCGAAAAATAAAATTTAAAATGGAAATTTTAAAAGAGTTTTATAATTCAATATCAGTTTTAGACTTGGTTTACTTAATAATAACAATATTATCCTTAATCAAATGCTATATAAAAGGTTTCATATTAAGTGTATTAGCTATGGCCAAATGGTTATTAGCATACGTCTTAACTTTAATTATTTTTCCACGAATTAAACCTTATGTTAAAGGTATTATAGATAATGAATATATTTTAGATATTGCTCTAGGTATAAGTATTTTTATAATAGTAATATTCTTTATCTTATTGATTAATAAAGGGATCAACAAAGCTGTTAAATATACAGGGCTTGGAAATTTAGATACAATATTTGGCTTTTTTTTTGGATTCGTAAGATCTTACATAATCGCTGTTTGTATATTTTCTGCAGTACATATTGTTTATAATCATGATAAATGGCCCATAAATCATGATAAATCATACATCTTTCCATATTTGAAAAAAGGTAGTAATTATTTATTAAAAGAATTTCCGGATGAAAAAACTTATCAAGAATCTAAAGAAAAAATTAAAGAACTTTAATCCAAAGCTTAAAGAAGAATGTGGAGTTTTTGGTATAAGTGATAACAAAGACGCTTCAGCTCTAACTGCCTTAGGTTTGCATGCACTTCAACATAGGGGTCAAGAAGGTTGTGGAATAGTAACATTTGATGGATCACATTATTTTTCAGAAAAAAGATTTGGTTTAGTAGGAGATAGCTTTAATAAAGAAAAGATATTAAATAGATTGAAAGGAAATTATGCGATTGGCCATAATAGATATAGTACCACTGGTGAAAATACTTTAAGAAACATACAGCCTTTTTTTGCTGATACTAATGCAGGTGGTATTGGTGTTGCTCATAACGGTAATCTTACAAACTCAATTTCATTAAGAAAAAAATTAGTCGATGAGGGTGCTATTTTTTATACAACCTCAGATACCGAGACTATTGTTCAATTAATAGCTAGATCAAAGAGAAAAAAAACTCTCGATAAAATTGTAGATGCGATATTTCAAATCCAAGGAGGTTACTCTTTGGTCATGTTGACCCAAACTTCACTGATAGGTGTGAGGGATCCTTATGGAATAAGACCACTTGTGATTGGTAAACTGAATAATAGCTACGTTCTTTCATCAGAGACTTGCGCTTTAGATATAATTGGTGCCAAATTTGTGAGAGAAGTTGAAAATGGAGAAATAGTTTTAATAGAAGATAATAAGATGCAAAGTATTAAACCTTTTCCCCCTAGAAAAATAAGACCATGTGTTTTTGAATATATTTACTTTTCAAGACCTGATAGTATTTTAAATGGCAAGAGTGCTTACGAATATCGAAAAAATCTTGGTAAAGAGTTAGCCAAAGAAAGCAATTTAAAAGCAGATATAGTTGTTCCAGTTCCAGACTCTGGTAATGCCGCAGCTTTAGGTTTTGCTCAGTATCTTGGTATCAACTTTGAATTAGGGCTAACAAGAAATCATTATGTTGGCAGAACTTTCATAGAGCCAATTCAAAAAATAAGAAGTTTAGGGGTAAAATTGAAATTAAATGCCAATCAATCAACTATTAAAAATAAAAAGATAATTCTCGTTGATGACTCTTTAGTCAGAGGAACTACTTCTCATAAAATAATAAAAATGCTCTATGACGCGGGTGCAAAAGAAGTTCATATGAAAATTGCTTGTCCTGAAATAAAGTTTCCAGATTTTTATGGAGTCGATACACCTACAAAGAAAGAATTACTCGCAGCAAACAAAACTAATGATGAAATTTGTAAATATATTGGTGCTAAAACCTTAACTTTTTTATCAATTGATGGACTATATAGAGCTATAGGTTTTGATAAGAGGAATGATGCTTATCCTCAATTAACAGACCATTATTTTACTGGTGATTATCCAGTAAAACCAGTTGATGAACTTGGAGATAATAAGATTACACAACTTTCATTGCTAAGTTCTGCATCGAATAATTAATTTATGAAAAAAGTTAGCTTTACAGAAATGAAAAATGGGACAAAAGATGATTATCTTTTTTTAGATAGACATGAAAAAAATTTTGCTAGTAAAACAGCGGATAGAATATTAAAGTTTATGTCTGGTTTAACCGAAACACTAGAAGGTTACCAAATTTCAAGGTTGGAACATTCTCTTCAAAGCGCAACTAGAGCACATAAGAATGGGGAGAGTGAAGAAATGGTTGTAGCTGCTTTATTACATGATATTGGAGATGAACTTGCTCCAATGAATCACTCTGAATATGCTGCTGCAATATTGAAACCATATGTATCAGAGAGAACACATTGGATAGTTGAAAAACATGGAGAATTCCAAATGTTTTATTATGCTCATCATTTAGGTGGAGATAAAAATAAAAGAGATAAATACAAGGGACATAAATACTACCAAGCAACTATAGACTTTTGTGAGAAATACGATCAAAATTCATTTGACCCCAATTATAAATCTCTTCCACTTGATTTTTTTAAACCAATGGTTAAGAAAATTTTTTCGAGAAAACCATATTCATCAATTTAAAATAAAATATTAATTGAAACTTACATGATTAAAACAAAAGATGAGATAATTAAGTATTTTAAATCAGGTTTTAAAGAATCCAAAAATTTTAAAATTGGAATTGAACATGAAAAATTTTTATTTGATGATAAAAGTAATAAAAGATTAGATTATCTAAAAATAAAAAAGATGTTTTCAGCTCTTATTGAATTTGGCTGGAACCCAATTGTTGAACAAGATAACATTATAGGTCTTAATAAAGGCGGAAAAAATATCACTTTAGAACCAGGTAATCAAATAGAGCTATCTGGTGATAAGCTTAATAACATTCATGAGGGTTGTGCGGAATCACAGGATTATTTGTTTGAACTAAAACAAGTTACAAAAAAACTTGGAATTAATATTGTCAGTGCTGGGTTCGATCCGATCTCGAAACTTAAGGAAATACCAAATAATCCAAAGCAAAGGTATAAGTTGATGACCAAGGATATGCCTTTGGGAGGTAGCTTAAGTTTGGATATGATGTATAGAACCTGTGGCACTCAGATAAATTTAGACTACAGTTCAGAGGAAGATTTTATAAAAAAATTTAAAATTGTTAATTCAGTAGTCCCAATTTCAATAGCATTATTTGCTAATTCTTCTATAGTCGAAAAAAAACAAACAAGATACTTATCTTATCGCTCTAAGGTTTGGCAAAATACCTCAAGGGGAGGATTGCCGAAAATATTTTTTGATAATTTAGATTTTGAGAAATATGCTGATTTCATAATCAACTTTCCAATTTTATTTATTCAGGATGGATTAAAATATATTTCTGGTAAAAATTATAAATTTAGTAATTTTATGAATGGAGAAATAAAAGAAATTAATAACAGACTTCCCTCTCAAAAGGATTTGTCTACTCATTTAAGCACGATATTTACAGAAAATAGATTAAAAAAATATATAGAAGTAAGGTCTATGGATACTTGTGGATGGGATTGCTTATGTTCAGGTCCAGCCTTTTTTGTTGGCATACTTTACGGAAATCTTAATGAAGTTTATGAATTAGTCTCTAAATGGGATAAAGATAAAATTATTAATGCTTATCTAGAAGCTCCTCATAAAGGTTTTAATACTCAATTAATGGGTAAAGATCTTTTTTATTGGTCGTCAACTTTATTAGATTTATCAAAAAAAGGACTAGAGAAAAGGGACATTCTTAATAAAGGCGGAAGAAATGAGATTATATTTTTAAGTCATTTGCAAAAAATCATCAATAATAGAACAACAAATGCTGATCATATGATAAGTAAATTTTCTAAAAATGAAGATTTAAATGAATTATATGACAAATAAGATAGTTGCTATTCAAGGAAATCATCCAACAAATCTCAATCCTTTAACAGACACAACTATATTTTTAGCAAATGAGATACAAAAAAAAAATTATCAAATTTTCTACTATGAGCCAAAAAATTTATCAATACTGAACTCAAAAGTTTTAGCTAATGGTTTTTTTATTAAATTTGAGTATAAAAAAAAAAGTTCATTTAAGATTCTAAAAAAGAAAAAATTGGATTTATCCAGCTGTAAATTTGTATTAATTAGGCAAGATCCCCCTTTTAACCTGGAGTACATATCATCAACCTACATTTTAGACACAATTAAAGATAATGTTAAAATTATTAATGATCCAACTTCAATTAGAAATATCTCTGAAAAACTTTATTCCGCCAATTATCAAAAATTTATGCCTGAAACAATATTTACTCAGGATATTCGTGAAGTTAGAAATTTTTTTAAGAAAAATAAGGAAATTGTAATAAAACCAATTCACGGTTACAGTGGCAACGATATTCATCTTATTAAGAATTTTAGATCTAAATTTATAAGTAAATTTATAAAAAAACATAGTTATGTAATGTGTCAAAAATTTTTACATAAGATTAAGTATGGAGATAAAAGAGTATTCATAATTAATGGCAAGGTATGCGGAGCTATATCAAGAATTCCCAAAAAAGGCTCATTTTTAAGCAATATGAGTAAAGGCGCTAAGCCAGTAAGTATTAATTTAACAAGAAATGAAAAAAAAATATCAAATATTATAGGAAAAGATTTAAAGAGACAGAATATTTTTTTTGCCGGAATTGACTTTATTGATCAAAAACTTAACGGAGATATTAATATTACCTCTCCTACTGGATTAAAAACCTTTTATGATCTCTCAAAAATTAATCTTGCTAAAACTTTTTGGAAAGAGCTTAAAGCGTGAAAAATTTAACTGATCAGCAAAAAGGCTCTTTACTTGCTTTTGTTGCTGTAATGTTTATTACACCAGATTCATTATTTATAAGACTTTCAAATCTTGATACTTGGGGTCTGGTTTTTTATCGAGGTATCATACCTTTTTTTACTGTTTTTTTTGGAATGTTATTAATTTATAAACTAAATTTTTTTAAGATCCTTTTTAATTCCGGTGTTCATGGAATAATATATATCGCAACATTTAGCATAACGAATATTACGTTTGTCGTCTCAATTCAAAATACGAATGTTGCAAATACTCTTGTTATGATTGCAACAGCACCAATGTTGTCTGCAATTCTTGGAGCTATTTTTTTAAAGGAGCCGCCTGATCGTAAAACATTGTTTTCTATAATAATTACTTTTATTGCTATAATCTATATTTTTTTCGACTCTCTAAAAGTTGGAAATCTTTATGGGGATGTTTTAGGTTTTATAACTGCTTTTGGTTTAGCTTTAGGAGCTATTACAATAAGGTCTGCTAAAACAAAAAACTTAGTACCTGCAGCTGTAGTAGGTAAATTATTTGTTGCTTCTTTTGCCTTGTTTTTTATCGAGAGTTTTGTGCTTATAGATAGAGATTTATTTATTGTTCCACTAATGTGTATTTTGTGTGTTGCGATACCATTTGTACTAGTGACTATTGCCCCAAGATTTATAACTGCAGCTGAAGTTAACCTTTTTTTTTTACTAGAGACTATTATTGGCCCTATTTGGGTCTGGGTTATTATAAATGAGCAACCTAGTATAGAAACACTTCAAGGCGGAGCAATTATAGTTATTACTCTTGCAATACACTCATTTCTGAAATTAAGAAAAAATTAAACTTGTCACAATTAAGACTTGATTTAATAATACATCGCGAATAGTTACAGCATTTTATGAGCAAAGTTTTAAAAAATTCCTGGGCACTATTTTTAGGTATGGGATGCATAATGATGGCCTACGGCTTTCAGGGTTCCCTCTTAGGAGTAAGAGCAGTACAAGAAGAATTTAGCTTAACCTCAACTGGTTTCATGATGTCAGGATATTTTGTTGGCTATTTTATAGGTGCAGCAACAATTCCTAATATTATATCTAGAGTCGGACATATAAGAGTTTTTGCGGCATTTGCATCATTATCATCTTTGGTCATTTTGGTTCACTCGATAATTGTCAATCCTTTGGTGTGGTTTTTTTTAAGAGTTCTGACTGGGATAAGCATGGTTTGTATCTATACAGTTGCTGAAAGCTGGCTTAACGATAGATCAAGTAACAAAAATAGAGGAAGTGTATTGTCTATCTACATGGTCATACTTTATGGCACAATGGGAATTGGAATGTTTTTACTAAACTTTAGCAGTCCTCTAAATTTCCAGCCTTTTATTCTAGTTTCTGTAATTACATCGGTTGCATTAATTCCTATTTTGCTGACCAAAAAAAAACCACCGACATTTAAAAGAATTAAAGTTATGACACTCAAAGATCTCTATGAATCGTCCCCCTTTGGAATGGTAAGCTCTTTTTTTTATGGAACAATACAAGCTGCACTTTTTACCCTATTAGCTGTATACGCAACTTCTATGAATTTTACGATATTAGAAATTTCAATTGTAACATTTCTACTGGCTATATCTGGAGCTATTTCTCAATTTCCAGTAGGAAAAATATCAGATATGTATGATCGGCGAAAAGTAATAGTTTTTTCTAGTTTTAGTGCAGCAGCTTTTGCAATTTTTACAATTTTAGTTACTAGACAGATGTATTTACCAGGTGAGCTTGCTACAAGTAAAACCTGGTTCTATATTTTTTTGGTTCTTTTTTCATTCTGTAGTTTACCGATGTTTTCTTTAATTTTAGCGCACACTAATGATTTCATTCCAAAAGAAAAATTTGTAGCTGCTGGTGCGGGTCTCCAGTTTGTATTTGGTTTAGGTGCGATGAGTGGTCCATTTTTATGTTCAATATTTATGGATTTAGTTGGTCCAAATGGTTTTTTCATTTTTTTATTTTTTTTTCATTTAGTAATTGGTTTTTTTGGGATGTATAGAATGAAAGTAAGAAAAACTGTTGAAAATCCTGACTCTCAATTTGTAGCAATGCCCCAGACTATCACACCAGCTGGTATTGAGCTTAATCCATCGACAGAACACATTGAGGAGCCTTATTCTGATAAGGTTAAAGAAATACTTGAGAGAAAAGGTGTAAAATATAAAAAAGAGGATGTACAGGTTAAAACAGATAATTAACTTATTCAATTATCTCTCACAGGTTGTAACTTTTAAAGCATAATTTTTAAATAATAATTTTAAAATTTTTATTGAATAATAATTATTTCTCTAGTGAAATAATGTTTTTATAAAATGAAAACAAGAAAAAAGTCGCGAACTAGAGTAAGTAAAGAAAAGCATGGTCTTTCAAAAATTGCTTCCTTTACTACAAAATCTATTACCTCTGCAATATCAAATTATAAAAAAAATAAAGAACAAAGTAAAATTAGGGCAATAAAATTACAAAAACTTGAGGAAAGAAATTCTTTTTTTAAAGAAAAAAAAGAGTTAAAGATTTGGGAAGACAAATTAATCAAAGAAAATAATAAACTAAAAGCAACTGAAGATGAAATAAGATTAAAAGAAAAAGAAATAAAATTAAAAGATGAAAAACAAAAAGTTGAGAGCGAAAGATTAGTTAGAAAAGATGAAGAATTAATTCTAGTTGCAAAAGAATTAAGAGAAAAAGAAAAAAAATTAAAAATACGAGAAGAGGAACAAAATAGAAAAGATATTGACTTAAAAGTAAGAGAAGATGAACTATATCAGAGAGATCTTAGAGAACAAAGACGTAAAAATAGAGAATTAAAAAGATTAAAAGAAGAGGAAGATAAAGAAAAAGAAATAGAATATATAAAAATTAGAGAGTGGGAAGAGAAATTTGACAAAGAACAAAAACTAAAAGAACAAGAGGAAATGAGAAGAGAGCAAAAATTAATACAAAAAGAGATGGAAAGACGTGCTAAATTTGACAATATAAATAATACAGATAGTTCTTTAAGCCAGCTGGAAAAATTCAGTATCGACAAATCGAAAAAAAACTAGAAAAAGATTAATTGCCTTATTGTTTTGGGAAGTAATCTTCTAAATCTCCTTCTCTAAATACGTCTGCTGTACTACAATGAAGTCCACCTCCGAACGCATATGCATCTCTTAAATCAATCGGAATAACTTCCATCCCTAATTTATCAAGTTGCTCTGCTTGATATTTTTCACTTTTTTCTACACAAACTGTTTTTGGATCTAGAACTAGTACATTCATTGATAGCCAAACTGAAGAATAACAAAGAGGTGGTGGTTCATTGTGTGCTGGTTGAGCAGCATCAATTATTTCCCATCCATTATTCTCAAAAAGTTTTTTTTGTTCTTTAGGTAATCTTCTTTGTGGGTTATTAATTATCAATCCTTCTTTAATAGGTGTAAAAGTAGCATCTATATGTATTGGATATGGGTCCCCTGGGAAGTTTACAGCGTGAACTCTATGATCTTTATAATGTCTCTTTAACCAATCTATTCCTTTTAAATTTGTAGTAAATCCATGTTGAACTATTAAATCTTTTCCAAATCTTAAAACATCTGCAGCATCAAATAAAGGTTCCTCCTCAGTGGTTACAAAAAATTTTTCCTCAGTCCATTGAAGTCTTTTTTGTATTCCGATTTTCTCTGACAAATAATCTTTTCTATAATCAGCATCAGTCAATCTTGGCTTAGGAGCAGATTCATGTCTCATATTTGAATCTTCCTCATAATAATTTTTTAAAAGTGGTCGATAACATAAATATTCAAACCATCTACACCTATAACTCATTGTAGCTTCCAAAATTTCATTTCCTACTGTTAAAAGAACATCTCTTGGAGGCATACAACCAAACATTGTTTCTGCCTTCCAATCTGGAGTAGAGATTTTTTGATTAAAATTAATTGGTTCTGGTCTATCAACTTTGATTCCTCTTTTTTCTAAAATATTTGAAAAATTATCTAAAAGTTCATTTGCTTTATCGACTGTATCTTTCGTTCTCGGACCAAACTTTCCTCTCATATCCGAGTCCTCAGGAACTTTTGCGTCTAAAGCGGGTTCGGGTGCAGGTATACAAGTACCATCTGCCCTACCAACTATTACATGTTTTAGTGGATCCCACTCATTCCAACTATTAACTATTTTTTTTTTTTTATCCATTCATCAAATAATTAGTGATTAAAATTTTTTTTTTCAATGAAATTTTAATTTAATGCTATGTATCTTTTATTCCATCTCATTATCAAACTGTAATAAAAAAGAGAGATAAAAAGAAAAAATCCACCAACTATTGTGTTTGTTGTAGGAATTTCATTTATACCAAATAGTGGTAACCAAACCCAAAAAATTCCACCAATTACTTCGGTTAATGATAGTAAAGTTAACTCTGCTGCAGGAATAGCTTTTGATCCAATTGCATATAAAATCATTCCTATACAGACTAAAGTTCCATGAAGAGAGAACAATGATGAGTTATAACTCGTTGAAAAAAACGGTTGGTTTTTGAGTAATATTACCGAGGCAGCTATAACAAAACAAAACAAACCAGCAATAGCTACTGTAGTAAACTTGGGAGTTTCTTTTCTCCATCTCAAAGTCACAGAAAATATTGAGAAACCAATAGAAGATGTAATACCAAAAATAAATCCTACAATAGAATTTTTTTCATTATTTCCAACAGCCATAATTACAATTCCTATTGTTGCAATAAATATTGAAATCCATACATTTAAGCTTATTTTTTCTTTTAAAAAGAGGAATGCAAGTAAAGCAGTAAAAAAAGGCATCGCAGCTAAACATAATAAAGTGATTGCTGCACTAGTATTTGTTATCGAGTAAATAAATGAAATCATAGCTACACCTAACCCGCAACCACCAATTAACCCTGATTTACCCACTTTTTTATAATTTTTATAAAAATTTAAACCTTCCTCAAAATATAAATAAAGATTTAAAAGAATAAAAATTGTTAAACCCCTTCCGAAGATATACTGCCACGGCACTAGATTAGGATCATTCATATATCTTACGACTAGCGGACCAAATGACCAGATAAGACCTGCAAATAGTACTATTGGAACTGCTATTTTTTCATTTTTAAGCTCAATCATACAAGGATATTTAATTCTAATTTATTTTAACTACAACAAAAATAGATATTGTGAAAAAAGATTTTTTTCTGTTTTATTGAGATTTTAGATGGTTCAAAAGCTCATCTGTAAGATTTTGATTTATACTATATAAATAAACTAATTATTATATGAATTTAGAACTAATAAATATCGCAGCTAACACAAAAAATAACAAGAATATTAATAATTATACACATAGTGCAAAATTAAAAAATTCTGTTTGTGGTGACGAAATACAGATTAAATTGATAATTAAAAATGATAAAATAATTGATTTTGGCTATCAAACAACTTCATGTATTTATTGCCAAGCCTCAGCAAGTTTATTATCAAAAGTATCTATAAATAATAAAAAAGATAAAATTGAAAAATTGTGTAATGATGCAAAATTATTTTTCAATGATAATAAAAAAATGATTACTAAAAATTGGAAGTTGTTATCAAAATTATTTAATAAAGAAAATATATCACGAAAAGATTGTATATTATTACCTTTCAAAACTTTGAAAAAAATAGTAACAAATTAATTTATGGGTAATATCAAGCAATCTTTTTTAGCTGGTTTATTTTCTATAATCACAATAGCTTTACTGACTGTCTTAACGTACAAAACAGAATTAGGAATATTTTTATTAGCTTCATTTGGTTCATCAATGGTTTTATTATATGGCTATCCGGAAAGCCCCTTTGCTCAACCAAAAAATGTTTTTTTTGGACACTTTACAACTACACTTGTTGGATTATTTTTCCTACACTTTATTCCACTTCCTATATTTGTAATTATACCCTTAGCAGTAGGATTTGGAGTTGGTTTAATGATTCTGTTAAATGTGACACACCCTCCAGCAGGAGGAAATCCAATCATTGTTATCATTGGAAGTGTCTCGTTTGATTATCTTTTAAGTCCTGTAATAACTGGATCAATTTTAATTATCATTTTTGCAATAGTCATTAATCGTTTTATTTTGAAAAAAAATTACCCAAGTAAAAAATAATTTATTTGATTGATCCTTAAAAATAAGGTTAGATATAGAAATTTAATTTTAATTACAGAGGAGATTTAATGAAAATATTGTGCATATTGTATGATGATCCTAAAGGAGGGATGCCAAAATCCTACGCTTTATCGGAACTACCGAAAATAGATAAGTATCCGGATGGTATGACACTTCCTTCACCTAAAGGCAGAGATTATACACCAGGCCAGTTACTAGGATGTGTATCTGGTGAACTAGGTTTAAGAAAATTTTTAGAAAGTAATGGACATGAATTTGTTGTTACAAATAGTAAAGATGGAGATGGTTGTGAAGCTGACAAACATATAGTTGATGCAGATATCGTTATATCTCAACCCTTTTTTCCTTACTACTTAACTAAAGAAAGAATAGCTAAGGCCAAAAATTTAAAGATGGCAATAACAGCTGGAATTGGATCAGACCATGTTGACTTACAAGCAGCAATGGATAACAAAATTGATGTTGTTGAAGTAACTTATTGTAATTCAAGATCAGTTGCTGAACATATCGTGATGATGATTGTCTCTATGGTTAGGGATTATCATAATCAACATCGAATTGTAAATGAGGGTGGTTGGAACATTGCTGATGCTGTCCAAAGATCTTACGATGTGGAAGGTATGCATATTGGTACTGTCGCAGCTGGAAGAATAGGTTTAGATGCATTAAGAAAGATGAAACCATTTGATACTCATTTGCATTATTTTGACAGACACAGACTGCCTGATAGTGTTGAAAAAGAACTAAATTTAACATTTCATGAAACTGTAGAGTCAATGGTTAAAGTTTGTGACGTTGTAACAATCAATTGTCCACTTCATCCAGAAACAGAAAACTTGTTTGATGATGCTATGATAAGCAAAATGAAAAAAGGTGCTTACATTGTTAATACAGCTCGAGGAAAAATTTGTAATAGAGATGCGATTGCAAAAGCTCTAAAGAGTGGTCAACTAAGTGGTTATGCCGGTGATGTATGGTTTCCTCAACCTGCACCAAATGATCACGTGTGGAGAAGTATGCCAAACCACGGTATGACACCTCACACTTCT
Organism: uncultured Pelagibacteraceae bacterium; assembly: GCA_902618485.1. GTDB lineage: Bacteria > Pseudomonadota > Alphaproteobacteria > Pelagibacterales > Pelagibacteraceae > Pelagibacter. Next base: position 25,369 of record CACNAR010000004.1, read on the forward strand.
GGTACATCTTTAACTGCACAATCAAGATATGCAGATGGTGTTAGAGAGATATTAGAATGTTTCTTCGATGGCAAAGAGATTAGAAATCAGTATTTAATTGTCAAAGATGGTCAGTTAGCTGGTATGGGAGCTCACTCATATAGTAAAGGTTCAGCTACTGGTGGATCTGAAGAAGCGGCAAAATACAAAAAACAATAATTCTAAGATAAACTATTAAAGGTAGCCTACTTAAAAGTAGCTACCTTTAATATAATGGACTTATCATAACTATTTTGATTATGATATTTAATGAAATATTTTTTAATTATTTTCATAATTCTATTTAATATTAATTTTTCTTATTCAGCTCAAAAAGATAAGGCATATTTTGCTGGTGGATGTTTTTGGTGTATGGAAGAATCTTTTGAAAATTTAAGTGGTGTAGAGGAGGTAATTTCAGGCTATTCAGGTGGAGTTACTGAGAATCCAACATACAAAGAAGTAACATATGGAAATACTGGTCATTTTGAGGTTGTAGAAGTTGTATATAATAAAAAAATTATTTCATATGAAGAATTATTGGAAAATTTTTGGATAAATATAGATCCATTTGATTCTTACGGACAGTTTTGTGACAAAGGTTATAGTTACAGATCGGTTGCGTTTTATAAAGATACAAATGAAAAGAAATTAATAGAAAAAGATATTCAAAAATTAGAAAACAGATTTAACAAAAAAGTTGTCACATATATTCGAAGTTTTGAAAAATTTTACAAAGCTGAAGAATATCATCAGGACTTTTATAAGATTAAGCTAGAAAGATATTTGAGATATAAAAAAGCTTGTGGCAGAGAAGAAATTTTAAAAAGGATTTGGAGTAAATAGTTTTAAATGGAAAATAATATAAATTGGAATTTTGATAACTCTTATTCAAGACTATCTGATGCTTTTAAGGAACATATAAAACCTGTAGCTGTAAAGAATCCTGAATTGGTTATAATTAACGAGAGTTTAGCTAAAGAATTGGATCTGGATCTTACAAAAATCAATAAAGACAAGCTATCATCTTTATTTACAGGAAATACTCTTCCTGAGGGTAGTAATACAATTGCTCAGGCATATGCGGGTCATCAATTTGGACACTTTACAATGCTTGGTGATGGTAGAGCAATATTGATAGGTGAACATATAACTAACAGCAACAAAAGATATGATATTCAACTTAAAGGTTCTGGGAAAACATCATTCTCAAGAAATGGTGATGGTAGAGCTGCATTAGGTCCAATGTTAAGAGAATATATCGTAAGTGAGGCAATGCATAATCTTAACATTCCCTCAACAAGAAGTTTAGCGGTAGCAAAAACGGGCGAAAAAATAATGCGAGATACTTTACTAGAAGGCGCTATTCTAACTAGAGTAGCTTTAAGCCATATTAGGGTTGGAACTTTTCAATATATTGCAGCAAGAGACAAAAAAGATGAATTAGAACTGTTATTGAATTATGTAATTAATAGACATTATCCAAAACTGGTAAATTCAAAAAATAAGGCAATTGATCTTTTAATTGATCTTATGAATAAACAAATTGATCTAGTCGTGAACTGGATGAGAGTGGGTTTTATTCACGGAGTTATGAATACTGACAATATGTCAATTTCAGGAGAAACAATTGACTACGGCCCATGTGCATTTATGGATACATATGATCCGAAAACTGTTTTTAGTTCTATTGATCATATGGGAAGATATGCTTACTGTAATCAACCAATTATTACAAAGTGGAATTTATCAAGATTTGCAGAATGTCTAATACCTATGATTGATAAAAATCAAAAAAAAGCGATCGAGATGGCTACTGAAATAATTAATACTTTTGAAAAAAAGTATGAGGAAAAGTGGCTTGAAATGATGAGAAAAAAACTTGGTTTAATAGGAAATCACAGTATAGATAAAACTTTAATTTTAGATTTATTAACTTGGATGCATCAAAAAAAAATTGACTACACAAATACTTTTTGCCATTTGATGAAATTTAAAGTTCAAGAAGAAGAAGATTTTCAGGATAAAGTTTTTCAAGATTGGAAAAAGAGATGGAATGAAAGGCTCGTAATAAATGATAGTTCTAATGAAAAAAGTATAGCATTGATGAGGACTGTTAACCCCCTTGTAATCCCAAGAAATGATAAAGTAGAAGAAACTTTGAATTTGGCAAATAAAAATAACTTTAAAATGCTTTTTGAATTTTTAGAAATTTTAAAAACCCCTTACATAGAAAATAAAAATATGTATAAGTATCAAATTCCAAATGAAAATAACACAGAGTATAAAACTTTTTGTGGGACTTGATTAAAGAACATAAGGCTCAGGCCGTGCTTTTTTTCCAAGAACTCTTTCAACAGCCATATTAGAAATATCAATTGACTGATAAGCGCCAGTGGTTATCAATTCAGTTAGAGCTCTTCCTATACCGGGTGCTTGCATCAATCCTCTACCAGTAAAGCCTGTAGCCAAATAAACATTATCAAATTTAGGATGTTTGCCTACAACAGCATTATTATCTAATCTGTTACAATCATAATATCCTGCCCATCCTCCTGTTAATTTTAATTCCTCAAAAATTGGAATTCTATTTGCGAGCGCAGGCCAAACTAATTCCTCAAAATCATCCCATGCAGGTTCTAAATCTTTTGCATCAAACACCGATTTTGGTGAACCTGCTAAATACTCTTTTCCTTCAGGTCTCCAATAGACTCCTGATGGTAAATCTCCAGTTAAAGGCATTTCAGGAATATGTTTGGGGCACTTCACTCGAAATACGGTATGTTTTTGTGGTTCTACTGGAATATCTTCAAGTAATTCTTTAGTCCAACAACCAGCTGCAGAAATAATAGTTTTGGCTTTTATTTCTGAAAGAGATTTTATATTTCCCTTGATAAATTCTGCTCCAAGTTCGGTAGCTTTGCTTTTTAACGCGTTATGAAACATAAAAGGATCTATCCACCCTTCACTTTGATTATCGGTAAACGTAGCTGTTTCTATTCCATCTGCATTTATGTATGGAAAATGTTTTGATAATTCAGAACCTTTAATATTTTTTGTACCAGCTTCACACGCCTGATGATTTTCTAGAGCCTTATATTGTTCTTCTGCATGTTCAGGTCCAAACATTAATAGATAACCATTGGGCACCATACTTGCCGTAGGATTCGGGTTTTTTTCAGTCTTGAGTAATTCTGGAATTTGAAAAATAAACTCTCTTGCAAATTTTCCTAATAAAATATTTTCTTTTTGAAAAAATTGTCTTCTGAAACCACCTAAAGATAATGGAAATGATGCTGATTTATAAGTTGGATCCCTTTCTATAACTTTAACTTTTCTTCCTTCTTTAGACAAAAAGTAAGCCGTTGCTGCACCAATAATACCCCCACCAACTATTACAACATCGTCCATAAATTAATTTAGTATAACTAAGTTAATATTTAGAAATAGTGCATAGAAACACCAAAGTAAATAGGGAATCATTAAATAGTAACTTAGTTTGTTAACGGATTTAAATCTTATGATTAACAAAAAAATAAATATTATTAATATTATTAGAACTAACATAGCTAGAAATATTTTGTGCAATGCAAAAAAAACAATACTCCAAGTTGTATTTATAATTATATGGATAAAATAAATATAAACTGTGTTTATATCTCGATTTTTACTATGCCAGAAGTTCCAGACTGCAATAGTCATCATAAGGTATAAAATAGTCCAAACAGGAGCAAAAACCCAATCTGGTGGATTTAAACTTGATTTAATAAGCGTTGAATACCAAGGTTCTTTTAAATTAATTGATACTGTACCACCAATGAATGAGGCTGAAAAAGTTATTATAAAAAAAAGAATAAATGATAAAATTTTATTTTTAAGCATAAAGGTATTATACATCTTTAGATAATGAATAAAAAAACAATTTGGATCACGGGTGGAAGCACAGGTATTGGTAAAGCACTGGCATTAAAATTTGCTAATGAAGGTTGGAACGTTGCAATATCCGCTAGAAGAGAGAATCTTTTAAAAGAAATAGCTGATACCAATGCTAATATCAGCTCATTTCCATTAGATGTCACAGACAAATCAAAATGCATAGAAGTCTTTGAACAAATTAAGAAAAAATTTGAAAATATTGATATTTGTTTTTTTTCTACTGGTACTTGGAATCCTAAAAAAGAAAAAGATATCGATGTTGAACAGATTGAAGATGTATTTAAAATTAATTTTTTTGGAACATTAAATAGTATTAAGGCTGTGGAAGAATATTTTAAAAATAAAAAAAGTGGAAAAATTGCTATAGTTTCGTCTATAGCAGGCTATAGAGGGCTACCTAATTCGACGGGTTATGGCCCGTCAAAATCAGCTTTGAATAATTTGGCTGAGAGTTTATATTTTGATTTTGGTCGTTCAAATGTACGTATCTGTCTAGTCTCTCCTGGTTTTATCAAAACTCCTATGACAGACAAAAATGATTTTAAAATGCCTTTTTTAAAGACTGCAGAGTATGCCGCTGATAAAATTTATGATGGATTAGTAAACAGAAATATCTTTGAGATCCATTTTCCAAAATCTTTAACATTAATACTTAAATTTTTTAGTTTTTTACCGAGTAAATTATATTTTGGTCTAGTAGGTAAAATGACAAAGTATCAGAAAAAAAATTAGTCTTTAACAAAAAAGACGGTTAATTCTGCTACCTTAAAACCAAATTTAGTCATTGTTGCTTTATTTATAGCTACTCTTTCATCTTGTTTAAAAATCCAATCATCAAAAGTGATTTTCATTTGTTTACCTTTTACAGGAACTAATAAAACATATTCAAATTTAAACGCTGGACCATAGGAATACCCTTTTGCCTTACCTACAACATCACCAGCTGTACCTTCATAATTGTTTTCATTAATTTTAGTAATTTGCCATTGTCTTGTTTGAATTTCACCATCATCCCAATTGAATTTTTCATCAAGAATTAATTGATTACCATTCCATTTACCATCTAAATCCGCCGAGAACTGTCTAATAACTTTTCCAGATCGATTTTGTAAAACACCCCAAGCTTTTACATTGCCTGACAAATATTCCTCAATTATTAATCTAGGTTTTTTATTTATAAAATCTTCTGGTTTCATAGAACTATTATTTGAGCAGTTTGTAATTAAGAACAGAGAAATTATCAATAAAATTGGTTTGAAAAATTTTATGTCGCGCATTGTCTCCTCTATTATTTGTTCTGTATAGAAAATTGAATTAAATCGATATTTTTAGACTTAAAACCTGCTTCACAATAAGATAAATAAAATTCCCACATTCTTTTAAATGTTAAATCAAAACCTTGTTTCTTAATTAATTCCCATTTTTTGTTGAATTCATTTCTCCAAATAGCAAGTGTATTTGAGTAATGATCGGCATAAGATTCATAAGATTTTATAGTTAAACCGTTATTCGAAACATATTTATCTATACTTCCTTTATTTGGAAGAAAGCCGCCAGGAAAAATATATTTTTGAATGAAGTCTTGTTTATATTTGTATCTGTCAAAAAGATTATCATCAATTGTTATTGCTTGAATAGCAGCACTTCCATCGCTCGATAAATTATTTTTAATTGTTTTAAAGTAACCTTCCAAATAATTTTGACCTACTGCCTCAATCATTTCTATAGATGCAATACAATTATATTTATCTTTTAAATCTCTATAATCTTTTATTTGAATGTTTACTTTTTCATTTAATCCACACCTGTAAATTCTCTCTTTAGCAAATTCAAATTGTTTTTTTGAAATTGTAATACAATCTAATCTCACATCATACTTTTTACCAAGATACTCAGCAAAACCTCCCCAACCACAACCTATTTCTAAAACTTTATCTCCAGTTCCAGGTTTAATTAGGTCTATTAATTTTTGATATTTATTATTTTGAGCATCAGATAAATCTTTATTTTTTTCATCAAATATCGCACTTGAGTAAGTTAGCGTTTTGTCTAACCATAAAGAAAAAAATTCATTACCAAGGTCATAGTGTTTTGAAATGTTAATTTTGCTTCTATTTTTTGTATTTTTTATGAAAATATTTTTCAAGTAATTAGTAAAAGAAAAATCTAGCAGTCCAGAAAATTTATGAATTTGTTTAATATTCCTTGCTGTTATCTCTATCAAATTAGATAAGTTTTTCGTCTCGAAATAGTCATTCATGTAGGATTCTGCAAGACCCACACTACCTGATTTAATTAAATTAAAAGTAAAGTTTTTATTTTTTATCTTTATATTAGCTTTTAAATTATCTTTGGGGTTTCCAAAACTATAGTTCTTACCATCATAATTAGTTAGCTCTAAATGACCAACTTTTATATCTTTTAAAATGCTAAAGACTATTTTATCTGAAACAGTATTTAAATTCATTAACTCTCAAAAGTAATATTATTCTTAATTTTTAATTTTCTTTGGATAAATTTAATACCTTTGGTCCACAGTTTAAACGCTTCAAAATGTATCGCAGATATTATCTTAAAGGTCATAAGTGGGTGTTTTATATATGATTTTAATAATTCTTTACTATTCAAGTCTTTTCTTTTTCCATCCTGAGATGCATACAAGATTTTTTCATCAGACTGGTATTGATCTATAATAACAGATATTCTTTCACAGGGTTTTAGAATTCTAAAAAAATAATTACAATCCATCTCTATGAACGGTGACACATGAAATTTTTTCGAACAGTTATGTTGAAAAAGTTTAGTGTCATCTTCAACTTTAAAAATATATGTATGTTGTTCGCCAAATGTATTCTTAACTTCGTATAAAATAGCAATTAATTTATTATTAATGTCGTATATAAAAAAAACACTTAAGGGATTAAAAACATATCCAAAAATTCTTGGATAGCACAAAAGTTTTATTCTTATATCTTTCGAGCTAATATTATTTTCATCTAAATTTTTTTTTACCCATAAAATTAATGAAGATCCATCTCTGTCACCATGATCTTTTTCAAAAAAACTTATTAAATTAAATTTGTTAAATGAAAAAAATTTAATATTTTTATCTAGCTGTTCTAACTCTGATAAGTCTATTAGAAGTGAAAATACACTATATTTAAAAAAATGAGTTTTAGGTTTAAATCTTTTGTGAATAACTGTGCCATTATAAATTGAACTAGTCATTTAAGTTTTTCAACATTTCAATAGATGATTTTATGCCATCCTCGTGAAAACCATAACCAAAATAACTTCCACAAAACAATATATTTTCTTTATTTTGAATACTTTTTAAATTTTTTTGATTATCTAAAGCTTTTTGATCGAAATAAGGATGTGTAAATTTAATTTTTTTTATAATTTTATCCTCAGATATTTTTTTTATAGGATTTAAGGTCAAAAATATATTTTTTTCATTTTTTAAGTTTTGAAGAAGATTTAACCAGTATGAAAGTGAGTTTTTGCTTGTATTCTTTTTATCAACAAAAGAATTCCATGAGGACCATACATCTTTATTTTTAGGCATTATGTTTTCGTCTGTATGCAATATTGCTAAATTTTCTCTGTAACTAAAATTTGATAAAATATTTCTTTCCTCATCTGATGGATTATCTATCAAATTTAAGGCCTCATTTGCATGAGTTGCAAGAATGACCTTGTCATAATGAAAAAATTCATTATTGCCACCATAATAAACTTGTAATCCAGATGAGATTCTTTTTACAGATTTTATTTTATAATTTTTATAATATTGACCGCTGATTAAGGATAAAACTTTATTAACATATGCTCTACTTCTTTGAGCGACAGTGTACCACTGAGGTCTGTTTTTAAGTTTGAATAAGCCATGATTTTGAAAAAATTTTAAAAAAAAATTCATAGGCATTTTCCCTGCCTCATAAGGTGGCATAGACCAAATAGCAGATACCATTGGTATAATGTGATAATTAATAAAACCTCTAGACCATTTATTTTTTTTTAAAAAATCATCTAAAGTTATTTTTTGATCAATTTCTGAAATATTATCACAAGTTTTATAAAATTTTAAAATATCAAAAAACATTTTGAGAAATTCAATATTCAATAAGTTAGATTTGTTAGCAAAGATACCTGACAAACCTTTGCCACAATACTCATAATTAGAATCTTCTACAGAAACAGAAAATGACATGTCGCTTTTTTCAATTTCAATATCAATCTCTTTAAAAAAATTTATTAAATTTGGATATGTCTGATGATTAAATACAATAAATCCGACGTCGACAGATAATTTTTTATTATTAAGAATTACATCAACAGTATAAGAGTGACCACCAAAATGATCCTCTCTCTCAAAAAGATCTACTTGATGATTTTTTGATAAATAATAAGCTGCGCTTAAGCCTGATATGCCTGAGCCAACTACAGCTACTTTCATTAATTAAGCTGCATCTTCTTTAAATTCATCCATACTAGGACAAGTACAAAAGATATTCTTATCTCCATAAACATTATCTACTCGTGCAACTGGTGGCCAAAATTTATTTAATTTTAAAAATTTAGCTGGATAAGCTGCTTCCTCCCTTGAATATTTATGCTTCCAGTCATCTGAAGCAAGCTCCATATCTGTATGAGGAGCATTCTTAATTGGATTATCAACTTTATCAAATTTTCCAGACTTAATTTTATCTATTTCTAATTTTATATTAATTAATGTGTCACAAAATCTGTCAAGCTCTGATAAACTTTCACTTTCCGTTGGTTCAATCATCATTGTACCAGCAACTGGCCATGACATTGTTGGAGCATGAAATCCGTAATCAATTAATCTTTTTGCGATATCTTCTTCAGTAATTCCTGTCTCAGACTTAATTGTTCTGATATCAATTATACATTCATGTGCAACATTGCCTTTTGAACCTTTATATAAAATAGGAAAATGATCTTTAAGTCTATTAGCAATATAATTGGCGTTTAAAATTGCAACTTTAGTAGCTAGTTTAAGTCCTTCAGACCCCATCATCTTAATGTACATCCATGAAATTGACAAAATACTTGAGCTTCCCCATGGAGCGGCAGAAACTGCACCAATTCCAGTTGCGGGCCCACAATCTTTGACAACTGGATGATTAGGCAGATAAACCTGTAAATGTCTTTTGCATGCAATCGGTCCCATGCCAGGTCCTCCTCCACCATGTGGAATACAAAAAGTTTTGTGTAAGTTAATATGACAAACATCTGGGCCAAAATTTCCAGGTTTTGCGATTCCTACTAGAGCATTTAAATTTGCCCCATCCATATAAACTTGACCTCCATGTTTATGAATTAAATCACAAATATCTGATATTTTTTCCTCAAAAACTCCGTGTGTAGATGGATAAGTGACCATTAATGCGCCAAGGTTTTCAGAATGTAATTCTGCTTTTTTCTTTAAATCTTCAAAATCAACATTCCCCTCTTTATCGCAATTAACTACAACGACTTTCATTCCAACCATTTGAGCACTTGCAGGATTAGTCCCATGTGCTGAACTCGGTATTAAACATATATTTCTATTATTATCACCTCTATCTAAATGATATTTTCTTATTACCATTAAACCCGCATATTCACCTTGGGCACCTGCATTAGGTTGAAGTGAAACCCCTGAGAAACCAGTGATTGATCTTAACCAGTTTTTAAGATCTGTGAACATTGTTCTATATCCTTCCATCTGTTCAATAGGCACAAATGGATGAGGCTCTGCTAATTCTCTCCAAGAAATAGGTATCATTTCTGCGGTAGCATTTAATTTCATCGTACATGAGCCTAGAGCAATCATAGTTCTATTGAGAGCTATATCCTTATCTTCTAGCTTTTTTAAATATCTGAGCATTTCTGTCTCTGAATGATACGAATTAAAAACAGGATGTTCTAAATACTTAGAAGTTCTTAATAAATTTTTTGGTAAATTGGGTAAACTTACCGTAGGATCCTCTTTTTTGATAGACTCTGCTGCATTAAAAATTTTTAGTAATTGATTTACTCTATAAACATTTTTCTTTTCATCAAAAGAAACAGCAAGCATTTCTGAATTTACTTTTCTTATATTTACTTTTTGAGCTAAGGCGTTTTTAAAAATTTGATCAGTCTTTTCTTTAGTAATAATTGTTACTGTATCAAAAAAGTAATCTGAATATAATTCATATCCAGATTGCTTTATTTTATCAGCAAAATTTTTTGCTAATTGAGATACTCTCTCAGAAATATTTCTTATTCCATTTGGACCATGATAAATAGCATATGCTGCAGAAACTATTGCTAATAAAGCTTGGGCAGTACAAATATTGCTTGTAGCTTTATCTCTTCTGATATGTTGCTCCCTAGTCTGTAGTGATAATCTGTAAGCTTTATTTCCATGTCTATCCACAGAAACACCAACTATTCTTCCAGGCATAGATCTTTTATATTCGTCTTTCGTTGCAAAAAATGCTGCGTGAGGTCCTCCATAACCCATTGGAATACCAAACCTTTGAGAACTACCAACTGCAATATCAGCTCCAAGTTCTCTTGGTGTTTTTAACTTAGCAAGAGCTAGAAGATCGCATGCTAAAATTGCTTTACCATTTTTTTTATGAATTTTGCTTATTGCCTCGCTAGGATCCTTGATATCACCTAAAGTTCCAGGGTACTGCAAAATTCCACAAACAATATCTTCTTTTAATTGTTCTAAAATTTTGTTCTCATTTCCAACAAGAACTTTTAGACCCATAGGCTCTGCCCTAGTTTGTATAACGTCTATTGTTTGTGGGTGACAATTTTCTGAAACAAAAACTAAATTACTGTCATTTTTATTTAGTCTGTAACTTAAACCCATAGCCTCTGCAGCCGCTGTACCTTCGTCAAGCAAAGATGCGTTTGCAATATCCATTCCTGTAAAATCAACAATCATTTGTTGAAAGTTTAATAACATTTCTAATCTTCCTTGAGCTACTTCTGGCTGATAAGGTGTATAGGAAGTATACCAACCCGGATTTTCTAATATATTTCTTAAAATTACATATGGTGTATACGTACCATAATAACCCATACCAATAAAATTTGAGTAAATTTGATTTTTTTTTGAAATTACTTTTAGTTTTCTTAACGCTTCATATTCAGAATTCGACTCACCAATATTGAGTTCGCCCTTAAACTGTATCTTTTCTGGTACAGTATTGTCTATTAAATCATCCAAAGATTTATAATTTAATTTCTTTAAAATTTTTAATTGATCTTCTTCTGAGGGACCGATGTGTCTTTTCAAAAAATCTTTTTGTGAATTGTGTAACATTATGCGGAGCTCTCCTTTGCAAATTTATCATATTCATCTTTATTCATTAGAGTATCCATCTCTGATTTATCTTTAATTTTTAATTTAAAGAACCAGGCAGAGTTTTCTGGATCCTGGTTTATTTTTGATGGGTCATCAACAATAGATTGATTTAAATCAACAACTTCACCACTTACTGGTGTGTATACGTCGCTCGCAGCTTTTGTAGACTCAACTACCCCCGCTGCTCCATCCTTTTCTACACTAGATCCTTTTTCTGGAAGTTCTGTAAAAACTATATCTCCAAGCATTTCTGTTGCATGCTTAGTTATCCCAATAGTAGCTATATCTCCCTCCAATTTGATCCACTCGTGTTCTTTAGAATATTTTACTTCACTCATTAATTAACTCCCTTTACATAACTTTTTTTGTAAAAAGGCAAACCACAAATTGTAGCTGGATGCATTTTACCTCTAACCTCTAAAAATATTCTGGTATTTTTTTTTGAAAATTTATTTTTCACATATCCCATCGCTACGGGGCCATTAACACTTGGTCCAAAGGTTCCACTTGTTATTTCACCAATTTCTAAATTAGATTCATTGAATATTTTAGTTTTTTCTCTAGCAATTATTCTTCCCTCTGGCTTTATCCCTACTCTTATCTTATTCACTCCATTGTTTATTTGTTTAGTAATTATATCTGATCCAATAAAGTTTCCTTTTAAGATTCTCTCTTTTGAAATTGCCCATTTTAAATTTGCTTCAACTGGAGTCTTTTCTTTACTTAATTCATGACCATATAAGCATAGACCAGCTTCCAATCTTAAGGTATCACGTGCTCCGAGACCAATTAATTTTGCACCTTTATCAATTAATCTTCTTGTAAACCTATCTGCAAATTCATTAGTTAGTGATACCTCGAAACCATCTTCACCTGTATATCCTGATCTTGTAACATAGATATTGTGGTCATCCAGTGTAAACCAATTACCTGACATAAAATTTAGATTTTCAACACCTTGAATAACACTTTTAAGGATTTGTGCAGATTTAGGTCCTTGGATTGCAATTAAAGATCTTTCTTCATCTAAAATCATTTTATATTTATCATTTAATAACACCTTTAAAATTTTAAAATCATTTTCTTTACAGGCAGCATTTAGAATTATTAAAAAGCCATCTTTAATTTTTGTAATTATCAAATCATCATAAATTCCAGCATTGTCACTCATTAAAAAACTGTATTTCGAGTGATTTAGTTTTAAATTTTTCAAGTCTAATGGAAATATTCTCTCTAAATCGTCAACTAAATCATCTTGGCCATAGATAAATAATTGGCCCATATGCGAAACATCAAAAATACCAGAATGGTTTCTTGTGAACCTATGTTCTTCAACAATCCCCTCAGAATATTGAATTGGCATTTGATAACCTGCAAATTCTACAAATTTTGCTTTGCTGTCTTGATGCAGTTGATAAAGCGATGTTTTTTTTGTATCCATATTAACTCTTTTTACCCATCTGTATATTTGCCTGAGAGTTTTGCTCCTTCGGCGAGAATTTAATCTCTTTCCAGAGTTAATATGTTACGGTCCATTTTGCCTGAGAGATTCCTGGGTAGTTGCTCCTTCGGCGCTACAAAAATGTGTAGTCTCTCCCGTAATTAAACTTTTTTATATCATAAATTAAAATAAACATAAATGTTTAATATGCTTTCTTTTTAGTTAAAAATTTATTCAAAAACTGCAAAACGACTGCGGTAATTACTATTGAGCCTCCAATTAAAACAAAAAAAGGCGGATTCTCATTTGCAAACATCCAGGCCCACAATGGACCTAGAACAGCCTCTGTTAACATTATTATACCAACAAAAGCCGAAGGAGTTGACCTTGCCCCAATTGTAATAAGTATAAAACCAAAACCTAATTGAAAAAAACCTGCTAAAAATCCCAAAAAAATATCTTTTGAAGATATTATTATTGTTGGTGACATTAATAATCCAATTATCATTGCAAATACACCTGCTACTAATTGAAGTGGAATCATATCGACCTCAGGAAACTTTCTTACTATTAATATTAAAATTGCAAAAGAGATTGGCATTACAAATGCCACAAGATTGCCTGTCATTTCACCAGGAGAAATTGAAGTTCCAAGCATTAAAAAAATACCTGAGATAGCAAGCAATATACAAAAAAAAGTAATTTTAGATATTGTCTCCTTCAAAAAAACATAACCAAATATTGCCAAAAAAAGAGTTTGAGTTTGAATAATAAAATTCGTGTTTGCTACAGTAGTTTCGTACATGGCAAATACATAACTAGCAAAACCTAAAGATAAAATAGCTCCACCAAAAAATCCAGGAATTCCAGATTTAGTTAAAGCACTAAAAAATTTTTTTTTATAAGTGAATAAAAGAAAAAAACTAACAACAATTATAAAGAAGAATGATCGCCAAAATAAAATTTGCCAGAGCGTAGAGCCTTCAAAAGACTTAACAATTAATCCTCCAAAACTTAAGCTTACAGCTCCAAAAAAAACCAGAAAAGGTCCAGGTATTGTTTTGATTATGTTCATTCAATTTGAGAAATTAAATTTTGAGTTTCTAAGTCATATAACTTAAATAAATTTTCTGCGCTAGATAAATCAACCTGCTTAAACTTTATTTTAGAACCTGGTGACAGTTGAACTAATTTGTCGTAATCAGCACTTATTACTACTCCTATTTTAGGATAGCCTCCTATGGTTCCATGATCTGAAAGCATAACAATGGGATTACCATCTGCAGGCACTTGTATTACTCCTTTTATTAATCCCTCTGACTTAATGTTAGTATCAATAATATTCTCTATTTTCGGTCCTTCTAACCTCATACCCATACGATCAGTTAACTTTGAAACAATAAATTCTTTTTCTAAAAAGATTTTTTTTCCTTTATCTGAAAAATAATCAAAATTTGTTCCTTTAATTATTCTAATATTTTCTATTTTAGTATTTAAATAATTTAATTTTTTTTCCACTAAGTAATTATTCAATTTTGAGATATTTATTACTTGTTCATTTTCAAACTTTTTACCATCATTTGCACCAATAATTGCTTTTGTATTTGTAGAACAACTAGACCATTGGTACTTTAAATCTATCTGACCACCAATAGCTAAATATCCGTACACAGACTTATTGGTAGATAAAATATCTACTTCATCACCATTCTCTAAATTTAAAGATTGATAACAGTTACCATCAATAGTTATATCTTTTTTTTTTATCTTAAAATTTACATCACCTGTAATTGCAATATTAATTTTATTTCCAAAATATTTAAGTAAAGGACCTTGGTACGCAAATTCTAGAGAAGGTGAATTTATTTTATTACCAACAAGTTTATTTGATAATAGATAATTTCTTTTATCCATTGCTCCACTAAAAGGAATTCCAACATGATAAAGATTTTTTCGACCCTCATCTTGAAAAGTAGTGTTAATTCCTGCTCTGATAACTTGAAAATAATTTTTACTCATTATAATTTTCATATTGTTTTTTTGATATTTCTTTAAATAAAACAATATCACCTGGATTTATTAAATTTGGATTTGTTTCTTTTGAGTTATCAAATATTCTTAATGGACTATTACCAATAACATTCCATCCACCTGGACTTTCAAAAGTATAAATATTTGCAAACTGTTCGGTTAAAGCCACCGATCCCTTAGGAACTTTAACCCTAGGTGTTTCGAGACGTTTGGCTCTCATATTTTCAGATAAATCTCCTAAAAAAGGCATTCCAGCAATAAAGCCTGTCATATAACAAAAGAATTCTTTACTAAAAAAATTTTCATAAATTTTTTCTCTTTTTAGATTAAGTTTTTTCTCCAATCTGACTATATCTAAAGCAAAATTTTCATCACAACATACTGGAACTTCAATTTGTTTGTTTTTTAGATCATCTTCATTCGTAATATTAAGGTTTTCTATTATTTTTTTTAAATCTTTAAAATTCGTTTTTTTTAAATCAAAAGAAATTATTAATTTATTATAAGAGGGAGATAAATTATTTATTGATGTTATATTTTCCCGCTGAATACTTTTAAAATATCTAATTACTTGGGTATTGGTTTCTCTGTTTACCTCTTTACCAAAGTCACAATATAATGCTGCGTCACCAAGATTTAATATATTTTTTATCATGCCATGATATACTTAACACTTATGACTATGGAAATTAATATAAATTGTGATTTAGGAGAAAAATCAAAACACCACTCAAATAAACATGACCCAGAGTTATTGGAAATAGTTAATTCTGCAAATGTTGCTTGTGGATACCATGCTGGTGATGAGGAAACTATGAGCCACGTCATAGAAATATCAAAAAAAAATGGTGTAAGTATCGGTGCGCATCCATCTTTCAATGATCCAGAAAATTTTGGAAGAGAAAGGATGAATTTATCTGACTCAGAAATTGAAAAACTTATAATTGATCAATACGATATTCTTCAAAAGATAGCATTAGAGCAAGGGGAAAACGTTACACATATTAAGCCTCATGGAGCTTTAAATAATATGGCATGTGAAAATATTGATTTAGCAACAATACTTGCAAAAAGTATAAAAGGAATAAGCAAAGATTTAATTTATTTGGTTCCCACTGGATCTAAAATGGAGGAAGCTGCAAAAAAACTTGATATGAAAATAGCTTGTGAGATATTTGCGGACAGAAATTATGAGGATGACGGAAATCTTGTCTCCCGAAAGAAACCTCATGCTTTAATTATAGATCCAGAGCAGGCAAAAACACACGTTTTAAGTATGGTTAAAAATCAGTCGCTTAATTGTCACAGTGGAAAGCAAATACCTTGTGAAATCGATTCTGTGTGTATACATGGAGACAATATGAGTTCATTAGCAACTGCTAAGTCTATCAAAGATAACTTATTAAATAATGGTCTCAAACTAAAACCTTTAAATAAAATGAAGAAGTTTAAAAATGATTAAAAAATTAATTTTTACAATTATACTGTCTATAACTTTAGTATCAAATTCTTATTCGGCAGGATCTAGTAGTGGAGGAGAGGGTGATGGTCCAAAAACCAAAACAAATTATGAAAAGGCAGTTAAATTAATAAAATCTGCAAATAAATATGAAAAAAAAGGAAAAAAAGATAAAGCGCAATCAAGTTATGAAAAAGCTTTAAAACTTTTACTTAAATCAAACAACAAAAAACCAAATAAACCAGATACTTTAAATTATTTAGGTTTTACCTCTAGAAAATTAGGTGATTTTGAAAATGGAGAGAAATATTATCTTCAAGGTTTGGCTATCAATCCTTACCACATTGGTATTAATGAATATTTGGGTGAACTTTACGTAGCAACAAATAGACATAATCTTGCAGTTGAAAGATTAGAAGTTTTAAAAGGTTGCGATTGTAAAGAATATGATGACCTGAAAGCCATTATAGCTGGAGAAAAGGTTTCCAAGTATTAATTAATATTTTTAATCATTTGCTCTGGTAGCCACAAAGCAATCTCTGGAAAAATCACAACCAAAATCACTGCTAAAACCATTAATAAGAATAATGGAAAGGCACTTCGAGCAATATAGCCCATATCTTTGTTGGCCATACCTTGAAGAACAAATAAATTAAAACCCACGGGTGGTGTTATTTGGGCCATCTCTACAACAATAACTAAAAATATACCAAACCAAATCATGTCAAAACCTGCTTGTCTAATCATTGGTTCTATAATTGCCATCGTCAATACTACTGCTGAGATGCCATCAAGAAACATCCCTAAAATGATATAAAAAATCATTAAAACAAAAATTAACACATAAGGAGATAAATTCATATTTTGGATCCACATTGCTAAGTTTCTTGGTAAACCTGTAAAACCCATTGCCAAAGATAAGAATGTTGAACCTGCTAAGATAAATGCAATCATACACGAAGTTTTTGTTGCACCTAATAAGGATGTTTTAAAAGTTTCTAAAGTTAAACTTTTTTGAAAATAAGATAAAATTAAAGCTCCGACAACTCCTAAGGATGCAGCCTCAGTAGCAGTAGCTATACCAGTATATATTGAACCTATAACAGCTGAAATTAAAATTATAACAGGTAAAAGTTGTTTAGATCTTTTTATCTTTTCAAAAATTGAATATTCTTCAACAATTTTGGGCATTTGTTTTTTGTTAATTAAAGACCAAAAAATAACATATGACATAAAAATTAATGCAATCATTATCCCAGGTAAAATTCCAGCAATAAATAATTTTGCAATAGACTCTTGAACGGCTACTCCATAAATAATCAAAATTATTGATGGAGGTATCAATAAACCTAGTGTTCCAGAACCAGCAAGACTGCCAAGTAAAATTTTCTCAGGATAATTTCTTTTTCTTAACTCGGGTATAGACATCTTCCCTACAGTTGCAACTGTGGCTGCAGAGGAGCCTGAAATAGCAGCAAATAAAGCACAACCGACTACATTTACATGTATTAAACCTCCTGGTAATTTTTGCATCCACGGAGATAAACCTTTAAACAAATTTTCAGATAGTCTTGTTCTAAATAGAATTTCTCCCATCCAGACAAATAAAGGTAATGCTGTAAGTGTCCATGATGATGAAGTGCCCCATATTGTTGTTGCCATTGCATCTCCAACTGGTCTTGATGTAAATAGCATCATACCTATTGCGGATACCCCAATCATGCTTAAGGCTACCCAAATACCGGAACCAAGAAAAAATAATAAAACACTTATGAAAAATATTGTTAATAAAATTTCAGCCATTTAACTTTTTTTAAAAATTAAAATAAGTTGATGAAAAACACAGATAAAGAAAATAGTAGAACCAATTGCTACACTTGTTTGGGGGATCCAAATTAAAATTTCATCTGCACCCTCACTTCTTTCTTGAAATTTATACGAGATAAGTAACATTTTGATAAAATAAAATGCCAAATATCCAGAAAAAAAAGTTGCCACACTTAGACACCAGATTTCAATAAATTTTCTTTTTAAACCTGATAATTTTTCCAGAAAAAGAGTAATCCTTATATGACCATTTTCAACAAATGTATAAGCTAACGCAAAAAAAGATGCTGCAGCCATACAGTAACCAGAGTATTCTGCAAGACCTCTAATATAAAAACCAAATATTCTTGATGAAATACCTATTAAAATAAATACTGCTACTAAGATAAGAAATGCAGCTGCAATATATCCAGAAAATTTATAAATTTTATTTAAATTCTTATCTAAGATTTCTAACATAATAATTTAAGGCCACCCAATATTTTTAAGTGGCCTTAATTAAAATTTGATTATTTATAACTTGATAAAACGGCTGCTCCTCTTGAACCAGCTTTTTGAGACCATTCCTTTGCCATAGTCTCACCTACTTTTTCAAAATGAGCTTGTAAAGATGCATTTACAGTACCTACTACCATACCAGCATCTGCTAAAGCTTTTTTGTCCCCAACATTTCCTTGTTTAGATAATTGCCAGCCTTTTCTCTCTGCTAAAGCTGCTTGTTTCATTACTAGATCTTTTGTAGCTTGATCAAGTTTGTTCCAAGAATCTTTATTTACAATCACCATATTTTTTGGAAACCAAGCTGCTATATCATAAAAATATTTCACACCATTTTCCCATATTTTAGAATTTTTTCCAGTAGTCGGGGAAGTGATCATGCTTTCAACAGCTCCTGTAGAAAATGCTTGGCTAATTTCAGCAGCTTCAATTTTTGTTGGCGCCATACCTGTTAGCTCAGCGATTCTAATCGTTGCAGAATTGTATGCTCTGAACTTTAAACCTTTAAGGTCATTGACAGAGTTGATTTCCTTTTTGCTATATAAGCCTTGTGCAGGCCATGGCACAGCGTAAAGAAATACTAAACCTTTTTCATCTAAGCCTTTGATAATCTCAGCTTTAGATGCTTTGTATAATTTCATTGCATCCGAGTAAGATGTTGCCAAGAATGGCTGTGAGTCTACTTCCAATAAAGGGTCCTCTTTACCTAAAGCTGACATAAATCTTTCTCCAATCTGAGCTTGACCAGTTCTCACAGCTCTAAAGATTTCTCCACCTTTAAATAATGAGCCGCCTGGATGAGTAACTATTGTAAGTTTTCCGCCACTTTTTTCAGTCACATTTTTTGCAAATTCAGTTGCGTTTGCAGAATGAAAATTACCAGCACCATAAGCTAATGCCATATCCCATTTTTCTGCAAAAGAAGAATTAATTGACAAAATTGATGAAACTAAAATAATTGATAAGTATTTTATGAATTTCATTTATCCTCCATTTTTTTTAAAAGCATTTCATTATGTATTAAAATAATTATCAATAAAAAAATTATACTACTTTTAATTGAATAATTTAAAATATCTAATACTATGGGCTTACTTTGTTAGAAGAAGCACTCATATTAGTTCAGATTATTTTCATTGATATAATCTTGGCAGCAGATAATGCAATCATCATTGGATTGATTGCAGCTAATTTTGCGCCTAAAAATAGAAGACAAATTATTTTATGGGGTGTAGCTGGAGCATTAATTTTTAAAATTGTTTTTGCATTATTTGCCACCTATTTATTTGAATTTTATTTTATAAAAATCTTGGGAGGTTTGCTCTTAATTTGGATTGTTAATGATTTAAGAAAAGATCTTTTTGAGATTAAAAAAGTTAAATCGCCAACTAAAAAATCAAAAGAGCCCTCATATATTCAAAGTGTATATAAAGTTTTATTTGCTGATATTACGATAAGTTTTGATAACGTAATTGGAGTTGTAGGGGCAGCAAAGGGTAATTTCGGTTTTATGATTTTCGGTCTTGTATTATCAGTTGTTCTTACAGGTGCTATGGCAACCTATCTTGCTAACTATATTCAAAAACATTTATGGATTGCTTATGTGGGTTTAGGGTTTATCTTACTTGTTGCTCTTCAACTGGTAATTGGTGGTCTAGTTGATCTAGATATATTGTCTATAAATGAAGAATTTAAAAAATATTTCTAATAAGAATGTTTTTTTGTAGGGTATTTTTTTTTCCTTACATCTGAAGCATACTTTCTAATACCAATATTGATATACTTTTTAACATTCGAAAACCTTTTAACAAACTTAATGTTAGTATGATTTAATCCAATTAAATCATCAGTCACTAAAACTTGACCATCACAATACACAGATGAGCCAATTCCAATTGTTGGAATATTCAATTTTTGAGTAATGAGTTTTGCAATTTCAGTTTTTACACACTCTAAAACAATTGCAAATACTCCACTTTCTTGTAGCAACATTGCATCACTTATTAAGTTCTTTATTTCACTATTTGTTTTTCCCTTAGATTTAAATTTTTTTGTTGATTGGGGAAGTAGACCAATATGACCCATAACTGGGATTTTATTTTTAATTAAAAACTTTATTTGTTCGATAACCCTTTTGCCACCTTCTAATTTTATTGCATCACATTTAGTCTCTTTTAAAATTTTCTTGGAATTCTTTAATGCTAGAGACTTTGTGCTATAAGTTTTAAAAGGCATATCAACAACCATTAAACTTTTTTTAATACCTAATCTAACACTTTTGGAGTGATTGATCATTTCTGTTAAGGTGACTTTTTTTGTTGAAGAATAATTATATAAAACAGAGCCTAAGGAATCTCCAACTAAAATAATATCAACATGCTTATCAAGCTCTTCTGCAATATTTTTTGAGTAAGCTGTAAGACATACAATTTTTGATTTATTTTTTTTATCGACAATATTTTTAATTTTTTTCATTCAAGCTCAATAGTACTAGGTGGCTTAGATGTAACGTCATAAACTACCCTATTTATTCCTCTAATACTATTTACAATTTTATTTGAAATCATTTGAATAAAGGGCTTTTTAAATTCATAAAAGTCTGCTGTCATACCATCCTCAGAGGTAATAGCTCTCAATAGACACAAATATTCGTAAGTTCTATTATCACCCATTACACCTACAGTCTTTACAGGAAGTAAGGCAGCATAAGCTTGCCAAACTTTATCATAAAAACCATGTTCTTTTAAAGCAGTAATAAAATAATGATCAGCTTCCTTTAAAATTTTAATTTTTTCTTTTGTTATTTTTCCTGGCATTCTTATTGCTAAACCTGGTCCAGGAAAAGGATGTCTAGAGATAATTTCTTTATTTAAATTTAGATCTAAACCTAATTTTCTCACTTCATCCTTAAATAAAAATCTTAAGGGCTCTACTAATTTCAGTTTCATTTTTTTTGGAAGGCCACCTACATTATGATGTGATTTAATTTTAGAGGTTTGACTACCTGTAACAGATTTACTCTCAATTAAGTCTGGATAAAGAGTTCCTTGAGCTAAAAATCTTACGTTTTTAATTTTCTTGGCATATCTTTCAAAAATTTTTATAAAAAGATTTCCTATTATTTTTCTCTTTTTTTCTGGATCTGAAATATTTTTAAGTTTTCTCAAAAACTCTTTTTCAGCATTTACATAAATTAGATTAATTTTTAATCTCTTTTTGAACGTATTAACTACTTGTTTTTCCTCATTTTTTCTTAAAAGACCTGTATTTACAAAAATACAGTATAGTTTTTTTCCTATTGCTTTGTTTATTAATTGCGCAACTACGCTGCTATCCACCCCTCCAGACAAAGCACATATTACTTTATTTTTGCCAACTTCATTTCTTATTTCTTCTATTAATTTATTTTTTTGGTTTTTTATTGACCAATTTTTTTTAATCTTACAAATTGAAAAAATGAAGTTTTTAATTATTATTTTACCATTCTCTGTGTGGGTTACCTCGGGATGAAATTGTACTCCGTAAATTCTTTTTAGGCTGTTTTCCACAATTGCAAATTTTGAATTTTGACTAGATGCAATAACTCTGAAATTTTTTGGTAATCTGGAGACTTGATCAGCATGGCTCATCCAAACTTTCACATATTTTCTATTTTTAAAATAATCTTTTATTAACGGACTATTATTTTTTTTAATAATATTAGCTAAACCGAATTCCCTATGTTTTGATTGTTTTACTTTTCCACCTTTTATTTTAGATAAAATTTGATGGCCAAAGCAGATACCGAGTACTGGTATTTCATTTTCAATAATATTTTTATCAAATGAGTATTTCTTAATATCATAAACATTTAGAGGTCCACCTGATAAAATTATTCCTTTAATCTTTTCATTTATATCTTTATTCTTTATTTTTTTATGACTAATAATTTCTGAAAATACACCAAACTCTCTTATTCTTCTTGCAATCAATTGGGTAAACTGTGAACCAAAATCAATAATTAAAATTTTATTAAGACCTTTATCAAGAGTCATTTTTTGGCTCTAGATTACCAAGTGTCTCTAAAATTTTTTTATTCTCACTGCATAAACTTTTACAAACCTCAGAAAATGTTTTTGATAAATCTTTGACCTGGGAATAATTTGATTTTTCCAACCCTATTTTCATTAGCATTAAAATGGCTTCTTCATTATTTGGATCTATCAATAAAGTAGCATCTAAATTTTTCTCTTCTTTACCTTGGTCTTCTTTGACGTTGTAAATTTTAGCTAAATATAAATACGAATTTGAGTCTTTTGGATTAAAAACAATACTTCTTTCAAACATAAACTTCGCATCATCGAATTTTTTATTTTCATAAAGAGCTAAACCTTTCTCAAAAAAATTCTCACTTGCAAATGAACTAACAAATATATTTGTAAGAAAATATATAATTATAGTTTTTTTAAAAATATTTTTCATTAGTATCTATTTTCATCTTTAACAATATCGACATTATGTACCATACTTTCATAAAATCCAGCTTTTGTAATTTTTACAAATTGAGGTTTTTTCCTTAAGTATTTAATTTGTTTAGATCCAAGATACCCCATAGATGATCTTAAGCCACCTACTAATTTAAAAATAACCTTATCTACTTTCCCTTTATATTTAGCAAGACCCTCAACTCCCTCAGGAACATATTTAGAATTATCTTTTTGTTTAGATTGAAAGTATCTATCTGCAGACCCTTTATTCATCGCTCCAACGGATCCCATGCCTCTAAAGCTTTTAAATAACTTTCCATTTTTTTTAATAAGTTTGCCTGGTGTTTCATCAGTACCTGCAAACAAAGACCCAATCATAACTGCGTCTGCTCCAGCAGCAAATGCTTTCGCCAAATCTCCAGAATACTTAATACCTCCGTCAGATATTATTTTAACTTTGCTCTTTTTTATAGCATTTCTAACATTTAGAATTGCAGTTAATTGAGGAACTCCAATACCTGCAACCAATCTTGTAGTACAAATAGAGCCAGGTCCTATTCCAACTTTAATTATATCAACCCCTAATTTATTTAGGTATCTTGCTGCTTCTGCTGTTGCAATGTTTCCAGCACAAAGTGCAGTTTTTAAATTTTTTTCTTTTTTAATAAACTTAATCATCTCCGAAACTTTTTTTGTATGTCCGTGTGCAGTATCCACAACTATCATGTTTATACCTTCTTTTAATATTGCTTTTGCCCTAGCAAGTTCATTCGACCCAGCGCCTACGGCAGCCCCAACTAATAATTTTTGTTTTTTAACTTTTTTTATTTCCTCAACTTGTTTTTTTATATTTAAATTACGATGGATAATGCCAATGCCTCCAGCTTTAGCTATAGCAATTGCCATTTTGCTCTCAGTTACAGTATCCATAGCTGAAGTTAGTAACGGAATTTTTAGTTTAAGGAATTTAGTTAATATAATACTGGTATCAACTTCTGACGGAAGTATGTTTGAATATTTCGGAGCTAATGTAACATCATCAAAGGTAAGAGCTTCTTTTATAGGATCCATATTCATTTATATATGATTCCTTAAAATATTAAAGTAGCTATCTAATTTTTTTACAAACTATAAAACTTTCTTTAGATTCTTTTCGACTTGATAAAGGTTTAAAAACCTTAACTTCTCTAAATATTTTCTTTCCAAGTGCGACAATTTCATTAAAGGTGCCACCCATAAAAATCTTTGAAATAAAATAACCCTTTGATGAAATTACTTTTCTTGAAAATGTCATTGCCTCTTTACATAATTCTCCAGTTTGAATTGAATCAAGGTTCTTTACGCCAGTAGTATTTACAGCCATATCAGACATGACTACATCAAATTCTTTTGTTAAATTTTCTTTAATTTTTTCTTGAATATTGGGCTCTGTAAAATCACCTTTAATATGAATTCCATTATTTATCGGTGACATATCTTTTAAATCAATTGATATTATTTTAGCATTTTTTATTGCTTTTGAGGCATATTGAGACCAGCTTCCGGGTGCTGCACCAATATCTAAAATAAACATTCCGTTCTTGAAGATCTTAAATTTTTTGTCTATTTCAATTAATTTATAAGCTGATCGCGCTCTATAACCGTCGACTTTTGACTGGCGTACATAAATATCTCTCTTTTGTCTATTGATCCAGTTTTTAGAAATTTTATTTTTTTTCAACTAATTATTATACCTTAAGCTTTTAATAACCTTATTATCACTTAGTGTTTCAATCTCTATTTCAATACTTTTATTTATCCTCATGTCCTTACCATCTTTCCAAATACCAGCTGCAAGGTGCATTATACCTATTTTATAATTGGG
Source organism: uncultured Pelagibacteraceae bacterium (assembly GCA_902618485.1). Classification (GTDB taxonomy): domain Bacteria; phylum Pseudomonadota; class Alphaproteobacteria; order Pelagibacterales; family Pelagibacteraceae; genus Pelagibacter. Next base: position 50,284 of record CACNAR010000004.1, read on the forward strand.
CAAGTATGGTTCAACGAAAGTATTATTAATTTCATCATATTTTGGCAGTAGATTGCTAGCAATCCAATTACAATTAAGTGGTAAAAATTCTGTGGCTAAATCATCAATATATACTGACATATTAATTGCTAATCCCTCAGAGCCAAAAATATTTCCTGCTTTTAAGGTTTGTTTAAGATTGTTTTGCCAGCTTTCCCAACCTGAAGAATTTTTTTCCAAAGAAAAAACACCAATGTTTATATGCGGTGCAAAGGCTAATTTTCTCGCTTTATCATATGGTATTTTAGATTTCACTGCATGTTTAAAATTTTGTGATTTAATAATTGCAAGTTTTCCAAACAACCAATTAACTTTCGACATTATTTTGTACCCTGGACCTAGGGTCTGTGTGATACCTAACTTACCATTGTCACAAGCTTTAAAATATAATTCAACACACTCCCAATTATTCACCCAAGCATCACAATCAATCCATAAATATTTATTATAATTTGGGAAGTACTTTGGCAAAAAAGCCCTTGAGACTTGACTTTTTAACCATTCTTTTCCTTTTACTTTAAACTCTGGAACTTCAATATCCCAATCTGCTTTTTTAATTTCATCTACTTTTTTGGACAATAAATCTTTTTGATCTTGTGTTAATCCTGCATCTAATACACAAATAGCAACATCTTTACTTTCTTTAAATTTCTTTATGGAATTAATCAGCTCATCTAATAGAGGAAAATAATTAGCGTCAGCTAATGAAACAATTACATTTTTTTTCATTAAAGTATATCTTCAAGATCATCTTCATCTTGAATTCTGTCATTTTCATGTTGCTTTTTAATTTTTTGATAATGAAGAAAACTTATAGGCAACAATAATACATAAATGACAGCACTCAATGCAATTACATTGAATGTGTATATAAGTAATAAGCCAAAAAATAGAACAATACCAAATAATAGAAATATAGTTGTTCTTCTTGGAATAACTATCTTTTTAAAAGAATAAGTTGGAAATTTACTTATTAATAGAAAAGAGGTTATTATAAAAAAGAACGGTGTGATTATATCATAATTCAATTTATATAATTCGAATCCACTTAAACTTATAATTAATGGTGTTAACACTAAAATTCCCCCCGCTGGAGATGGTACACCCTCAAAAAAATTATCTCTCCACGAAGGCTCACTAATTGAATTAACGTTAAATCGTGCAAGCCTTAAAGCAACACAAATTACATATATTAAACATAATAACCAACCAAATTTTCCAAGTGTATCTAATTTCCAAAAAAACATAATAAACGCAGGCGCAACTCCAAAACTTATCATATCTGTTAAAGAGTCTAATTCTTTACCAACTTTTGATGTTCCCTTAATTAATCTAGCTATTCTTCCATCTAAGCCATCGATTAAAGCTGCGATAATAATTGCTACGATAGCTAATTCAAATCTGCCATCTAATGCAAACCTTATAGATGTTAATCCAATGCAAACTCCTATTAAAGTCAACATATTTGGCAAGATCACTCTCGCACTTTTTTTATCACTTACGATTTTAAATTTTTTTTTTTGTGGTTCCATTATTTTTTAGCTAGTAATGTTTCTCCAGCTATAGAAGTTTGACCAATTTGAACAAGTGGTTCATAGTTTTCATAATAGACATCTGCTCTACTTCCAAATCTTATCATTCCGATTCTATCACCTTGTTTTAAATCTTGATCCTTGCTCGATTCACAAACAATTCTCCTAGCAACTAATCCTGCTATTTGAACAACAACAACATCATTGCCGTGATTATCTTTAATTTTATAATAATTTCTCTCATTGTCTTCACTTGCTTTATCTAAAGATGCATTAACAAATTTTCCTGGCTTGTATAAAATTTCCTCAATTTTTCCGCTACATGGAGTTCTATTTACATGGCAATCAAAAACGTTCATAAATATACTAATCTTTTTAAATTTTTTATTTTCTAACCCAAGTTCTTTTGGGCCATCTACCTCTTCAACCTTGATCACCTCTCCATCAGCAGGACTTACAAGATAATTGTCATCATTAATGATTATTCTATCCGGATCTCTAAAAAAATAGTAAACCCAGATTGTTAAAACGAAACCAATTAAACCTAGTAAAGTGCTAAAAATATAAAAAATGATAGTTATAATTCCTGCAATAACTAGGAATTTGTATCCCTCAGCGTGGATTTTCGGAAATATCTTGCTAAACATATTCATCTATTTGATAATTTTTCATTAATATGTATATAAAATTGCGAAATTCAATTATTAAGATAGTTAAATAAAGTGAGCAAAATAAAGGTAAAAAACCCAGTTGTAGAGTTAGATGGTGATGAAATGACCAGAATAATCTGGGAATTTATCAAAAATAAATTAATTCTTCCCTACATAGATTTAGGCATTAATTATTACGATCTCGGCATGAAAAGCAGGGACAATTCAGATGATCAAATAACTATTGATGCGGCCAATGCAATTAAAAAAGTTGGTGTAGGAATTAAGTGCGCAACAATTACTCCTGATGAAGCTCGAGTAGAAGAATTCAAATTAAAGAAGATGTGGAGATCTCCAAACGGTACGATTAGAAATATTATTGGAGGCACAGTTTTTAGAGAGCCAATTATTTGTTCAAATATTCCAAAACTTGTTCCATCTTGGACTGATCCTGTAATTATTGGAAGACACGCTTTTGGAGACCAATATAGAGCCACAGATTTTAAAGTACCGGGCAAAGGTAAAATGGAAGTAAAATGGACTTCTGAAGATGGCAAAGATGAAATCAAATATGAAGTATTTAATTTTACAGGTCCAGGAGTTGCTCTTTCAATGTATAATTTAGATAAATCGATTGAGGATTTTGCTAGATCTTGTTTCAGTTATGGATTGATAAAGAAATGGCCAGTATATTTATCAACTAAGAATACAATCCTAAAAAAGTATGATGGAAGGTTTAAAGATATTTTTGAGGAAGTATTCAATAAGGAATTTAAGAAACAATTTGATGATGCAAAAATTACATACGAACATAGATTAATTGATGACATGGTTGCATGTGCAATGAAATGGAGTGGTAAATATATTTGGGCATGTAAGAACTACGATGGTGATGTGCAGTCAGATACAATGGCCCAGGGCTATGGTTCTTTAGGTCTAATGACTAGTACGTTATTAACTCCAGATGGTAAAGTAATGGAGGCTGAAGCAGCTCATGGTACTGTTACTAGACATTATCGTATGCATCAACAGGGGAAAGAAACATCCACAAACCCTATCGCATCTATATTTGCTTGGACTAGAGGCTTAGCTCATCGTGGTAAATTAGATGGAAATGACGAACTGGTAAAATTTGCGAATACTATTGAAGAAGTTTGTATCCAGTGTGTAGAAAATGGATCAATGACAAAGGACCTCGCAATACTGGTTGGACCTTCGAGTAAATATTTAACTACTAATCAGTTCTTGGATGTAATTGATAGTAATTTGAAAAAAAGATTAAATTAAAGACTTTATCTTATCGAAAGCTTCATCAATTTTATTTTGGTCCTGACCACCAGCTTGAGCAAAATCTTTTCTTCCGCCTCCACCTTTGCCACCAATAGTCTCTGAACCTAATTTAGCAAATTTAACTGCATCATATTTATCCACTAATTTTTCTGTTATACCTACAGCTAGTCCAACTTTATCCTCATTAGTAGCAAATACAATTATTATACCATCACCTAATTCTTTTTTTCCATTATCAACAAGTTTTCTTAAATCTTTTGGCGGTAGATCGATAACTTTTTGAAATCTTACTTTTATATCTTTAATTTTTTGATCATTAATTATATTTTTTGTTTTATCTTTAAGAACCGAGTTCACATTAAGTTGTTCAAGTTGTCTTATAAGATTTTTAATAAGTTCCTTAAGATCTTTATTTTCTATATTTGGCTTGCCACCAAGTTTTATTATTTGGGAAGATAATTCTTTAATTGTATCTTCATCTTTCTGAATTGAAAGCGTTGATGCCTTTTCTTTATTCTTTATATATTCATCTAATTGTTTGTCTCTCAATGCTTCTACTCTTCTAACACCTGCTGCAATAGAGGACTGACTTACAGTTTTAAATTTTCCTATATCACCGGTGTTTTTAACGTGGGTTCCACCGCATAATTCTGTTGAAAAATAAGCTTCTTTTTCTTTGCCCATAGATACCACCCTTACTTCCTCACCATACTTTTCTCCAAAAAATGCTAGAGCACCTTTTTCAATAGCTGCTTTTGGTGTCATAATTCTAGTCGTTACTTCAGTATTATTTTTCACATATTCATTTACCAATTTATCAATAGTTTCTAGCTCTTTATCTGTGATTGGTTTCATATGACTAAAATCAAATCTCAAACGATCTGGTGCAACAAGTGAACCTTTTTGCATAACATGTTTTCCAAGTGTTCGTCTTAAAGACTCATGAAGAAGATGTGTTGCTGAATGATAAGCTTTTAGATTTGCTCTTCTTTCAATATCAATTTTTAATTCAACAGGATCACCCACTTTTATTGAGCCTGTTTTTAACGAACCATAGTGAACAAATAAATTACCAAGTTTCTTTTGTGTATCCTCAACCTCAAAAACTGAGTTTCCTGAAACTATTTTGCCTTTGTCTCCAACTTGTCCACCGGACTCACCATAAAAAGGAGTTTGATTTGTTATTATCATTCCTTCCTCACCAGTGGATAATGATTTTACTTCACTATTTTCCTTGATCAAATTTAATATAACTCCCTCTGATTGATTAGACTCGTAACCTAAAAATTCAGTTGGACCAATTTTATCTTTGATTGAAAACCAAATTGCTTCTTCTGAACTATCACCTGAACCTTTCCAATTTTTTTTAGCAAGTTCTTTGCTATTTTTCATTAGTTGATCAAATTTTTTATGATCAACTGTTAATGATTTATTTTTTAAAATATCTTCAGTCAGATCTAATGGGAAACCGTAAGTATCATATAATTTGAACGCTACATCTCCTGGTAAGACTTTATCTATTTTTGAAATTTCATCATTTAAAATTTTAATTCCTCTATCAAGTAAAACTAAAAATTTTTCCTCCTCCATTTTTAATGTTTCTTTTATTAAAGACTCTGATCTTTCTAACTCTGGATAATTTCCTGACATTTCGTTTTTTAGAGCCTCAAAAATTTTGAAAAAAATCGGCTCTTTGGATCCTAATAAATGAGAATGCCTCATCCCTCTTCTCATAATTCTTCTAAGAACATATCCACGACCTTCATTTGAGGGTAAAACACCTTCAGCTAAAAGAAATGAGCTTGCTCTTAAGTGATCAGCAATTACTCTAAAACTCGAAATATTTTTATCTTCTTGTTTGACTTTTGTAACTTCAGATATTGAATTTATTAATTTCTTAAAATGATCAGTTTGATAATTATCGTGTGTTCCTTGTAAAAGAGCTGCAATTCTCTCTAATCCCATTCCTGTATCGACAGATGGTTTAGGTAAATCTATTCTTTTATCTTTTGAAACTTGCTCATATTGCATAAAGACTAAGTTCCAAATTTCTATAAAACGATCACCATCTTGATCTTTGGTTCCTGGCAATCCTCCTTTTAAATGATCACCATGATCATAAAATATTTCTGAGCAAGGACCACATGGACCAGTTTCACCCATTGACCAAAAATTATCTGATGTTGCAATTCTAATTATTCTATCATCACTAAAACCTGCAATTTTCTTCCAAAAATTAAAAGCCTCATCATCCTCATGAAAAACAGTTACATAAAGCCTGTTTTTATCAAGACCAAAATCTTTAGTGATTAAATTCCATGCTAGTTCAATTCCTCTTTCTTTAAAATAATCTCCAAAAGAGAAATTTCCTAACATTTCAAAAAAAGTATGGTGTCTTGGGGTATAACCAACATTTTCTAAATCATTATGTTTACCACCTGCCCTTACACATTTTTGAGAAGTAGTTGCTCTTTGATAATCTCTTTTCTCTAGACCAGTAAATACATTTTTGAATTGAACCATTCCAGAATTAGCAAACATTAATGTAGGGTCATTATTTGGCACTAAATTACTAGACTCAACTATCTTATGATCATTTTTTTCAAAATACTTTAAGAACGTACTTCTTATTTCATTTAATGATTTGTCTGCCATATTTTTAAAATACAGCTTTTTTGTTTTATGTCTAGTTAGGGATGAAGGGGGAAAGGCGCTTATTATAAGCGCCTTTATAATTTAAAGATAGCTTTAAATTCTAATTCTTTTTAGTAGGAGCAGTCTCTTTTGCAGCCTCTTCATTTTCAGCTACTTTCTTCTCCTTTTCAATTTTTTCAGGGCTTAGTGGATTTCCCTCAATTTTCTTTGAAATCACACCAGCTTTTTCTCTAATTGCCATTTCTATTTCTGCAGCAACATTAGGGTTTTGTGCAAGATAAGTTTTTGCATTTTCTCTACCTTGACCTATCTTTTCACCCTTATAAGCATACCATGCTCCTGATTTTTCAATAATATCAGCTTTAGCACCTAGGTCGACTAACTCACCCATTTTGCTAATTCCTTTGCCATACATTAAGTCAAACTCAACAACTTTAAATGGTGGTGCAACTTTGTTCTTAACTACTTTTACTCTTGTAGTATTACCAATAATTTCATCTTTATCTTTGATGGCACCAATTCTTCTAATGTCCATTCTTACAGACGAATAAAATTTAAGTGCATTTCCACCTGATGTTGTTTCTGGACTTCCAAACATAACTCCAATTTTCATTCTAATTTGGTTAATGAAAATCATCATTGTGTTTGTATTTGAAATTGAACCAGTTAATTTTCTTAAAGCCTGACTCATTAATCTTGATTGAAGACCCACATGATGATCTCCCATTTCTCCTTCAATTTCAGCTTTTGGAGTTAAAGCTGCAACCGAGTCAATTACGATAACTGAAATAGAGCCTGATTTTACTAGCGTATCAGCGATTTCTAAAGCTTGCTCACCTGCATCTGGTTGTGAGATTAAAAGCTCTTCAGTATTTACACCTAATTTCTTTGCGTAAACTGGATCTAAAGCATGCTCTGCATCAACAAATGCACAAATTCCACCTGCTTTTTGAGCTTCAGCAACAACTTGTAATGCTAATGTTGTTTTTCCAGAAGACTCTGGTCCGTAAACTTCAATAATTCTGCCTTTAGGTAATCCACCTATTCCTAAAGCTAAATCTAAACTTAAAGATCCAGTAGATACCGACTCGATATCCATAGCTCTTTTTTCACCGAGCTTCATTACTGAACCTTTTCCAAAATTATCTGTGATTTGGCTGATTGCAGCTTCTAAAGCCTTATTTTTTTCTTTATTTTCCAATTCTTGATTTTTAGCAGACTTAACTACTTTTAAATTATTCTTTGTCATTTAAAGCTTCCTTTTTATTAATTATTAACACTCGAATCATGAAATTATTATGTACTACTTTTGTTCTCATTTGCAAGTATTATAATTAGGTGCCACTTCTAGCTAGATAAACATTAAAACTGCTAATAAATTTTAAGAATTGCAAAATATGCAAATTAAAAGGATTTTCAGATATTAAAAATTGCAAATAAAATACTAAAATTGCAACAGTTTTGCAGTGTAATTGCAAGATTAATGATTATATTCATACGCATGAATATGAAGCAACCAAACGTTAAACAAATTGAGGCGATAATAAATGATTTGGAAATAAAACCAAATTATATCTCATCATATTTTATTGAGTGTGGAATGTATTCTTCAAAAGAAAGAAAAGTTAAAGGAAAGGATGAATTTAAAAAAGAGAAAATTGTTCCAATAGCTGACAGAACTTTTTCTGACATTTTAAAAGGTAAGGAGATTAAAGAGAAAAGTCTAAAAGCTCTAGCTGAACTATTTTCAAATTTATATAAAAAAAATGGTAAAAATAAAATAATTTCATTAAGTGATATTTCTATTGAAGGAGAGGGCCCCCTTAAAAACAATCTAAGAATAGTAAATAATTATAATGAGTTGATAAACGATCGTCATAGTATTTATAGAATACCTTTTTTTAATTTTGACATAAATGATGAGACAGAACCAAAAGTAAACAAATTACTTGAATTAATAGATGAACTATACGATTTTTTTAGTCCATCAAGATTAAATATGGACGAAAATAGATATAATTTATCACAATATTCAAATGAATTAAAAAAAATCTCAGAAATTAATAGTTGTTTAAATTTTCTATCAGAAAAGAAAATTTATTTATATAGTGGTGTTATTAAAAATATTCCAATAATTAATACTTTATCAAATAGAAGAACAGAACAAACAAGTAATCCCGATTTTCCTGAATTTGAAGTCTTTGCAGATGTCAGTGTAGAATTAAATAAAACTGACTTTAATATTTATTATTTTACAAATTACAAGATGGGAAATTATATTGAAGCAGTTTATAAAACAAAATTTAATTATTCTCAGCTGGAAAAAGAAATTAAGAAAAACCCATTTAAAAAAACTTATAAATTAAGTAATGATGATAAAGAGACCATTGATAATTTTTACGAAAAGGCTGATATGGATTGTGCTGTATTTTATGCAGATATCTTTCTTAAAAAATTTAATCATACAGGACTGCTTCCTTTCAATTTTGAAAGGGACAAAATTGAATTCGTTTCCCAAAAAAATGATTACAAATATCTTTCTTATAAAAAAGGCGACGATCCGATGTTTGATCAGTATTTAGAAGAAAATAATTTAACATATGAAGAAGCTATGGAACGAGCTGAAGATCAATACGCTGAAATGTATACAAACTTTATGAGGGGAAAATAAAATTTATGAATTACGGTCAAAAAATAAATTAGGCTTGTGCGTTTTTCACGACCGAATTAGATTGTAACAACAAAGATTTAATTATCTTACAATTCTAGAAAAAGCAAGTCCAAATAAAAAAGGAGAGTCAAAAAATGACTTTACTTAACAGGAAGGGTGTGTCCGCAACAAACGGACACGCCAACAAAATAGATGATAATGGTGATCTCGTATTCACTCGTTCATTTATTACAGACGAAACGGATCTTGACGATCCACACTTTAGAAGCACAAAAATGTGCTACTTCTTAGATCAGGCTTACGAGAAGTTATTGGAGTTAAATGGTGATGAATATGCTGATTATGCATTACCAGTTGATAAACCAATAATCACGCCTTTTCTTAATAATGACAGCTTATGCCCACAAGTTGTTGTTACTTTTATAACAACACTACCAGGCAGAAAGGTGGTCCATTAATGACTGAAGTGGTTAAAACTAAACTTAGAAGATTGAGGCGTATGTCTCATTTTCTATTAGATCGACCATCAATAACAATAAGAAGCACCGGTATATACTTTAGTGCAAGCGCAGTCGATGAGCTTGATATAAATAAATACCAAAATTGCATCTTATCAGTTGAGGATGGTATCGATATTCAGGAAGCCTTGAGGGTCTATGTTGAATTTAACAATGACCCTGTCAGTGATGAGAACTGCCCCATAAGAATGCATAAAGCTAATGGGTGCATGGTTTCAGCTACGAGTACAATCTTTAATCAGATACCGAGAGCGAAACTACTGGCCAGCAAAAAGAAGAGTGAAAGACGTATTTTCTTAGAAAAAGATAATACAATAAATACTTGGTATTTTCCTCTTGCACCTCAGTTTGAGACCAGAACTCGAAAAGTAGACAATCTTCCTGAGGTTAAATGTATCTATCAGCTTGTATTTCGCGAGAACATACAAAGGATAGGTGAAACTGGAAACTTACATCGAAGATGCAAAGAATATCAAAGGGATAACATTCCTTTTGATGAGGTAAGGTATTCTTTAATGAATAATCTTTCAGATGATGAAAGAAAATCATGGGAAACATACCATTTGCAAAAATATCTGAGAGATGTAGGTCAGCTTCCCCCTTACAACTATCAAAACGGGAGAAGCACCAACTAAACATGCTGGAGGGGGAAGCGCGCAAACCCCTCCAAAAAAAGGAAATAAAATGCAAAATTATACTTATTCAGTTTTTGATATAGATAGAGTTGGAATGCCTGAAGATGAATTTTTGAATAAAATGGCTCATGAAGGTTGGGATTTATTTTTAATCAATAATGAACCGCAAAATGAATATCCAGGAACAATAGTAAAGTTTTATTTTAGAAAGAAAAAATTAAGCTTTCTAGAGCAGTTCTTTGATTTTTAAATAATTGTTAATTAATCTTTAAATATTCACTATTAAGCAAGCCAATAGATTTAAGCAAATTAAACTGAGAAAGAATAAAGTTTCTCTCAGAATCGGCTAAAGAAATTTGAGCATTCAATAAAAGAGAATTAGATTGAATAACTTCAAGAGTAGTTCTGCCAGAAGAACCGCTATTATATTCTGCTGTAATACCTTCATTAGCAATTTCTGCTGCTCTTACTTGCAATTGAACAGAGTTAAGTAAACTTTTATTTGATTGAAAGTTTGACCATGCGCTTGCTACATTAGTTTGATTTTGTTTAATCTCACTATCTAAAGTTAAACGTGATCTATTTTCTATATTCTTATTTTTATTTAAAGATGCCAGATTTTTTCCACCTGAATAAAATGGCCAAGTAACAGTTGCTTTTAAAGTTTCTTTATCTCTCTCATCGTAAGTAGCACTTAAGTCGTCTGAATAGGATTTTTCTAAAGATAATTTTGCAGTTGGTACTAATTCTGATCTTGCAATCGATGTATCTTTTTTCGATTGTTCATATTCCATTTCAGCAATAATTAAATCTGGATTACTTTTTTTAGATTGTTCAATAGCTGAATTTAAACTGCCTGGTATTTGGTAACTCATTATTGAACTTTTATCTAATGACTGAGCATTACCTAAAGGTCCAATAATATTTTCATAATTCAACTTGCTAGTTAAAAGGTCACTTTGTGCTTGAATGAAACTTGCCTCAGCACCAGCTAATGATGACTCTGATTGTGAAACATCCGATAAACTAATTTGACCTCTTTCAAGTCTAATTCTATCAGTTTCAACTTGTCTACTTAGAAGCTCAACGTTAGCTCTATTAATCTCTAATTTTTCTTTTGCTGAAATTAATCCAGTATATGCTGCTACAGTTTTATATAAAATATCTTGCTCTTTTTTTAAAAGTTTCGCTTTCGCTAAGTTGATACCAATTTTACTTTTTGACAAATCAGCGCCTCTACCAAAATCAAATAATGTTTGAGTAACTGAAATAGATTTAGTCTTTGTATCTACATCAGTAATTGAAGCATTCGACCCATTTCTATTGGTTAATTTGTCAGTCTCATCTTGGCTTTTTGATCCCTCTAAAGTAATAGTTGGAAAATATGAACTCATTGAAATTTTGAGCTCTTGTTCTGAAATACTGATATTTTCTCTTTCAGCATTTAATTCAGAATTATTTTTATAAGCTTTTTTTAAAGCTGCAGTAAATGTTTCAGCATTTAAATTAGAAATTATAATTAGATTACTAAGAATGATAATTAAAAATTTTTTCATTTGTTTCTATATAATGCAGATTTGATCTGATGGTTACTATTTAAATTGAATATAATTGATGCATATTTAGGCATATTCTTGAACATATTTTGCGTAATTCTTTGATACGTCTGCATAAAATTAATTACATCCTCTCTACTCATAATCTTTAAGTTTGATTTTACTTTACTTTTTACCCAAAGTTTTCTCTCTTGTTTTAATCTCCATTTTTGGAGCAAACTGAAATTTTTTGCTTTTAAATAAATTAAACAATTCAATTGGGAATATAATTTTTTATATTTTGATTTCAATTGGTCGTTAACATATTTTCTCCAGATCTGTTTTTGATCCTTTGCCTTCTCCATTGAATTGATTGTTTTCTTTAATGAGCTATTTTTTTCAGATTTCGCTCCGACACACCATCCCTCAAATATAATTACATCTGGTCTGTCCTTTAAATCGTACCAGTATTTTTTATTAAATCTGTCATCTATGGCTTTATTAAATGTTGGTAATTTTAGTCTTTTAAATTTATTGCTTTTTGCTTTTTTAAAGAAATTTAAAATCATATCAATGTCATGAGTTCCTGGAACTCCTCTTGTTAAAAGCATAGAATGAACTCTTTTTGATAAATTTTTACGTTCTTTTCTTGTTTTATAAAAGTCATCTATTGAAATTCTAAAAACATTTAATTTAAAGTATTTTGTTAAGATAATTCTTATTAAAGAACTAATTGTAGTTTTACCTGTTCCTTGACCCCCTGCTAAACCCACAAAATAAGGTTTTTTCTTTTCGGCTTTTTTACTTATCCAAAAACATAATGGAATTAAGAACAATTTAATCATTCTTTCTTTATTCTTAAATTTGTCAGCTTTTGTCTCTTGAGATTTGATAAACTTTAGACAGTCTTTTTTTACCTTACCAAAGCATAAGCTAAATTGTTGCATGAAAATTATTTTTTATCTAATGGGTGATTTTGACCATCGTTTACCGTAACATCCTTCATTTCAAAAGTGTTTATTTCATCAATACATCCAACATTAAATCCTGTCATAGCTGGATTAATTCTTGGATTATGATGAGTATAAATTCCACACTCAGAACAAAAATAATGTTTAGCAACTTTTGAATGGAACTGATAGAGTTTTAATTTACCTTCACCTTTAGTAATTTTAAAATCCTCATTTTTTACCATCGACATGATTGCACCTTTTCTTTTACAAATAGAACAATTACATTTTATTACTTTAGCTAAATCTCCGTCTAAATTTATTTCTGCTTCAACAGCTCCACAATGGCATACAAGTTTTTTCACTATTCTCCCCATTTTCCATGAAACTCATAAACTACCGCAGGTTTATCACCTACCACCCAGCCATCATGACCTGGTTCAATTGAATATGCATCGCCAGCTTTATAAGTTAATTCAGTTCCATCATCATGTTTTGCGCAAACTGCTCCTGAAACAATTACACCTAGATGTTTTGCTTTACAGCTATCTGTGCCTACTGTTGGTTTGATATCTTGTGACCATTTCCAACCTGGTTGTAAAACTAATCTCATAACTCTTTGATCTCCTACTCTCACAATATCTATTTTGGCATTTTTAAAACTTGTGTTACTTTCGTCTGGATTATCAAAAGTTTTGACTTCAATTGAGCTCATTTTTTTTCTCCTTTTTATAATTAAATCAGAATTTAAAACTATCCTTGGTTGAAGTTATCCACAAGCATACAAAATATAGTTTTGATGTTCACGTTTTGATTCACTTTTGATTCAATTACAGACTCAAAATACAACCTCTTGCGTGCATTGTATAAATGGGCTATAAATTAGAACAAAACAAGAACATGAAACTAACTATTCCCTATTATCTGCATAAAGCTGGCGCTGGTTTCCCATCACCTGCCACTGATTATATCGAAGAAGATATCGATCTAAACATGCATCTAATCAAAAACGTTCCAGCTACTTTTATTATCAGAGTACAGGGAAAATCCATGGTGGATGTTGGGATCAATGATGGAGACTTATTGGTTGTCGATAAAAGTTTAAAACCAAAAAACTTTTCAACTGTTATTGCAAATGTTCATGATGAGCTTGTGGTTAAAACTTTAGTTCAAGAAAGAGATAAAAAATTTCTATCATCTGGGTCTAAAGATTTTTCTAATAGAATTTTAATTAATGAAGAAGAAGATGTTTTTATCTGGGGGGTTGTGACTTATGTCATCCATTCAACGTACTAAAAAAATAGGCTTAGTTGATTGTAATTCTTTCTATGTTTCTTGTGAAAGATTATTTAATCCAAAAATAAGAAGAAAACCAGTTGTCGTATTATCTAATAATGATGGTTGTATCATTTCTAGATCCAATGAAGCAAAAGCGTTGGGGATCAAGATGGGTGAACCTTATTTTAAAGCAAAAGATATTATTGTTAAAAATAAAGTTGAAGTTTTTTCGTCAAATTATTCGTTATACGGAGATTTATCTAGAAGAGTAATGAGAACTCTTAAAAGATTTAATACTGAAATCGAAGTTTATTCAATTGATGAGGCATTTATAGATTTATCCAATTTTCCAGACTCAGAGGTTGAAAAAGTTGGAAGAGAAATTAGAGAAACAGTTTTACAGTGGACAGGTATTCCAACAAGTATCGGTATCGCTAAAACCAAAACATTGAGTAAAGTTGCAAATCATATCGCAAAGAAAAAACAATCAGGAGTAACGAGTTTGATTGGTATAGAAAATTTAGATCCAATTTTAGAAAAAGTTGAAATTAATGATGTATGGGGTGTTGGTAGACAACTTACAAAATTTTATCAAAAGAATGGCATCTATAATGCCAAACAACTTAAAAATAAGTCTAACACTTGGATTAAAAAATGTTCTAATGTTTTAAGCTCAAGAACTGCAATGGAACTTAGAGGAGTTCCTTGTATTGACTTAGAGACTACACAAACAAAAAGGAAAAGTTGTGTCGTTTCAAGATCATTCGGTAAAAGAATAGAAAGTTTTCAAGAATTAAAGGAAGCAGTTGCTAATTATTGTTTGAACGCTTCTGAAAAAATTAGATCAGAATCATTAGTTGCAAAAGCGATTACTGTATTTGTTAGAACTAGTCCGTTTCAAAGAGATTATGGTTATTATTCAAATTCAAAAACTGTCGACTTTCCAATTGCAACAAACAATAGTCTTGAGACTGTTAAAACTGCAATCGCAATACTTGAGAGTATATTTAGGAACGGCTGTCGTTATCAAAAAGCAGGAGTTATGCTTACAGGGTTACGAGATGATGATGGTAGGAAAAATTTATTCTCATCAGAAAAAGATGAAAAAATAAAAACTTTGATGCAATCAATTGATAATACTAATTATAGATATGGTAGATCAACCTTAAGTCTTGCAAGTGCTGGAGTTCATAAAAAATGGAATATGAGAAGACAATATTCTTCTAAAATAGATACCGCTGATTTTTATTGTTTGCCAACAATCAAAGCTATTTAATAAAATGGCAATTTGGTTCAACAACTGTCCATGATGAAGTACCAAATTTTCTTTTTGAAATATTTTCAAAATTCAAAACTATCTTAGCTTGGTAACTGTTAAGATTGCTACTATCTGACGACCATTGCTGAAGTCTTTTGATATTTTCATGATCTGGAAACCGAGTTGCATAAGCATAAAGCCAGCCCCAATTACTCCCTTGTCTTCCATCAAGATCTTGCATTTTATAATTTTTTGCAGGTCCAGGTGCTTTCATTTCTTTGGCGTATTTAAAGACTATTTCGTTATTTTCAGTAAAATCGATGAAAAACTTAACAATATTATGAAAGTTTTTGCCTTTATATTCATAGTCCCAAATATTATAGCCCTGGTTTTCCGCAATAATTGCAATGACTGTTAAAGCATTCATTGCTCTTGCTTGGTAAAACATTGCTCTACCACCTCTTCTAGTTTCAATAGGTAAACTACCATCTTTTCTTTGATACCGAATTGTGGCTTCATAATTTTTAAAAGCTTTTTTAAAAAGCTTATTATCATTTAGCAGGACACCCAACTGCATATGACTTATTGCAGATGACAGTGCATGGTTATGAGCTCTTTTAGGAACGCCTCTTGCTTGAGTACCATCTTTGTAGGTCATGTCATACATAAGATGTTTGTTTTTCTTTACTATCTTTTTAAACCAATCTTTAATTATCTTATCCTCATTAGTTGGGATATCTATCACTTGTTTTACAAAAGAATAACCAGCCATCATGGGTGAAGCCACCCATAAATTTACGGTTAGAGTATCATTCCAATGTCTACCCTCATGATCTGATGGACCGGTTCTTTTTGCTGCATCTGCTTTAGCCCATTCCAAAATAATCTTTTTTACATTTTCACACGCTTCAACACTACCCCCACCACATGGACGTTTAAAATTTTCAAATCTTTGTAACGCTCTATTAAACCTATTATCTAATCCATAACCTTTAGGAGCTTTAACTTCTGGAATAGGTGTAACTGGATTAGTCATGGGATTGGAATACATTTTCGTCATACATCTATTTGGATTTTTTGAAACTGGAAAAATAATTTCAGGATTATTTATTTTTGCTTTTTTCTTAATTTCTTTAAAATTCGAAAAAGACGGTGTACAAAATAACAAATAAACTAATGTTGCAGAAATTATCCTAAACATCATCCAGTATTTTTCATTGCTGCAGCAATTCCTGCTATTGAAGTCAACAAAGTATCATTCAAATATTCTTTATCTTTTTTATTTTTAATAGTCTTAATTTTTTTTATTGCGATAGGCTGAACTATATTCAAAACTTCAGAATAAATATTTCTCACACCTATTGATGTTCTAAATTGTTTTCTTGCAGCAATTATTTCTTTAGGCGTAATTTTTTTATTTAGTTTTTTAATAACATCAAATTGAAATCTAAGTTTTTTTCCAACTCTCTTTAAACTTTCATCTGCTAAATGCTCTTCGTAAATTTTTGATATTTCAGGATCTGCTTTAGTAATCACCATGTCTAATATATCAAGCATTGAATTAAAAAATGGCCAATTTCTCTCCATATCAAATAAAGTTTTTCTGAATTGTTTTATGTATGAATATCTTAAAGCTTCTGCACTTCCAAGCCATGCAGGCAGCATAAGTCTAATTTGTGTCCAAGCAAACACCCATGGGATTGCTCTTAAACTTTTTATAGTATCAATGTTTTTTCTTTTTGAGGGCCTTGAACCTATTGAAAGTTTACCAAGAGCTTTGTGAGGTGTAACATTTTCAAAGTATTTTATAAAATCAGAACTTTGATTAATATTTTTTCTATAAGAATTTTTTGATATCTCTGACATTTTTTCAATTAACGATCTCCAACTAGCTTTTGGAACGGGTGATGGTTTTAGGGTGGCTTCAGTTACTGCACCTATGTAACTACATAAATTATATTTTGCTAAAGGCTCATAACCATACTTTTGTTGAATTACTTCACCTTGGTCGGTAATTCTTATTTTTCCTCTAACAGAGTTTGGAGGTTGCGATCTTAAAGTTGATTGTATCGGGCCACCTCCTCGTCCAGGAGATCCACCTCTTCCGTGAAAAAAAGTTACATTAATATTATATTTTTTACTCAATTTAATTATTTCCTCTTGAGCTTTATACTGATGCCAACTTGCACAAATTTTACCTGCGTCTTTACTTGAATCTGAATAACCAATCATGACTTCCTGCTCATTTTTGATAACTTTTCTGTACCATGATTGAGAAAACAATTTTTCCATTATTTCTTTAGCATTAATTAAATCATCTAAAGTCTCAAATAATGGGACTACTCTTAACTTGTTTTCAATATTAGCCTCTTTTTGTAAAAATATTACAGATAACAAATCTGAAGCTGAATTAGTCATTGATATTACATAAGCTCCGAGACATTCACTAGGTTCATTGGCCAAAATTTTAAAGGTTGACCAAACTTCTTTATTTTCTCTATTTGAAAATTGAAATTTATTTAATTGATTTTTTTTAGAGAGTATTTGTTTCTTTAAAAATTCAATTTTTTCGTTTTCACTAAATTTTAAATAATTTTTTTTATATTTCTTTTTAACAAATTCATTAATTACCTGACTGTGTCTTGAGGACTCTTGTCTTATATCTAATCTTGCAAGATTAATACCAAAACACTTTGCTCTTCGCATTAAGTCTAATAATTCGCCACTAGCAAGATTTTCATTTTGATTTTGTTCTAAAGATTCTCTTACAACTCTTAAAGGCTTTAATATCTCCTCTCGAGAACTCAATAAATTATTGTGATCTAAAGGTTTTTTATAAACGAGATGTTGTTCTATCGATCTATGAGTAATCCTCATTTTATCTCTTAGAGGCCTTAAAAAAACTCTATAGGGCTCAAAAGATGTGCCTACACTTTTAAGAATTTTTTTTGAACATTTTTCCATAGAATAAGATCTTATTATTTTGGTAAGTGCTTTCTCGTACAACTTTGCAGCTTCCCACCTTGATAGTAAAATTACTTTTCTAGTGACATCAGCTGTAACATTAGGGTTACCATCGCGGTCTCCTCCCATCCAAGATCCAAATTCAATAGGATTAAAATTTTTTGGCAAACCTTTATTCATATTCTGTACAAAAATTGAATTTAATCTTCTATAAACTTTTGGAATTGTATCCCACAAACTATCCTCAATTATTGCAAGTCCCCATCTTGCTTCATCGAATGGAGATGGTTTAATTCTTTTTAAATCATCCGTATTCCAAATAATAGTTAGCTCATCAAAAAGTTTTTTTTCCAAAACTACTAATTTTGATGGAAAATTTTTAAGCAAATCTCTTTGTTCAAGAATTTCAATAATATTATGATATTTTTGAATAAGAGTTCTTCTCTTTACTTCAGTCGGGTGTGCAGTTAATACAATTCCAATTTTTAGGTTTTTAGCGGTATTGTATATTTTTGTTTCTGAAATTTTTTTATTTCTAAAGAGATCCTCAAATATTTCCTCTATAAATATGTTGTTGTTTGAAGTTTTCTTATTACTATTTTCATATTCATTAAGCTTTCTAGAAGCATCAATTAAATCAGCCAAATTTATAAAATTCATAAAATGTGTGAATGCTCTTGTTAATTTAAATGAATTTTTTGGGCTCAGTTTTTTAATTGCTTTAATAACTTTTTGATTAGTTTGATTATTTTTAGAAGTTATTTTGTTAGCTTTTGATAATTTTCTAACTTTTTCAACTAATTCAAAAAACTTTTGACCTTCTTGTTCTTTGATAACTCTACCTAAAATATTACCCAGATATTTAACATTTTCCCTGAAAAATCTAGTTGGTATACGCTCATAATATAGATCTCTTTTTTTCATTTAATATTATCTATGCTCTCTATTTGGCTTAAAGAATTTTTAAATTCATCCATATTTTCTCTCAATGCTAAATTTGATACAGCATAAACTGCTATTAATAAGAGTAGCAAAGGTAATGCTGTTATCACAGAGGCATTACTTTTAATAAGTAAAATATACAAAATTATAAATAATGCAGAACGTATCAAAAAAGTTTTTTTAAAAACACTGATGATAGATAAAGAATGTTTTATCAGATTTAAAAAACTCATTTTAGATGGTCCAAAATATCTAGTTCCTCTGATCGATGGTACTTTTATGAAATTTTTTTCTACTTTAGATAAAGAGCCAGAAAAACTATTCCAAGTGGCTTTTTCATTAATCATATTTTCGACTGTCTTTTTTGGTAAACAAGTAAAGTTTCCAAATTTTATTGATTTGCCAGTAAAAGTTAAAGTTACCAACTTATGTAACTGATAACAAATTTTAAATAATAAGCTCTCTGATCTTTTTACTCTCTCTCCCACAACCGTAACACTATCTGTATCTTTAATTTGATCTAAAAAATTTTTTATTTCCTCTGGTCTGTCTTCACCGTCTCCATCCATTGGTATTGCATAGTCAAATTCCTCTTTATCCAAAATATATTTCAGTCCAGTCGCTATACATCTTGCATGTCCTTGATTTTTTTTCATATTTATAATTTTTACAGATTGAATATTGTCAAAATTGATTTCTTCATTTGGTCGATCGTGATTTGAAGCATCGTTAATAACAATAATGGATATCTCAAAATTTTTATCAATTTTCAAATTATTGATTTCTTCAAAAAGTTTGAACACTGACTGCCAATCGTTATAAATAGGGATTATAATTTTTACTTTCATAGTTTTTTAATATCTCCCTAAACAAATATCATCTAAACAAATAAATTGACTTGATTTATTTAAAATTTCTTTTTTAGTAAACCCTTCCCACCTAGGTCGTGATTTTAAGTGATATGATAAATTGCCTGCCTTCCACTCATCTCCTGTGACAAACTCAATTTCTTTTTCAAAATCTTGTTCCCAAGTAAATTGAACCTTGGCTGCGATCTCTTTGCCTGGATAATCAGTTCTTTTATCAGTTTTTGTTATAGAAATATATGTGTATAGGCTTGGGGATAAAAAAAACAAAAATAAAAACCCAACTAAAAAAGAATTTATTTTTTTAAGATTGATTTGAGACCTAAATAAATAGACAGAGAATATTCCAATAGGCAAATAAAAAGGTGTCATCCACATTGTTCTAATTTTAGATCCTGTAATAACTGAAGTAATAAATATTAAAAAGATAGGTAAAATACTAACAGATAATAAAAAAAGAAACTTCCTATCATTAAAATTTAACTTAATTTCAATTTTTTTTATCAATAACCACATTAAGAGGAAAAATGGTATTAGTATTCCAAGTTGTTTAAATAAAAAAATAATTGGATATTTTATATGATTAAGAATTTCTGTTTCCTCAAGTCCTGATCTTTTCAAGCCATATAAAACAGTTATAAAATCATTATCAAGCAACCAAATTAAATGTGGAACTAAGAGAACTAAAAAAATTTCAACTATAATCAAATATTTAAAATCAAAGTTTTTAAATTTTTTATAAATGACATAAAAAAATAATAAACTAATTGATAATAATAAATAAATGAACAAATATTTAGAAAGAAAACCAATTGCAGCAAATAATCCGATTAGAAAACAATCATAAAACTGTATTTCTTTTGCATCATATATCTTCCATGAATAATAAATAACCAATGACCAAAATGGTAACTGACAAACATTTACATTAAACTCTGGAGTTGTGAAATTAAAGAAATAAATAGCCTCTAACAATAAAACTGAAATTAAACTTAATTTGATATTTCCTAGAATTTCAAAAGCAAGTTTGAATATAAAATAGAATGATATAACTACAAAAATTTGACTTAAAAGATAATAAGCCCAATCTTGGGAACCGAATATATTGAAGAACACCTCTGAAAAAAAAGCACTCATTGGTGGATGTTTGTTGAAACCCCAATCTAAATTGCTTCCCCAAGCTAGCGCTTCTATTGTATCAAGAGGCAAATTTGAATTTGTTAATGAGGGAATCATTGTCCAAATTATTAAATGTGTAATAGCAAAAATAAAAAATATGTTATTAATATTCTTGTTTAAAACATTCATAAGTAAATATTTACAATAATTAAGGTTGCTTGACACCCATATTTTGCTGAATATACTCCCTCGCATTCAAATTTAGACATGCCAAAGATAGCTAAAGCAAAAAAAAAGGTTACTAAAACTAAAGCAAAGAATGTTTCTAAACCAAAAACAAAAGTGGTTAGTAAAACAAAAGAAGTCAAAAAAGGACCTATAAAAATATCAAAAACCTACATTCCTAAAGATACAGAAAAATATATGTGTGAAAAACACAAAGTGTTTTTCAGAATTAAATTACAAGAATGGAAAAAAGAGCTTGTAAAATCAAACAATGAAGCTCTATACAACGGCTCTATGGATGATAATAGTATTTCTGCAGATATTGTCGATCAAGCAAGTTCATATACCGATAAAAATGTAGAAATGAAAGCAATCAATAGACAAATAAAACTTATCTCAGAAATTGATAAAGCTTTAGCAAGAATAAGAGAAGATACTTATGGATACTGCCTTGATACAGCAGAACCGATTGGGCTAAAAAGACTCATGGCGAGACCAGTTGCAAAATATACAATTGCTGCTCAAGAGAAACATGAAAAGGATGAAAAGGTTCACGCAGATGACTAAGAAAAAGAAAAAAACAAAAAAAGTGCACAATCCAGTTACTTATAATTTTACTAAAAAATATATTTACTATTATTATGCTCTGTTCTGGATAATTCTAATATTTTTTGTCTTTAGTAGATGAATCCAAAATTAATTTTAATTATTTTAGTAATACTTGCGATCGAGGCATCAGGTCATGGTATTTTTGCCTCATTATTTAGATTTCTTAACTCGATAAATTAATCATGGCTTAGGTGGAAATTCATTTTTATCCATAAAAGCGAAACCTTTTTTAACGCCGTCTCTATCAGAGATATTCTCGTACCATCTAGTTAAATTTTTAAATTTTTTTAAACCAATGTCATGCCACTCATGCCTTGCAATCCATGGAAATGTTCCGATATCTGCGATTGTATAATTTTCTCCTGACAAAAATTTTGATTTTGATAGTCTTTCATCTAACTCTTTGTATATTCTCTCAGAAATCTTAAAATATCTATCTTCACCAAATTTACTTTTCCCCGGATTATAATGATGGAACTGATGATGTTGACCTAACATTGGACCAACGTAGCCCATTTGGGCCATAAGCCATTGATTAATTTCTAATCTTTCATCAAAATTATAAAATTTTCCACTTAATTCAGCTAAGTAAATTAAAATTGCTCCAGACTCAAAAACTGTTTTTTTATTTTTATGATCAATAATTACAGGAATTTTACTTAATGGACTAATCTTTTTAAAATCTTGTTTAAATTGTTCACCATTATCTAAATCAATTTTAGTTACTTTGTAGTCAAATTTGATCTCTTCGAGCATAATACTAATTTTTTTTCCATTAGGAGTATTAGCTGAAAAAAGCTCAATCACTCTTTTTTACCGAGTCTTTTTAACAAATTTGATGAGGTAGTTGTAAATTCAAATCTATATTTTTCATTGGGTCTTGCAAGTTTAAAACATGCTCTGGCAGCTAAAGCGCCCTCATGGAAACCAGAAAGAATAAGTTTTAATTTACCAGGATAGTTACATATATCTCCAACGGCATAAATACCTTTTTGATTTGTCTCAAACCTTTCTGTATCGACCTCAATAGTTTTTTTATTTAAATTAAGGCCCCAATTAGCTATTGGTCCTAATTGCATAATTAGACCAAAAAAACCAAGCACATAATCAGACTTAAGGTTCTTAATTTCATTGTTGTCGTGCTTTATATCAATACTTTCTAATTTTTGATCTCCATAGACATTTGCTAATTGATACTTTGTAAATAAGTTTATTTTTCCAGATTTTACGAGCTCCTGCATTTTATCTACTGTTGCTTGTGCTCCTCTAAATTCATCTCGTCTATGTATTAAATTAATTTTACAATTTTTTGATAACTCTATAGCCCAATCTAATGCACTATCTCCACCTCCAAAAATTGATACTATTTTACCATTAAATATATTTTTATCTTTTACAGAATAAAACAATGATTTATTTTCGTATTTTTCACATTCCTTTGGTGCAAATTTTCTAGGTTCGAATGAACCAACTCCTCCAGCAATAATAACATTTGGTGTTAAAAAGGAGTTACCACTACTAGTTTTAACTAACCAGTTAGTATCTTCTTTCTTAACCTCTTCAACTCTCTCACTTAAATGAAATTTAATATCAAAAGGCTTTAATTGACTAATCAAATTATTTGTTAGTTCCTCACCTGTACACTCTGGTACTGCAGGAATATCATAAATTGGTTTATCAGGATAAAGTTCTATACATTGGCCGCCTATTTTATCTAAATTATCAACTATTTCGCAATCGAGCCCAATTAGTTTTAATTGATGTGCCGTAAATAATCCTGTAGGGCCTGCTCCAATAATTAGTGCATCGGTTTTATTCATTTAAGCCTGTTTAGATGGTATGTTTACCTCGAGACCATCTATTTCATCTGAAACAATAATTTGGCAACTTAGTCTGCTATTTGCTTTTGGTTCAAATGCCATGTCCAGCATATCATCTTCTCCGTCTTCTTTTTTTAGTAACTTATTAAACCAGTCCTCTTTGACATAAACATGGCAAGTTGCACATGCCATTCCCCCACCACAATCTGCATCTATCCCAGGTATGTCGTTTTGAACTGCACCCTCCATAACGGTTAAGCCATTTTGAACTTCTATTGTATGCTTTTCATTTTCGTGAGTAATGTAAGTGATTTTGGCCATTGATATAAATATAGGTGTAAAAAAAAATAGGGCAAGTATGTAAAACATACTCGCCCTATAAATTATTAGTTTAAAGCGTAATTATCTTGCTCTTGCGCCAGCTCCAGAACTCATTGCAGCAGCCCAGATTACTAGACCAAATGCAATTTTGTTAATGAAGTCAGCTAAGTTGTAAACTACGTTTAATGTGTCAGCATCTACTCCACCAGTTAGGTAACCAAATACATAACCTAATGGATAAATTGCCCAACCTACAGTTACAATCATTCTCATTGCACCGAACGCAGTTACAAGAGCTTTGTTTCCGCTCTTAGCAGCAGCTTTACCTGCTTCACCTGAGAATACTTCATAAAGAATGTATACCCAACCTGCCATACCGATAATGAAACCAAGTGTAGCGTTGATGTATCCAGCTTCTCCTAAGTATCCACCGATTAACATTACCAATGAACCGATTAACAATCTCCAGAACATTCCAGAGTTTGCTTTTCTTACAGCTACTAGAATTAAATAAAATTCTACCATCTGTAATGGTACAGTAATTAACCAGTCAATATATCTATATACTGTTGGTGAGTCTCCTGTAGCAACCCATACTTCTCTCATGTACATGTAGTGAATGAAAGCAATACCAGTTACTAGACCAGCAACAGTTACTGATGTTTTCCACGCAGGGTTAACAGTACCTCTCTCCATGAAGAAGAAAGCTGTAGCCGCTAACATACCCATTGAAATAATCCAAAATGATATTCCAACGAAGTCATCCTGAGCTAACATCGTAGCGCTTGCTGCATTAGCAATTCCTGTTAAACCTGTTAAGGCAACAGCTGCTAGAGCAAACAGTTTAAGTTTTTTCATAAAAAACTCCCTCTTTAGTTAGTTTTTACTTTTAGTTTATATAAACTAAGCTTAGGCTTCCCTAAGCAAAGATTTGGGTTAAATAGCAAATAAAAACAGTTTATTGAAGACTAAAGTGTCATTTATTTACGTTGATTTTACTGACTTTTTGAAATTAAATACAATTTATAATTTAAAAATCAAAAAAAAAGCACTATCGAATCAAAAATCAGATGTCTAAGAAATTCAATGAAATATACCAACAATCTATAAATAATCCTGAAAACTTTTGGAGACAAGCATCAGAAAACATCTTCTGGTTTAAGAAACCAAGCAAAATTTTAAACAAATCAAATCCTCCTTTCTATAAATGGTATGAAGATGGTGTCACTAACACGTGTTATAACGCATTGGATTTTCACATTGATCAAGGAAAAGGAAGCAAAACCGCGTTAATTTACGACAGTCCTATTACTGGAAATAAAAGCAAGTTCACTTATGAGGAATTAAGATCAAAAGTATCAAAATTTGCAGGAGCACTTAAAAATCAAGGGGTCAATAAAGGTGATCGAGTGATAATTTATATGCCCATGATACCAGAGGCTGTTATAGCAATGCTTGCTTGTGCAAGAATTGGAGCTATTCACTCGGTTGTTTTTGGTGGATTTGCCTCGAACGAACTTGCAAGCAGAATAGACGACAGTAAGGCAAAACTTTTAGTAACTGCCTCATGTGGTTTTGAGCCTGGAAGGACTGTTGAATACAAGCCTCTAGTAGATGAGGCAATAAAACTTGCTAATCACAAAATTAGTAAAATGATTTTGTTTCAAAGAAAGGGTCATGAGGTCAAATTAAATGCTCCAGTAGAGATCAGCTGGGATGAAGCCCATGCTAACGCAAAGGACACAGATTGTGTGGAAATGAATTCAAACGAATTTGCTTATATTCTTTACACATCAGGCACTACCGGAACTCCAAAGGGTATCGTTAGAGATATCGGGGGTCACATCGTTGCTTTAAAATGGACTATGAAGAATATTTATAACATCGATGAAGATGATATTTGGTGGTCAGCTAGTGATATTGGTTGGATAGTGGGTCACTCATATATTGTCTACGCTCCATTATTTAAAGGATGCACAACTGTGCTGTTTGAGGGTAAGCCTGTCGGTACACCTGATGCAGGTGCTTTCTGGAAAATCATTTCAGACTATAAAGTTAAATCATTATTCACCGCACCAACAGCTTTTAGAGCAATTAAAAAAGAAGATCCTGATGGCAAGTTTTTCTCAAAATATGACTTAAGTAAATTTGAAAGTCTTTTTCTTGCAGGAGAGCGCGCAGATCCTGATACAATTAAGTGGGCTGAAAATTTATTAAAAGTTCCAGTAATAGATCATTGGTGGCAAACAGAAACTAGCTGGGCGATCAGTTCAAACTGTACTGGAATTGAAATGATGAAAACTAAGTATGGCTCAGCATGTAAAGCAGTACCTGGCTATGATGTGAAAATTATTAAATCAGATCAAACTTTAGCTAAACCAAATGAAATGGGAGATATAGTTGTAAAACTTCCATTACCCCCAGGTACATTTCCTACTCTTTGGAATGCTGATCAAAGATATAAAGAAAACTATATGTCAAATTATGATGGTTATTATCAAACTTATGATGCAGGTCATATTGATGAAGATGGATATATATGGATCATGTCTAGAACAGACGACATAATTAATGTTGCGGGTCACAGATTATCAACGGGAGCAATTGAAGAAGTTTTATCTGAACATCAATCAGTAGCTGAATGTGCTGTTCTTGGAATTGCCGACAAACTAAAAGGACAATTGCCTATTGGCTTAGTTGTTTTGAAAGCAGGTGTTGATAAAAGTCACGAAGATATCTCAAAAGAGTGCATCCAAATGGTCAGAGAGAAAATAGGTCCAGTTGCTGCATTTAAAATTGCTATAGTAATCAAAAGATTACCCAAAACTAGATCAGGTAAAATTTTAAGAGGAACAATTAGAAAAATTGCTGATAAAGAAGAATATAAAATGCCTCCAACCATTGATGATCCAGCAATTTTAGATGAGATAAAAGCTGATCTAAAAAATAATAATATTCTTTAATAGTGTTAAAAACATATTTATTCCTAATTGGAGCAATTTTTTGTGAAGTTGCTGGGACAATGTTATTGCCAGTATCACAAAATTTTACAAAGTTTTTACCAACTTTTGCTTTAGCTGCATTTTATTTAACTGCATTTTATCTTCTAACTTTTGTTGTGAACAAATTGCCAATTGCAATTGTTTATGCCACTTGGAGCGGTCTTGGTATATTTACTATTGCGATACTAGGCTATATCTTTTTTAAACAAACCTTAGCTTGGCAGGCAATTGTTGGCTTATTCTTAATTGTGATTGGTGTAATATTAGTTAATAGTTTTACTGGAAAGATTAGCTAAACACTAAAGGATTTCCCTCAGGTTCACCTAAAATTTTACCATCTTTCATTTTTATTTTTCCAGCTATAATAGTTGCCATTGGCTTACCCTTGAATTCAAATCCATTGAAAGGTGACCATCCACATTTACTCTCAATATTTTCATTTTTAATTTGAATCGTTCTATTCATATCCACCACACTAAAATCAGCATCATAACCTTCTTTAATAAATCCTTTGTTCTTTATACCAAAAATTTTAACTGGATTTTCACAAACAAGATTAATTAATTGAGTTAATGATAATTTTCCATTATTGACATGATCCAACATTACAGGCATCAAAGTTTGTACACCGGGCATTCCTGAGGGTGAATTGGGATATTCTTTTTCTTTATTAACTTTTAGATGTGGAGCATGATCTGAACCAATTGTATCGTTTAAATTATTTTTCACTGCGTACCAAAATCTTTCATAATGAGATTTATCCCTTATAGGGGGATTCATTTGAGCATATGTTCCAAGCTTGTCATAACAGTCTGGCGCATAAATCGTTAAATGTTGGGGCGTAATTTCAAAAGTAATGTTTCCTTTATGTTGAGATAAAAAATCAATTTCTTGCTTTGTTGATATATGAAGTACGTGAGCTTTTTTGTTATATTTTTTTGCAATTCTTACAATTCTTCTTGTTGATGACATGGCACATTCTTCACTCCTCCAAACTGGATGAGAATGAACATCTCCATTTTTAATTAATTTCTTATTTACCTCTAAAATTGCCTCATCCTCTGAATGAACTGCTACAACTTTTGAGCTATTTTGAAAAACTTTATCAATATCTTTTTCATCAGCCACTAAAAGATTTCCAGTCGACGAACCAGCAAATAGTTTTATACCACAGCACCCTTCTAAATTTTTTAATTCTGCTAATTGGTTGACATTGTCAGCAGTTGCTCCAAAATAAAAAGCGTAATTGCAGTACATTCTATTTTTTGCAAGATCTAACTTTCTTTGAAATTCTTTTATGTTTGATGTTGGAGGGTTGGTATTCGGCATTTCAAAAACAGCTGTTATACCGCCTGCAACCGCGGCCCTACTTCCTGAATTTAGATCTTCAGTATCAGTTGAACCCGGTTCTCTAAAATGTGTTTGGGTATCTATGCAACCAGGTAAAACAGTTTGGTTTTTTGCATCATATGATTCTTTTGCGTCTTCAGAAATATCGCCAATCTTTAAAATTTTACCATCTTTTACCGCAATATCCTTATTTTCTAATTGTCCGTTGATATAACATTGTCCATTTTTGATTATTAGATCTAACATTTATGAAAAAAGTTATTATATTAAAAATAGCTATCAATCAAACATGAATAACAGTGTTTTTATATTAAAAGACAGATCCATACTCTACGTTAATGGCTTAGATGCTAAAAATTTTCTTCAAAATTTAATAAGTAATGACATCAATAAAGTAAATGATAGTTCTAGTTGTTTTGCGTCTTTATTAACACCTCAGGGTAAATTTCTTTATGAATTTATAATTCTAAAACATAAATTAGGTTTTTTTATTGATTGTGAAAAAACTCAATCAGAAGCGATATTTAAACAACTAAACATGTATAAACTTAGATCAAAAGTGGAGATATTAGATTTAAGTAACGAATTTGTTGTAGCAAGTTTTGGTTACGAAAAATATTTGTCGATTGAAGGATCAAAAGACATATTGGGTTTTACTTTTAAATATAGGGAAGATCCTATCATTCTAGATCCTCGAAATAAGAATTTAGGTGCACGCTTAATAATCAACTTGGAAAAACTTTACTTATCATTAAAAAAACTTGATTTAAAAGATGATAACATCGAAAAATACTACGCTCAAAGTCACAAATTAGGAGTTGTTCCGAAATATTTGAATAAGCTACAAAATAAATTATTTGGTATTGAATGTAATTATGCTGAACTAAATGGAATTGATTTTAAAAAAGGATGTTTTGTAGGTCAGGAAAATACAGCAAGAATAAATTTAAAAAACAAACTATCAAAAAGATTATTGCCTATTGAAATAATTGAGGGAAATTTATCAGAAGATGAAAAAGTTTTTAATAATGATGTAGAGATTGGTAAAGTATTAATTAATGACAATTACCCTTTTGCCCTAATAAAGTTTTTAGATAAAAATTTTGACAAAAATCAAGTATTTAAAAGTAAAAATGGAACTTTTAAAATTTTGGTGCCTGAGTGGCTAAATATTAATAATTAATTTTTATTTGATAGTTTAATAAATAATCCATAATCAGGATCTTTATTGAAGAGTTCATAGTGACTATCTAAATTAATTTGAAAATTATCTAATTCTTTATTGTGAGATAGTTTCGCTAAAGAGTCTTGAAATGTCATTGAGTAAAGTGATCTTTGTGAATTTTTATAATCAAGTGCTATCACAAAATTATCATTTTTACTGTCTTTAGCCTGATCCCTAGTATATTTTGTCATTAAAGTTAAACCGTTATTAGAAATTAAATCAAATCCAATTCCACCAATTATATTATGTGTAGCATTATTTATATTTTTAAAAGTATAAGCACTACCATCTGACTCGTATGAAAATTTTTGCTGAGATGACGGACTCATATCAGCATAATATTCAAAATCAAAATATGGTATCAAACTTCCAACTTTTAATTCATAAGTATTGTCCAAACTTGCACCTATTGAGGAAGTAAAATTTCCAATATATTGATCTTCAAATTTTAAATTCAATCCAGCTGCTCCTGTTTCTGTATATTCACCAAAATGTGTTATCCCATAATTTATTTTTATTTTTGGAGTAAAATTCAATTTATTTTTTGAAAAAGTATCTCTTAAACTTAAGGATCCATATAATTGCTCACCATATCTTTCGCCGTCAGTTGATGTTGAACCGCTATTATTTAATAAATCAGAATTTATAAAACTTAATCCTAATAAGTGATCTGTAAATCTCTCTCCTCCTTTCGGTTTGCTCTCATAAAAAGTTAAACTAAATGAACTCATATCAAGCGCACTTCCAAGATCCCCCACATCAACATCGTCACTACCAAATCTTAATGCTATTCCTCTCATAATATTATCTTCACTTCTTTTGTCGGCTCCAAAAGTAATTGCTGAAGTATTAATATCTTTTGAGGAAGAATTAGAAGTATCTCCAATTTTACCAATACTAATTGTACCTTCGCTCCAAAAAGACCAGCTAGAATTTTGATTTAAATCGGAGGAATTATTATTAGAAAAATAAAGAGGAATTAATTCCTCTGTAAGAGAATTTAAAATTTCATTATTAAATTGGAACTTAATATTTTGGTTTGTTAAATTTAATCTATTGGTGTTACGTCTTAACCATTCCATACGATTTAATACTGGATAGGTTGTATGTTGAATTAATTTTTTTGCTGCCTCTGATTGGGATTCTGCCGATGCAACATCATCTTTATTTGCTGTTGGATCAATACATTTAACTACCCCGAAACCACATGATAGATTATATTCGTGTACATCAGATGATTTATCTGTGTCATAATCCATAATAAACATTTTGGATCCATCAGTGTTAAACGTTATACCCCATACCTGAGTAAGTTCTTCAGACGTATTATATGAACCTACATAAGTAACGGTACCAGCTAAATTAAACGGAGTAGATAAAGAATACTCATTTATTGTATCTCCTTCACCAGTTGTTATATACATTTTGGATCCATCAGAACTAAATTTTATACCCCGAACATCACCACCATTAGCAATTAAACCACCGCCACTTGGTGAAAAATTTTTTACTAAAGTTTCGTTAGATAAATCATACGGGCTTGAAAGTGAATATTGAAAGACATGCCCATTACTTGCTCTATCAAGGAGATAGATATTTTTACCGTCATTACTAAAAGTTATTGCTCTTAAATTTGGAGAGCTGTCTAAAGTGAAACTTTTGTTACCTTGGCTTACACAAGTTGAAATATCATAAGCAGTTGTTAATGAGTATATTTCTACATCATCGTCTCCCATGTCAGTTAAAAAAAATTTTGTTCCATCAGAGTTAAATTCGATATTAGTGCCATCTAATGCCTCACCTCCGATATTACAAAAGGAGTTAGTTAAAAAAGTTGCTTCTGAAATATCAAAAGGAGTACTTAATGTATATTGGATCACTCTATTAGCAGAAAAACCGGCAATGAACATTCTGGTACCATCCGGGTTAAAAGTAATACCTGAGGGTGAGTTCTGGCCTTTGTCACTATTTTTTGGAACATCGATATCGTCAACAAATGACGAAACTGCTCCAAAAGCTTTAAAGCTCGTGAGAAAAAAGATTAATAATAAACTTATAAATTTTAGCAATTTCACGAGCTATTTTTAAACCAAAAAAATATTTTATGCATCCGAGAATATAGATGATTGATGTTGAAAAAGTTACATTTGGTGCGGCCAGAGAGACTCGAACTCTCATGGACTAGGTCCACACGGCCCTCAACCGTGCCTGTCTACCAATTTCAGCATGGCCGCAAATATGACCCACATTAAATCAATGACAAGCAGGTTTCAAATTGATAAATTTTTATTATGGAATTTAACCAAGAAGTAAAGCAAGCAACTGACCCTATTTACAAAAAAATATCTAAGGTAATGCCTGAAATTGAATGGTCTGTGCACGCGCCTTATATTCACAAAATTAATAAACTTAAAAAAGAAAAAAATGCAGTTATTCTTGCTCATAACTATCAAACTCCAGAAATTTACCACGGCATAGCAGATTTTTCAGCTGACTCTCTGGCGTTAGCTGTCGAGGCATCAAAAACTTCTGCAGATATAATTGTAATGGCGGGTGTTCACTTTATGGCTGAAACTGCAAAGTTAATGAGTCCAAATAAAAAAGTTTTGTTACCAGACATGAAAGCAGGATGCTCATTATCTTCTTCAATTACTGGTAAAGATGTAAGATTACTCAAAGAAAAGTATCCAGGTGTACCTGTTGTTTCATACGTAAATACATCTGCAGATGTTAAAGCTGAAACAGATGTATGTTGCACATCTGCCAATGCAGTTAAAATTGTAAAATCACTAGGTGTTAAAAAAGTTATTTTTCTTCCTGATGATTATTTGGCAAAATATGTTGCTTCACAAACAGACGTTGAAATAATTTCTTGGAAAGGAATTTGTATTGTGCATGATCAGTTTAATGAGAAGGAAATTATCAACATTCGAAAAAATAATCCAGGGATAAAAATTATTGCACACCCAGAATGTCCTCCTGAAGTAATTAAAGCAAGTGATTTTGCAGGATCAACATCTGGCATGATTAATTATGTGAAAGATAACCAGCCTAAAAAAGTAATGATGGTTACTGAATGTTCTATGAGTGATAATATTCAAGTCGAGAATCCAAATGTAGAGTTTATAAGACCATGCAATATGTGCCCACATATGAAAAAAATAACTCTACCAAAAATACTTGACTGCTTAGAAAATGAAACTGGTGAAATTATTATGGATCAAGAGACAATTGATAAAGCTAGATTGTCTGTAGAGAAAATGGTTGCTATCGGTAGATAACTTTTTGTGTCTCGAATAAAACTAAGTGAAAATTTTATTAAAAACACTGTCAAGCTCGCACTAAACGAGGATTTGTATCCCTCAGGAGATATTACTTCAAGTCTTGTTAAAAATAATAAAATAATCAAAGCAAAATTAATAGCTAATGAAGATGCAATAATTGGAGGATTGTTATTTGCAAAAAGTGCATTTTCTCTTATTGATAAAAAAATTAAATTTATTGTAAAAAAAAAAGATGGGTCCTCTGTTAAGAAAAAAACACTCGTTGCAGTAATTCAAGGTAATGTTCAGAATATATTAATTGCGGAAAGAGTAGCTTTAAATTTTTTATCTCATATTTCAGGTGTTGCGACAAAAACAAATAAGTTTGTAAAACTAGCTGGGAAAAAGTGTAAAATATGTTGCACAAGAAAAACTATACCAAGTTTAAGAGTTATTCAAAAATATGCTGTCAAATTAGGTGGTGGAATTAATCACAGATTTAATCTTAGTGATGAGTTTCTTATAAAAGATAATCATGTTGCAAGTTCAAATATTAAAAAATTAGTTTCTTCAGCTATTAAAAATAAAAAAGGAAGGAAAATTACCGTTGAAGTGGATAATCTCAATCAACTTAAACAAATTATTGGTTTAAAATTTGATAGGGTTTTATTTGATAATATGAATAATAAAAACTTAAAACTTGGAGTTAAACTTGCAAAAAGAAATTATGAAACCGAGGCTTCTGGAAATATTAGTCTTAAAACAATTAAATCTGTCGCTGCAACTGGGGTCAATAGAGTTTCAGTTGGAAGTATAACACACAGCGCTCCAGCAATAGATTTTAAACTTGAATTTTAATTGATAAATTTTTTCAAGTCTGGCTTAAAATAATTTGGCCCCTTCATTACTTTGCCATGCTCATTATAGATTGGTTTTCCATTGTCATCTAATTTGCTCATATTTGAGTTTTGAACCTCCTCAAAACACTTATCTAAATTAATACCAAATGCATGACCTGCACCATAAGTAACATAAAGTATGTCCGTTAAAGCATCGGCAACCTCTAATAAATCTTTATTATTCATTGCCTCTGTAAGTTCGTTCAATTCTTCTTTTATAAGGTCTAGTCTTAATTTATTGATTTTATCTGTGCTAAATGAGGGTTTATCTTTGACTTCTTGTCCAAAAGTTTTCATGAAAACTCCAACCTTAATAAAATTTGACATAATGCTCCTGTAAGTTTTTTAAAAATAATGTATATTCATAATAATTTATTAATTACTAATTAATCAATGAAATTAAGAAAAGAATTTGACAGTATAGGATCTATTAATGTTCCTAATGATAAATATTGGGGCGCATCAACTCAGAGGTCAAAAAAATATTTTGATATTGGTGAATTTCTAGTAAGACCAACACTAATAAAATCGATAGCTGTTATTAAAAAGGCAGCTGCAATAGTTCATGCAAAAGAAAAACAAATTTCACCTAATATTTCAAAAGCAATTATAAAAGCTTCAAATGAGGTAATTGCAGGTAAATTAGATAATCATTTTCCATTAAAAGTTTGGCAAACCGGTTCTGGCACTCAAACAAACATGAATGTAAATGAGGTAATTGCAAATAGAGCTATTGAAATTTTGGGGGGGAAAAAAGGTTCAAAGAAACCTGTGCATCCTAACGATCATGTCAATAAATCTCAGTCAACTAATGATGTATTTCCAACTGCTATGCATATTGCTATAGCTTTAGAAACAAAAAAAAAGTTGTTACCTGCATTAGAATTATTAAATAAAGAGCTGAAAAAGAAAGCCTCTAAGTTCAGAAAAATAATTAAAGTAGGAAGAACTCACTTACAAGATGCTACACCTTTATCGCTCGGACAAGAATTTTCTGGTTATCAATCACAACTTTATGACTGCATATCAAGGATCAAAAATGCATTAAACGAAATTTATTTCTTAGCTCAAGGTGGGACTGCTGTTGGAACAGGGATTAATAGTAAAAAAGGTTTTGACAAAAAAATTATTAATCAAATTAAAAAAATTACAAAAATTCCTTTTAAACCAACTAAAAATAAATTTGCAGCATTAGCAGCTCACGATGAAATAGTAAATTTTTCAGGAACATTGAACACCACTGCAGTATGTTTGATGAAAATTGCTAATGATATCAGATTTTTAGGATCTGGACCAAGAGCAGGATATGGGGAATTAATCTTACCAGCTAACGAGCCAGGTTCATCAATAATGCCAGGTAAAGTAAATCCTACTCAATCAGAAGCAGTAACAATGGTCTGTGTCAAAGTAATTGGCAATCACAATGGTATTACTATGGCCGGATCACATGGTCACTTTGAATTGAATGTATTTAAACCATTGATTGCCCACAATATTCTTCAATCCATTGATTTGTTATCTGATAGTTCAAAAAATTTTGCATTGTATTGCATTAAAGGTATTAAAGCCGACAAGGTTAAAATAAAACATTATCTTGAGAATTCTCTTATGCTGGTCACCGCGCTCGCACCAAAAATTGGATATGATAAAGCTGCCAAAATTGCTAAATCGGCACTTAAAAATGGAACTACTTTAAAATCTGAAGCTTTAAAATCAGGTTTAATCGATGAAAAAGAATACGATAAAATTGTTGATCCAAAAAAAATGATCTATCCAACATAACTACTGAAAAAATTATTTACAAAATTTTTGAAGGAAATCTTATTAAAAAACTTTTTTTCAATTGAATTAAAGTCATCAAGAAATTCATTAAGCTTATCATTAGATTTATTATCAATTTTTACATTATCAAAATTAAATTTATTCTTATTAAAATTATATACAAAATCTAATTCAAGCTTATTTATTTTTTTTCGGTGAATTTTTTTTATTTGAAATGATTTATAAAAATTATCAATATTATTCGCGTTAATAATAAGTTTTCCTATTAGAAAAATTTCATTTTGGTCATAATTAAGGACTCCCTCTTTTAAATTAATCTCTAGATCATCCTTCCACATTATTCTCGATTTTGAAAAAGTTATGTTTCCTTGGTCTAAATTGAGCTTTAATTTTAAATCGTTCAAATAATCAATGTTTGTAAGGTTCTTTACATTTAAATCAATGTTTACATTTAAATTTCTATTATTGAGAATTTCAGATTTAAGTATTTCAATTAATAATGAGTCACTTTTTAGAATATCTTTTGTGCTTATGCCATCATAATTAAAAGACGCTTTCAAATAAAAAGGTTTAAAATCTAAATATCCATCAAAACTTTTTTTATCAATAGACGAAAAATTTAGAGATTTCTTATCAATTTCGTAAAAAAGAGATTCATCTTTATTAACAAACAATAAATCTAATTTACCTTTTTTTATTAAGTCGTTGTAATTTGTATTACTCTCAACATTCAGACCTATCTTTTTAGAATTAAACTTTATTGAAAAATTTTTCTGAAATTTATTATTTTTAAATGTGACAATATAGGGAATATTAAATATCTCATTTTTTAAAATAAGGACATTTTCTAAATTATACGAGTCGAAATAAAATTTACTATCATTTATCTTATTTATAAATAATAATTCTTCATTCAAGTTTTTGAAAAAAATGTTACTTCTTTTAATAATTATTTTATTCTCATTCGGCTCCATTTTGAGAAACTTTTCAAAAAAAAGTAAATCGTTTTTATTTAAATCAAAATCTGTTTTGTTTAAAACTAGGTCATTAATCTCGAAGTTATCCATAGAAAAAAAGTTTCCAAAATCAATGAATACTTTAAAATTTTGGACCACACCTATTTCTCTTTTATTATTTAGAATTGACAAATTTTTGCTTACGAAATGAGGCTTTGGAAGTAGGCCATATCTAATTTTTTCATTAAATTTTATATCAAAATTATAATTCTTTAAAATTTGATTCTTTATTTCAACTTGAGCTATATCTTTATTATATAAAGTTGGTAATAAAAAATAGCTCAGTGTCAAAATGATAATTGCTGATAAACCAAAAAAGACTTTATTATTAGCGAGAATATTGTTTTTTTTTGAATATTTTTTTAGGAGATTTAGTTTACTAAAATAGCTTTCTAATAAGTTATTTATTGATAAAAATCTTTGCTTAAGTTTTTTTGGAATTAAATTAATTTTATTCATTATTTTTGGATCAACTTATAATAAATTATATTAAATGGTAAACTCTGATTATTTAAAAAATCTCAATAAAGCTCAAAAAGAGGCTGTTACACATCTCGACGGACCCCTGCTAATTGTTGCAGGTGCAGGATCAGGTAAAACTAAGGTGCTCACAACGAGAATTGCAAATATTATTAGAGAGAAAAAGGCTTTTCCAAATGAAATCCTGGCAGTTACTTTTACAAATAAAGCTGCCAAGGAGATGCAAAATCGAGTAAGTCAAATTTTAGGTTCTTCTGCAGTTGGATTGTCTTGGTTAGGCACTTTTCACTCAATCTGTGCAAAATTGTTAAGAAAGCATGCTGCTGCAGTCAATCTAAATTCAAATTTTACGATTGTTGATACAGATGACCAGGCCAAATTAATCAAAAATATTTGTAAAGCCGAGAATGTGGATGTAAAAAAATTGTCACCTAAATATATTTTGGCAATAATTGATAAATGGAAAAATAAAGGATTTTACCCTGATGAGGTAAATATTAACAAAAAGGATATTTACGAGAGAACAATCTTACCAATATATAAAATTTATCAACAAAAACTTACTGATCTTAACTCATGTGATTTTGGTGATTTAATTTTGCATTCACTAAAAATTTTAGAAAAAAATGTTGATATTAAGGAGTTATATAAAAAAAATTTTAAATATATTTTGGTAGATGAGTACCAAGATACAAATTTTGTTCAAAGCAAATGGCTTAACCTCTTGGTAGGAAATAATCAAAACATTTGTTGTGTTGGTGATGATGATCAGTCAATTTATAGCTGGAGAGGAGCAGAAATAAAAAACTTTTTGGAATTTGATAAAATTTATAAAAATACGAAAGTTATCAGGCTTGAGCAAAATTATAGATCTACACAAAATATTTTATCAGTAGCATCAGATTTAATTTCGAATAATGAAAATCGTGTAGGAAAAACACTAGAAACAACTATGGAAGATGGCGACTTGGTAAATTTGAATTGTTTTAAAAGTGGTAAGGATGAAGCCATAGGAATTTCAGATGAAATAGAAAAAATAAAAAAAAATTTTTCACTTAATAACATTGCTATACTAGTAAGAGCAATTTTTCAAACTAGAGAATTTGAAGAAAGATTTTTAAAGATAGGAATGCCTTATAGAATACTTGGTGGAATAAAATTTTATGAAAGAGCTGAAATAAAGGACTGTATTGCTTATCTTCGTTTAATTTTCCAAGAAAAAGATGATCTTGCTTTTGAAAGAATTGTTAATAATCCAAAAAGATCAATCGGTGAAACCACACTTAAAGAAATTCACAGTTTTTCAAAAAATAATGCACTTTGTTTAGAAATATCTTCAAAAAAAATGATTGATCAAAACTTAATAAAACCTAAAGCAAAGATTGGTTTAACAATTTTTTTAGATTTAATAGACAAATGGAGAAATGATTTTAAACTTAAAAATATTAATCATGTCAAATTACTTCAACTAGTTCTTGATGAGTCAGGATACTCTGCGATGCTTAAAAATAAAAAAGATTTAGAAAATGAGAATAGACTTGAAAATATTAAAGAACTTTTAAGTGCCATGAAAGAATTTGACAATTTAGAAAGTTTTTTAGAGCATGTTGCGCTAGCTACTTCAATTGATCAAAATTGGGATGGTGAAAAAATAAATATGATGACAATGCATGCAGCCAAAGGTTTAGAATTTGATGTTGTTTTTTTACCCGGTTGGGAAGAAGGTCTTTTTCCGCATCAAAAATCTATTGAAGAAAAAGGACAAAATGGTTTAGAGGAAGAAAGAAGGTTAGCTTATGTTGGAATAACTAGAGCTAGAAAAAAATTAAATATATCCTTCTCAATAAATAGATTTTATCAAGGTGACTGGATTGATAGTTTGGCATCTAGATTTGTTAGTGAACTTCCTGAAAAATTTATAGAAAAAAATTCTTTTTTTGATCGAGATAAAAATGAGATAGAGGACTTTGAATTCAACCAAGATGTAGATTTTAATGATAACGATAATATAAGAAGTCCAGGATGGATTAGATACCAAAAAAAGTTAAAATGATTAAAAAAAGGTTAAGAATATTAAAAAAAAAATTTAATTCACTTGGTATAGATGGATATGTAGTACCCAAAAATGATGAGTTTTTTTCAGAATATTCTAACAGAAATAGGCTCGAAACAATTTCAAATTTTAGTGGTTCTGCAGGATATGCGGTAATCCTGAAAAACAAAAACTATCTATTTATTGATGGAAGATATTCTCTTCAAGCTCAAATAGAGTCGGGAAGTAATTTTGTTATTAAAAATTTAAATAAAATTTTAAATTGTAAATTATTTAAGAATATCACACTTGGTATAGATCCTAAAGTATTTACAAATAACGAAATAAATAAGTTTTTTTTAAAATTTAACAAAGTAAAAGTTATTAGTCTCAACTTAGTTGATGAGATTTACAATAGATATACAAAAAAAATAAAGCCCTTTTATTCTATTAAACAAGAAATTGTGGGAGAAAGTCATTTGAAAAAACTAAATAAAGTCTCCAGTATCTTGAAAAAAAGTAAAATAGATTATTTGTTCCTAAGCGCACCAGAAAATGTCGCATGGCTTTTGAATATAAGAGGTCATGATAATCCAACAAGTCCAATACCCAATTGTCGTCTACTTTTGTTTAAGAATAAAAAGTTTTTTATAATTTGTGAAAAAAAGAAATTATTAAGTTTAATTAAAGAAAAAAAGATTACTCACGACCAAATAATAAACCCAGGAGAATTGACAAG
Source organism: uncultured Pelagibacteraceae bacterium (assembly GCA_902618485.1). Lineage (GTDB taxonomy): Bacteria > Pseudomonadota > Alphaproteobacteria > Pelagibacterales > Pelagibacteraceae > Pelagibacter. Next base: position 89,949 of record CACNAR010000004.1, read on the forward strand.
TTTTTTTAGTAAAATCAAAAAAGGGAAATTCATAATTGATAATAAAACATGTTCAATATTCTATAGAGACTCATTGATTAATAATAATCACAAAATTATAAGTGAAAATGACCCAGTATATTTAATGAAATCAATTAAAAACAAAAATGAAATTAACAATATGATTAATACTCACATAGAAGATGGGGTAGCTTTAACAAAATTTTTATATTGGATCAAAGTACAAAATAAAAAAAAAATTACTGAAGTTGACGCACAAAATAAACTAGAAAAATTTAGAAGGATAAATAAAAATTATTTATTTCCAAGTTTTAGTACAATTGCTGGTTCAGGAGCCAATGGAGCAATAATTCACTATAGGGCAACAAAGAAAAATACAAAAAAAATTAATAAAAAAGATCTATTTTTATTTGACTCGGGTGGTCAATACAAATATGGAACTACGGATGTGACAAGAACAATATGTTTCTCTAAACCTACTCATTATGTAAAAAATATTTTTACAAAAGTTTTGAAAGGACATATCGCTGTTGTATCATCAAATTTTAAAACTCATTATAATGGTAAGTTAATCGACAAAAGAGCTAGAGCTTTTCTCAAAACTAGTGGTCTTGATTACGAACACGGAACAGGTCATGGTGTTGGATTTTTCTCAAATGTTCACGAAGGCCCTCAAGCAATTTCAAAGTCTAATACAATAAAATTACAAGAAGGTATGATTTTGAGTAATGAGCCTGGATATTATAAAAGAGGCAAATTTGGTATAAGGTTAGAAAATTTATTATATATTAAAAAATATAATAAAAAATTATTTTTTGTAAATCTAACCTTAGCGCCTTTTGATAAGGATTTAATTAATTTCGAACTTCTCAATGAAAAAGAAAAAAATTATCTTTTTAATTATCACTTAAACATCTATTTGCAATTATCAAAATACCTCAATAAAAAAGAGAGAAAATGGTTAGCTAGTTTTATTTAACATATTTAACCATTCATCCTGGGATAGTATTTTTACTTTAAAATCTTTAGCTAGGTCTATTTTTCTTTTTGTTGGTTTTTCTCCTATTATCAAATAGTCAAGTTTTTTTGAAACATTGCTAATAATTGATCCAGAATTTTCCTCTATTACAGATTTTGCTTCCGCTCTACTTATACCCTCAAGCTTACCTGTAATCATAAAAGTTTTATTAGTAAATAAACCGTTACTTTTTGATAAAACAGCATCTTTAATATCTAATAATTCGTTTAATTCCTTTAACATTTTTAGATTAATATTATTTGAAAAAAAGTTTCTTATAGAATTGATTTGTGTTTCACCAATACCGTCTATATTAATTAAATCATTAAATTTTTTTGTTTTAGACAATAAAAGAAAATTTTTTATAGAGATTAGATTTTTTGAAATTAGCTTCGCATTCTCTAAACCTATATGTCTTATTCCTAAAGCAAAAATAAATTTTTCAAACGGAATTGTTTTTTTTATATTTATTGAATATTTTAGATTAGAAACAGATTGTTTTCCCCATCCATCTAAATTTTCTATTACAGTAAAGTCTAATTTAAATATATCCTGAGGTAACCGAATTAAATTTAATTTCCAAAAATTTTCAACAATTTTTTTTCCAAAACCATCTATATTGAATGCTTCTTTTGACACAAAGTGCTTAATTTTTTCAATAGCAATCTTCTCACATTCAAAACCTTCACTGGTACACCGCCTTACTGCATCCTCTTTTTTTGTAATTGAATTATACTCTTTAATAGTTTTTGATCCACATGAAGGACAACTTATTGGGAAGACGAATTTTTTGGATTTATTATTTCTCTGCTTTAAATCTACTGAAATTACATGCGGTATTACATCGCCAGCTCTTTCAATCAAAACAGTATCACCAACTCTTATATCTTTACGGATTATTTCTTCTTCATTATGTAATGTTGCGTTAGAGACCACTACTCCACCAATGTTAATTGGTCTAATTTTAGCCACTGGCGTTAATGCTCCTGTCCTGCCTACTTGAATTTCAATATTTTCTATTTTTGAAATTCCGTTATTTGCAGAAAATTTGTGTGCTATAGCCCATCTAGGTGCATTAGCAATGTTACCTAACCTTTTTTGTAATTGAAAATCATTAATTTTATAAACAATACCGTCTATGTCAAAATCTAGACTTCCTCTTCTGTTCTCGACCTCATGATAATTTTTCATCAAATTTTTAACACTTTTTATAGTTTTGTTTAAAGGATTTGTTTTAAAACCCCATTCTTTAAGTTTTTTTAAAAATTCGCTTTGTTTATTAATTTTTAGTCCTTTTTCATAACCAAAAGTATATGCAATGAATTTTAAGGGGATTTTTTTTGTTTCAAGAGGATTTTTCTGTCTTAAAGAGCCTGAAGCAGCATTTCTTGGATTTGCAAATTTACCAGTTAATTTTTTAAAATCATTATTTTGTATAAATATTTCTCCTCTAATTTCTATATCTTCTGGAAAATCTTTTGATGAAATCTTTTGCGGAATATCATTTATAGTTTTTAAATTCTCAGTTATATCTTCTCCCTCTCTACCATCTCCTCTTGATAAACCAGTAATAAAATTTCCATCTTTGTAAGATAAAGAGGCTGAAATTCCATCGATTTTTGGTTCAGCGCTATATTCAATTTCTAATCGATTTTTTTGATTTAAATAATTCATAATTTTTTTTTCAAAATTATTCAAATCATTTTGATCAAAAGCATTAGCAAGTGAAAGCATGGGCACTCTATGTGGAACTTTCCTAAAATTTTTGGAAGGTTTGAATCCTACAATTACAGAGGGAGAATTTTCGCTTTTAAGATAAGAATGTTCGCTCTCAAGTTTTAGAATACTCTTTTTAAGAATATCGTATTCTTTGTCATCGACTATTGGGTTATTTTTTTCATAATAAAATTTATTTAGTTTGGTTAGTTTTTTAATTTTTTTGTAATACTCTTTCTCGATTTTTTTTCTTGTCATTTTACTCAAAAAGAGTTCTAAATTTTTTTAATGCTTTTTTGTTCTTTTTTTTTATCTCTTTAAATCTATTTTTTTTTCTTATTTTATAATCCTTATTAAACAAACTATAAGTATTTTGATACCATTCGGATGAGCCATAATTATAACCTAGAAGTTGCGCATATTTTTCTGCTTCATCAGTTAGACCAATTTTATAATGAACTTCCACTAACCTATGTAAGGCCTCAGCAGTATATATTGTTGTATCATAGTCATCTACTACAGTCCTAAAACGATTTATCGCCGATATCCATTTTTTTTTTTCAAAATAATATCTGCCAATATACATTTCTTTGGAGGCTAAAATATCATTAATCAAATTAATTTTGAATTCTGCATCTAAAGCATATTCTGTATTATTATGTTCTTTTAAAACATAATTAAATTTTTTTTTGGCATTCTTAATTGATTGTAAATCTTTTTTTTCATCAACAATTTGCTCAAAGTAACATATACCCATTAGGTAATGTGCATAAGAAATGTTTTTATGATAAGGATAGATTTTTATAAACCTTTGTAATTCAGCAATAGAATCACTGTAATAATCTTGTACATAATATGAGTAAGCTGCCATTAAGGCAGATTTAGGAGCCCATTCAGATTGTGGAAAAAGAGTTTCAACTTCATTAAATTTTTTTGCTGCATATAAAACATCGCCACCTTCGAGTGCATCTTTACCAATGTCATAAGCTTCTAAAACTTGAAGCTCTAAACTTTTTTCTTTAATTGTTGAATTTTCAATATTATTTTTAGCGCAAGAAACTAGAAAAAATAAAAATAATAAAAAATAAAGCGCCCTAAAAATTAACATTTAACTTTTATATAATTTAAAACATTAATTTAAAAGAACAATATATTTAAGCTATAGATCTAAATAATCTTTTATTTATTAGTGAATGTGGAAGATTTCTCTCTTGAATTTCAATTATTGAAAAATTATCTTCATTTTCAAATACTTTTCTAAGTAATTGATTGGTCATAAAATGTCCACCTTGAGAACATTTTATGCTTGCTACCATTCTATAACCAGATGTGTATAAGTCTCCCACGCAATCAAGGATCTTATGATTAACAAATTCCAAAGAATTTCTTAAGCCATCTTTATTTAAAACTTTGTCGTCTTTAACAACAATGGCATTATCCAAACTACCACCTTTTGCAAGGCCTTTTTCTTTAATTTTTCCCACATCTTCGTATAAGCAAAAAGTTCTCGAGTTAAAAATATCATCTAAATCATCCTCATAAATATTTACTTTATTTTTTTGTGTCCCAATAATTGGATTTTGATATTTTAATTCAAAATCAATTTCTAAGCTTAATTTAGATGGTTCAATTGATATAAATTTTTCATTGTCTCTATAAATTACTTTTTTATTAATTTTAATAATCTTGATAGGTGCTTCACTTTTTTCAAGTCCAGATAACATTATCTTATTTATAAATTCTTTAGCTGAACCATCTAAAATTGGGACCTCCTCACTATCAATTTCTATTAAAACATTATCCACTCCTAGACCAAACAAAGCTCCCATTAAATGTTCTATAGTAGAAACTTTAACACCATATTCATTAGAAATAGTAGTGTTAAGAACAGTATTATTGACATTAGAAAAATTTGGGAGAACTATATTGTTTATTTTTAGGTCAGTTCTTTTAAAAATTATTCCTGAGTTTGGTTCAGTTGGTTTTAAAGAGATATTTGAAATCTTTCCGCTGTGTAAACCAACACCACTAAAATTTACAGGATTTTTTACAGTTTTTTGCGTAAGTAATTTCACGCATTACTTTTATTATTGAGATGAAATAATTTGAATACAACAAATGTTACCGGAAAATACGATTAACTAAATAAATCAAAAAATTTTTCAAAAAAACCCTTATTTTTTGATATTTTATTAACTAACTTGACCTCATTTTTATTATGCCCTCCAATAATTTTACTAGTCATCTCAAAAAAATTAATATCCCTATCATTCACATATTTATCAATATAACTTGCACTTAAAATTTGATTTACTGATATTTGAAATTTCTTTAAAGTTTTTTCTACGTGTTTAACTAGTTCATTGGGTAGACAAATAAAACTTATGTCCAAAGAAAAATTTTTACATTTTTGATTAGGCGGTAATTCTGCAAAATGATTATTATCAATAAGATAATTATCAATTAAAATATGAATTATTCTCATGTTCTGAATAGTCTTTTCACATTGATATTTGGCACTTTTTATTAAATATAGAATTATACTTGAATTAATATTTTCATTATGATTATGCTTTTTCATAGAAATTTGTAAATTAAAAAAATCACTTGTTTCTATTATTATATTTATTTTTTCAACAAAATTTCCTAAAATTTTTTCAACTTTGAAAATATTTTCATTAAGAAATGAATCTAATTTATTAAAGTTTAATTGAGAAGAAGTATTTTCGAAAAAAATTTCATCTTTAAAAATTATCTTAAAATCAGTTTTATGATTAACAGATAATATTATTTTTTCTGGACTGAAAAATAAGAAAACTTCAAAGTTTAAATCATTTTCCATTTATTATGACCTGATTGTCTTGACGAAGATCTAAAATCTTAATTTTTTTGAATTTGTTATTACTAATTAAATCAAATGATAAATTTAGTGAATTTTCTAAATTTTTTTTAGGTAGTTTAATAATCATATTATCAATAGTTTCTATATCCCATCTACCCGATTTAAAGAAATATAGGTTTTTGATTTCAAATAATTTAAAATTAGATTTTTTTATAGATTTTAGCAAACTAAAAAAAGAATCTTTATTATAATCCCCATAGATGTTTGGTAGATTATTATTTTTATCAACAGTCTGAATTAATTTGCCGTTTGAACCCAATACAAAAGATTTTCCATCTTTAAAAACATTAGCTAAAAATTTAGTTTTATTAATTCTAATTTCTAATGACGAAGGATACTTCTTAAATACAGTATAATTATCAATTAACTCATTAGCTTCTAACTTTTTTATAAGTTTATATTTATTTAAAAAAAAAATATTTTTTAAATTAAGTAATTCAAGATTATTTAATAGATCTCGCCTTTCTTCTCCTTCCAACCCTCTTATCGTAATTTTATCTATATTTTTAAACTTAATTTTAGAAAAAAATTTATTATTAAGGGTACTCAAAAAAATAATCAAAAAAATATATAATAGTATTTTTTTATTTAATCTTAATTGCATTTTTTAAGATTAACTCAATTAATTTTATAAAACTGATTTTTTTAAATGCAGCTATTTCAGGTACTAAAGAAAGTTTTGTCATCCCTGGCTGGGTATTAATTTCTAAAAGATAAAACTTATTTTTAAAAAATTTAAAATCTGATCTGGTAACACCACTACAATCTAATATTTTATGTGCCTTTAAAGCTATATTCATTAATTGATCATATTTATTTTTAGTTAGATCTACAGGGATCATGTGTTTAGTTTTTGCCTTAGGATTATATTTAGCTTGATAGTCATAAAATTTTCTTTTTGGCTTTAACTCAATGGCCCCCAGCTTATTCGATCCAATTATAGCTGCTTGAATTTCACGACCAGGTATAAACTTCTCAATAATAATTTTTTTATATTCTTTCAATAAATTCAATTTTTTATAAATGTTTGATTTATTGCATATAAAGACATTAACACTCGACCCTTCATTTATTGGTTTTATAACTACAGGAAATTTTATTTTTCTATCAATTTTTTTTATTAAGTTAGTTTTAGATAAGTTGAATGAGTAACAAAAATGTTTTGGTGTTAGTATATTGTTTTTTTTGAAGATTTTTTTGGATATTTCTTTGTCCATAGCTAAAGCAGATGAGATTACTCCTGAGTGAGTATAGGGTATTCTGATACTTTCTAAAATTGTCTGAATATAACCATCTTCACCGAATTGACCATGCAATGCATTAAAAATAATTTTTGGTTTAAAATATTTAATTGTTTTAAAGAGTTTGTAATTCGGTTCAGAAATTTTTACTTGATAATTATTTTTTTTCAGCTCCTTTGCTACTTGCTTTCCAGTATCAAGACTAATTGCTCTTTCTTTCGAAATACCTCCTGAAATTATTAATATCTTTTTTTTCAAATTACTCCAATATTTTAATTTCTTTTTCTAAACTAATTCCAGTTTTTTTTAAAACTTTTTCAGATACATAATCTATTAATTTCTTCATATCCTTAAACTTCGCATTACCTTTATTTACAAAAAAGTTGCAATGCTTTTCTGAAATACATGCATCGCCAAATGATTGGTTAAGTGGCACAGATTCTTTTATAAGCTCCCAAACCTTTTTATCAGTTTGAGATATTGGATTTTTGAATGTGCTTCCGCTAGTTTTAATTCTTGTGGGTTGATCTTTTTCTTTTTTAGATTTTAATTTATTTGTAGTGGCTTCAATTTCTTTTTGGTTTGACTTGATTCCTTTAAAAGAAGCGCTCAAAAAAATGTAATCTTCTGGTATATTATTTTTTCTATATTCAAATTTTATTTCTTTCGATGGAATTGTCATTACTTTGCCAAATTTGTCAATTACCTGAACTGATACCAGTATATCTTTAAACTCTTTACCGAAACAACCAGCGTTCATTGATATGCCTCCACCAATCGTACCCGGTATGCACGATAGAAACTCGAAGCCACTTAAATGATTTTTAAAAGCAAAGTTAGACAAACTTTTGTCTAGTGCAGCACTACCTGCAATTATAATATCCTCACCAAGTAATGTAATATTGCTAAAATTTTTACTTAATTTGATGACTACTCCATCAAATAAATCATCCGTTATCAAAATATTTGAGCCAGCACCAAGTACAAAGATTCTTTCTTGATTATTAAGAATTTTTAGAAAATTTGCTAGTTGACTCAGGTTATTTGCTTGAAAAAATACTTTTGATCTACCACCTATATTAAACCAATTTTTTTTTTTTAAATCATATTCGAAATGTAAATTTTCATCAAAACCGTAAAGAAGTTTTTTAAGTTGATTTATTTTCATTTCATCAACTCAGGAAGCTCTCTCATCCAATTTGAAATGGTTCCTGCGCCCATACCAATTACAATTTTTTTTCCATAAATATTTTTTTTAATAAATTTTGCTAATTGGATATTATCTTTTATTAAAAATAGTCTAACCTTAGAATTTTTTATAATTTCTTTTGCAAATTTCAAATAACTGAACCCTAATTTAATTTTCTCCCCTGCTAAATAGACAGGACACAATATAACTATGTCTGCATTTTGAAATGAAAATGAAAATTCTGTACGAAGATCTCTTAATCTTGAAATCCGGTGAGGCTGAAATACACAAACTTTTTCATAATCTTCATAAACTTTTTTAACTCCATCTAGAGTCATTTTAATTTCAGTTGGATGATGAGCATAATCATCATAAAAATCTACACCATTGAATGAAAATATTTTATTAAACCTTCTTTGAACACCATTAAATCTCAATAAACCATTTTTAATATCATTGGTAGTAATGCCAACTGTTAGAGCTACTGCTGCAGCTGCTACAGAGTTTCTTATATTGTGGATACCGATAAGTGGAATTTTGATATTCTTAATTATTTGTTTTTTTTTATTAGGTAAATTTACTATCAAATCAAATTTACTCATATCTTTTTTTTGAATTATATTTTTTATTAAAAAATTTGAATTTTTATTTTTGCCGTAAGTGTAAAAATTTTTACTTTTGATATTTTCAACTAGTTCTTTGTTGATTTTGTCATCAATACAAATAAAAGATTTTCCAAATGAAGGGACCTTTTTAATAAATTCAATAAAATATTTTTTTAAGTCATCTATGGTTTTGTAAAAATCCATATGTTCTCTATCTATATTGGTTATAATTGAATATGTAGGAGGAATATGTACAAAGCTACCATCTGACTCATCAGCTTCCAAAATTGACCAATCACTTTTACCTAATTTCGCAGAGCTTTTTAGTGAGTTAATAACACCACCATTGATTATTGTTGGGTCTAATTTAGTTTTTTGAAAAATTGAGGCTACAAGTGAAGTGGTTGTGGTTTTACCATGAGATCCAGCCACTACTATATTTTTCGTTAAAGAAACAATATGTGCCAACATTCTTCCTCTTTTAATTATTGGTAAATTTTTTCTTTTTGCTTCGAGTAATTCTGGATTATTTTTTTTAATAGCTGAAGAAACAACAACGATTGTAGCATTTTTTATATGGTGTTTTTTATGACCTATAAAAATTTTTATTTTTTCTTTTTTTAATCTTTCTATATTTTTATTTAAAGTAATATCACTTCCTTGAACTTTAAATTCTTTTCCTTTCATAATAAGAGATAAACCACTCATTCCTATTCCACCTATTCCAATGAAGTGAATAATTTCGTTTTTTGCAAGCTCAATTTTCATCTAAAACATTTAATATTTTTTGATTAACATTTATCCAAGTATTTTGAAAATTTAAATTACTTAAATTTTGTATCTTTTTATTAATATTTGATTTATTTGACAAAATTTCTTCCATCAATTGCTCTATTTTTTCCTCAAAAAGACCTTGGTCTAAAATCCAACAAGCATTATTTTCCACATAAAAATTTGCATTTTCAAATTGATGATTGTCTTTAGAATTTGGCAATGGCACTGCTATAAATGGCACATTAAGAATTGATAATTCAGCCAAGGTTGTTGCCCCTGCTCTTGTTATGCAAAGATCAGCGCCATCAACTTTATCTATAAAATTTTTATCATAATTAAAAACGTCACTCTCGACATTGTTTTTAGAATAGAATTCTTTAAGCAAAGGAATATTGTTTAGATGTGTTTGCTGAATAACTTTTATAGAAAATTTTTTTGATATATTAAGAATTGATTTCTTTAGCTTTTGATCAAATATACTCGCCCCTTGGCTCCCTCCGACAATTAATAAACAAAATTTATTATTATTAATTTTACGAGTTTTTTTTTTGTAGAATTCTTTTCTTACAAGTGGATGTGTAATCACTTTTTTATTTATGTATTTTTTTGGAAAATTTTTTATTTGTTTTGTATAGCAGAAAATTTTTTCACAGGAGCTTAAAAAAAATTTGTTGGCTTTTCCTAATACTAAATTTGGCTCAAGCAGATAAATTTTCAAATTTAAGAATTTTCCTGCTAGAATTAAAGGTAATGACATGTAACCACCTGTTGAAAATAATAGGTTTACTTTTTCCTTTTTAAGAAAAAGGATAGATTTTATCGTCAAAAATAAAATCTTAAAAAAATTTAGAGGTAATGATAATAAATTCAACTTTGGAGTATCAATTAAAAATATTTTATAAACATTTCCCTCTAAATATCTAAATCCTCTATTGTCTGTTGAAATTATAATATCGTTTTTTTCATAAAGATGTTCATGCAGAATAGTTGCGGGTATTACATGACCACCTGAGCCGCCTGTAGAAATTAAAATTTTTTTTTTCACTTTAATCAATTTTTCTTTTTGTCAAATTAAGGATTATCCCTGAAAAAATAGACATTCCTACTATAGAGGAACCACCATAGCTTATAAAAGGAAGTGTCATTCCTGTTGTGGGAAATAATCTTATATTTACGCCAACATGTATCATCACTTGCATCAAAATTAAACTTATACACCCTACTAAAATTAGTTTTGATCTATCATCATTTTCTAAATTTACTTTTTTAAAAACTGTATGAATAAAAACTAAAAACAAAAATAAAATTAAAATTATGGCAACAATTCCAAATTCTTCCGAAATGACAGAAATAATATAATCTGTATGTGCTTCAGGTACCCTATTCTTTAGAGTTCCTTCTCCTATACCTTTACCAAAAAAACCTCCACTTATTATTGACTCAATCGCTTTATCAGATTGAAAATTATGTGTTCCGGTATCTGAGTCAAAAAATGAAATTATTCTACTTTTAACATAGCTAAATTTGGGAATAAATAATACTAAGTATGAAAAAGATAAAATTAATATAAAAAAAAGAGTAATTAAAAAAATAAAATTAATTCCTGAAATAAAAATTAATATTGACCATGCAAAGAGAATTAATAGAGTTTGACCAATATCTGGTTGTAAAATCAGAAAGAACACAATTCCTAATGTTGCTAAAAAAGAAAGAGAATATTTTAAATAAATATTAACGAACATTTGACTGCTTAAAAGCATACTTAAGAACACAATAAAAAAAGGTTTAACCAATTCAATTGGCTGAAATCTTGGTAATAGGTAAAGATCAATCCACCTTTTAGATCCTTTGACTTCAACTCCAATTAGAGGAACCAATATTAAAAGTAATACAGATAAACTAAAACAAACTATAGAAATTTTAAAAAGATTTTCTTGATCCATTGACGAGAAAATAAAAATAAAAAAAACTCCAATACACAAAAAAATTAAATGTTTAAAAAAAAAGAGATAATCGTTTGTATTTAATTTATCAGATGCAATTAACGATGTTGAAACTAAAGAAAAAAATAAACCTACTAAGAATAACAAAATTATTAGTGCGAGTATAAATTTATCAATATTTTTCCACCATTTATAATAAAGGTTTTGAAATGATAAAATATTAAACATTCAAATATTTTTTTATAAGTTTATTAAAATAACTTCCTCTATCCTCAAAATTCTTGAAACTATCAAAGGAAGCGGCTGAAGGGCTAAAAATTATAGTTTTTTTTGGAAATTTTTTTTTATCAATAATTGAAAATACTCTTTTTAAAGCATGATTTAAATTATTAAAACTATTATACTGAATTTTTCCTTTTAATTGGTTGCTAAAAAACTTTTTATTTTTTCCATAGATGAATGCTTTAATATTATGATAATATTTTTTTTGTAACTTAAATTTATCACCTTTTTTAGGTGTTCCACCCAACAGCCAGTAAATATTTAATTTATTTTTTAAAATGGGTATCGATGAAGAAAAAGATGTGGATTTAGAGTCATTAATTATAGTAAGGAAAGAGTTTTTATATATTATTTGTTGACGATATTTTAATCCCCTAAATTTATTTAAAGTTTCAAAAACAATTTTTTTTTTTAATCTTAATTTATTTGAAATTGACATTATGAATGACAAATTTTCCATATTTGCCTCGTTTGAAAAATATTCATTTTTTATTTTTTCTTTTATATAATTTTTTGAATGTATATTAACTCTTAGTATTTTTCTTTTTATGTTTTGTTTTTTTAATTCTTTAGTTGTTAATAAATCCTTTTTATTAATAAAACCAAAATAATTTTTCGAATTATTATTTAAGATTTTAAACTTAGCTTTTGCATAATTATTAATAGTTTTGTGTCTCTCCAAATGATCTGGCGATATATTTAATATTGCTGCATACTTAGATTGAAAAATTTGGCTATATTCAAGTTGATAAGATGAAGCCTCTATAACAAAAATGGTTTTAGATTTAATATTCTTTACAGACAATATTGGTCTTCCAATATTTCCAACTAATTTTACATCATATTTATGTTTTGATAATATTTCATACAAAAGTTGGCAAGTTGTGGATTTTCCATTTGTTCCTGTAATCGAAATACAATCATTTTTGTAAAAAGAGTAAAAAACGTCTAAATCGGTGTAAATTTTTTCTAAATTTTTTTTTAAATAATTAGTTAATTTGCATTTATTTAAATCTATTCCAGGACTAATTATAATGAAATCAAATTGATTTTTTAAAACAAATTTTTGACTAATTGGTTTATTTGAATTTTTTTTAAAGTCGTCGTATAAAAAAACATCGCTTTTTTTTTTTAAAAATTCTAAAGTTGATAATCCACTCTTACCTGAACCATAAATTAATATTTTTTTATTTAAAAAAATACTCAAATAATTCTCCGTTATCTTAATTTGAGTGTTGCCAAACCAATCATAGCTAGAATTATTGAAATAATCCAAAATCTAATAACAACTGTTGACTCTGGCCATCCTTTTTTTTCAAAGTGATGATGAATTGGTGCCATCTTGAAAATCCTTTTACCTGTCAGTTTAAAAGAAATTACCTGAACCATTACCGATACAGCCTCCAAAACAAAAAGGCCCCCTGTTATAGCTAATACAATCTCATGCTTAGTAATTATTCCTACAGCGCCCAAAGACCCTCCAAGAGATAAAGAGCCTGTATCTCCCATAAAAATTTTAGCTGGTGGTGCGTTAAACCATAAAAAACCAAGGCATGAACCTATGATTGCTCCACAAAAAATTGAAATTTCTCCCGTACCTTCTATATAAGGAATTTGTAAATAATCAGAAAATACTATATTTCCAGTTACATAACTTATAAATGCAAAACAAGCAGCTACCAATATTACTGGAACAGTAGCCAAACCATCAAGACCATCTGTAAGATTTACAGCATTAGATGATCCAATTATTACGAAAACAGAAAAAGGAATAAAAAACCATCCAAGATTTATTACAAGATTTTTAAAAAATGGGAAATATAAGTTGGACATATCTTGATAATCTACAAAGTAAACAAATAAACTTACCCCAACAACTGCTAACAAAATTTGTAAAATTATTTTTAGCTTAGAGGAAATTCCAGAGGAGTTACTGAACTTAATTTTTTTAAAGTCATCAAAAGCTCCAAGTAATCCAAAAGTAACAGCAATATAAATACAAAATAAAATATTTAAGTTCGATAAATCTGCCCAAAATAATACTGAAATTAATAACCCTAACAAAATGATTACTCCACCCATTGTTGGGGTTCCTATTTTTTTTATAACATGATCCTCTGGGCCATCATCTCTAATTGGATTAAAAATTTTTTGGTTAGAGAAAAATTTGATAAATGGCCCTCCTATAATTAAAACAATCACCAAAGATGTAAACACAGATAGGCCAGTCCTAAACGTGAGATATTTAAACACATTCAAGAAACCGAATATATCAACAAAGTTTAATAAGAATTGGTATAACATTAATTAACACCTTTTAACTCTTTTATTATCTTATTGAAACCTGTCGCGTTTGAAGCCTTAACCATAAGACTATCATTATTATTTAAATCATTTCTAATCAAATCAATAATTTGAGATTTATTGGATAAAACTCGACCCTTTTTTGAATCTGAGAGTTTTTCAAACATTAATTTCATAAAGCGACCTTTTATGAAAACTTTATCAATATTAGTTTTATTGATTGTGGCTGCGATTGACTGATGAAGTTTTTTTGAATGTTTTCCTAACTCTAACATATCCCCAAGCAAAAGATACTTTTTGAATTTTTTTGAAATAATCTTGTCATAATTCAAGATAGCAGATTTTAATGATAATGGATTTGAATTATAGCTTTCATCAACTAAATTAATATTTTTATTAAAAATTTTAATTTTTGATAAATCTCCTCTACCTTGGGGTACTTTAAACTTAAAGAAAGTATTTTTATTTAATCGAAGAATATTGATATAAATACTCATGATAGCTAGTGCAGCTAAAATATTATAAATATTATTTTGAAAATTATTTGTAACTAGAAAATATTTTTTTAATTTGTTAACTTGAATATAAAGTTGAAAGTATTTACCTTTATTTTTGATATCTAAAAATTTTACACTTGAATTTTTATTTTTTATTCCAAAAGAAATAAGTCTGAGATTATTCTTAATAGCTATTCTTTTATGTAAATTAAAAAAATTATCGTCAGCATTTAATACTACAAAACCACCTTGTTTAGTGTTTTGAATAATTTCAGATTTGGCAATTGCAATTTCCTTAATATTTTTAAAATTTTTAGCATGTGCAAAATTAATATTTGTAATTACACTAACGTTTGGTTGTATAACACTACTTAAATAATCTATTTCACCTTTTTTATCCATTCCAACTTCTAAAACACCAAAATCATCATTCTCTTTTAAGTTTAATAAACTTAAAGGAACTCCATATCTATTATTATAAGATTTTGGAGAAATACTTACTTTGGAGATTTTTCTTAAAGTTTCTCCTAATAATTCTTTAAGAGTTGTTTTTCCACAACTTCCAGTAATAGCTATTAAATTTGTACTTATGTTTGTCCTAAAAATTTTTGAAACATTGGTTAAAAATTTTAATGTGTTCCTAACTTTTATTTGCCTATTAACTTGAAATTTTTTTTGAATTCGATTCACTACAGCAATTGAGGCTTTATTTTTAAACGCATGATTTACAAATTTATTTCCATCGTTTTTTTTTCCTTTAATTGCAAAAAAAAAGTCATTTTTCTTAACCTCCTGTGAATTAATTCTAGCAAGATTCAAAGGCAACTTTGTGGGTAATTTTTTGTTGAGTGACAACTCTCTTATGATATTAAATTTTAGGTTATTAGATAAATTTAGATTTTTTTTTTTGATTGAATCTAAAATAACTTGTTTGTCTGAAAAATAAATTTTTTTACTACCAAAGTCTTGTGTTTTTTCGTGACCTTTTCCTGCGATAAGTAATATTTCACCTGTATTTAAATTTTCAATCGCTTTAAATATCGCTTTAGACCTATCCGATATTTCAATAATTTTTTTGTTATTTATTCCTTTTTTAATATCTCCCCGAATTTTTTTTGGATCTTCATATCTTGGATTATCATCTGTAAGATAAATTTCATCAGAATAGTTTGATGCGATCTTACCCATTTTAGATCTTTTATTTTGATCTCTATTTCCACCACATCCAAAAAGTAAAGAAATTTTTTTATTTTTAAATTGCTCTCTTAAATTTAGTAAACAAGTTTTCAAAGCCTCTGGGGTATGAGCATAATCAAGGATTACTTTTGAATTATTTTTAATTCTACCAATTTTTTCAGATCTGCCCTCAACTGGTATTATACGTGGTAAAACTTGGAAAATTCTGTTTAGACTTAATTTGCTTTTTTTTGCTGCAATGATTGCCATCAAAATATTTTTTACTTGGATTTTACCAATTAGATTAAGTTTTATAATTTTAATTGATCTTTTATATTTTATTTTTATTACTTGCATCTCTCCTTGATAAGAATGAGACAAAATTTTAAATGAATTATTACTATTTATTTTGTGAAGTTTAAGATTTTTTTTTAATGAAATTTTTTTAATATTATTAAACTCTGGTAATTTATCATCTGTTATAATATGACCAGATTTTTTGATAAGATTTTCAAATAAATAAAGTTTTGATTTAAGATAATTTCTTAAACTTTTATGGTAATCTAGGTGATCTTGAGAAAAATTTGTAAATATTCCCAAATTAAATAACAAACCATCAAGTCTATTTTGTTTAAGACCATGACTTGAAGCCTCCATAATTACATTTTGAATTCCTCTTTTTTTCAATTTATTCAATATTTTTCCTAAACTGATTGGATCAATTGTGGTGTTAGGTAAATCAAAGTTAATACCGTCAGACTTAACTCCTAACGTTCCAATAGAGGCAACTTTTTTATTATTCAATTTTAATATTTGATAGTAAAAATCAGAGACAGATGATTTTCCATTTGTTCCAGTAATTGCAATCAAATTTTTTGGTAGATTTTTATAAATTTTAAAAGAAATTTCTGCCAATAATTTTCTAACATTTTTAGTGTAAATGAATAAAATTCCTTTGAATTTCTTTTTGATTTTTTTTTCAGTTATAATAATTCTAGAACCCTTTTTTATTGCAAGTGGTATAAAATCATTACCATCAAAATTATTTCCTTTTATTGCAAAAAAAATATAATTTTTTTTGATCTTTGAACTTTCAAAAGCAATACCAGAGAAAAAGATTTTAGAATATTCTTTCTTAATTTCTGGAATATAATCTTCGAGCAGCATAAATTAATTAACATCACTATATTTTGTGGCTAAAATAGGCCCAATTTTTTCTACAATATGACCTGCTGCTTCCACACTGTTCCAACCAGCGGTATTTCTTGGGCTTCCTTTCAATTTAAAATTTGATCCATCTCTATAATTATAAATGTAGTCACTATTTATTTTGGGTGCATCTAGCATGACTGCTAAAATAAACTTTGGTTTTTTTGTAGGAAAAACTGAAACAAAGGTATTAACTTTTTCATTTGAGTAGACGCCTTTAAGGCTTTTATTTGCAGTCCCTGTTTTGCCGCCAATATCGTACCCATAAATATCAGCCAATTTAGCTGTACCTTCATTTGTAGAAACAATTTTTCTCAAAATTGGTAAAATTTTTATCGAAATATTCTCATCTATAACTTTTTTAGCTTTTATTTTTTTATTAATTTTAACGAGAGTTGGCTTTATATAATAACCTCCATTTACAATAATTGAGTATGCCTTAACCACTTGAAGTAATGTAGTTGTAATACCATGACCAAAAGAAGCAGTAGCTAATGGACATTTTCCCCACTTAAAATCGATTGGCTTACCTACTTCTTCGATATCAAAGTCAATTTTTTTTAATAAACCAAGTTTTGATAAAAATAATTTAAATTTTTCTTCTCCAACTTTTTGGCCAATCCTAACAGATCCTATGTTTCCGGATCTAATTAAAATTTGTTCAGCTGTAAGATCTGATGGAATTTTGTTGTCATACTCTCTGATTGGAAATCCCGAACATGTTAAAGATTTTGGTAAATTTGAGAATTTAGAATCTGGCTCAATAATTCTATGATTAAATGCTGCAGCAAGAGTGAATGTTTTAAAAACTGAGCCAAATTCGTAAACCCCTTTTGTTGCTCTATTAATATAATTTACATCTGTGATCTTTTCTCTTTTATTTGGGTTAAAGTCAGGTAAAGAAATTAAAGATAAAATTTCACCGCTATTGACATCCATCAAAATTGCTGCACTTCCTTTGGTATTGAAAATTTTATTGAACTTGATTAATTCGTTTCTTATTAGATATTGAATATCTTTATCTAAACTTAATACAATTGGCTCATTTGAAATTTTGAGTTTATCATCAAAGGATTTTTCTAAACCAGAAATACCTGTATTATTGTCATCAATTTGACCTATTATATGACTGAATAGATTTTTTTCGGGGTATATTCTTATTAGCCTATCCTCTGGTTGGATAGATTTATCACCCAGTTTCATTATTTTTTCATAATTTTCTTGTGATATTTTTTTTTCAAAATAGAAAAAATTCTTTTTTTCCATTTTTTTTCTGATCAAATCATAATCTTTATTTGGAAAAATGTATTTTAAATTTAAAATTAGTTTATCTTTATTAATAATTTTTTTTGAACTAATGCCAATATCAATAGAATTTACTGTTTTGACTAAATATTTACCATTTCTATCAACTATATCTGCTCTATAAACTTTGTGAGTTGAACTTGGTAAATTTGAATTAGTTATTCTATTATCCTTTCTGGAACCTAGATGAATTAGTTGAGTAGAATAAATGACCCAAATAATAAAAAAAATAAAAAAAATGAAACTTATTCTATTAAATGAAACATCTAAATTTGATTTATTTTTTTCATACGAAAAATCGTTTTTTTGATCTTCTAAGATAATGTTTGAATTATTCTTTTTCATTTATTTCAAAAGTATTTAGGTCACTAATAAATAAACCATTAGATTTTTTGATTAATGTTTTTATTGAATTTATATCTTTGTTAATTAGTTCCTTTTCGAAATACTTTAATTGATACTCAAGTAATTTTTCTGTTGAACTTAAATATTCAAATTCTAATCTAGTATCACCTAGCTCATTTTCAGAAACTCTTAAACTTTCTTTTACTGCAAAAATTTCATCTTCAATTTTTTTTGTAGAATTTTTTATTATTGCAGTAGAAAATATCAATAGAAATATGAAAATAATTACTAAAATTTTTTTCATAATTTATTACTTATATTTTCTACTTCAATCAAAGATTTAAATTTCTTAAATACATCAGTATCAAAATTATAAAAATTTTTTTTTTTTATAATAAATCTCAATTTTGCAGATCTAGATGATATATTTTCACTTAACTCTTTTTTACCTGGAACAATAGGCTTTCTCTGTTTTGTAAAAAACAAAGGTTCTGACTCAATTATTTTAGGTTGGTATCGTGAGATACTTTTATTTTCCGATAAACTCCTAAAAAAATATTTTACAATCTTATCCTCTAATGAGTGAAAACTAACTACTGCCAATATTCCATTCTTTTTTAGAATTTTGGTAGCATTTATTAATCCATGAATTAATTCACTAATTTCTTTATTAACGAATATTCTAATTGCCTGAAAAACTTTCGTTGAACTATGAATTTTAGCATTATTTCTTCTTTTTACCGATTCGATAATATTCACTAAATTCTGTGTATCAATTTCTTGCTTTACTCTTTCATTCACTATTCTATTTGCAATCTTTTTTGCGTCTTTTTCTTCACCGAAATATTTGAAAATTTTTTGTAAGTCATTAGACTCTAATTTATTGATCACCTCTTTTGCTGAAAAATCATTCAAGCCTAATTTCATATTTAGTTGACCTTGAGAACTAAATGATAATCCTTTCTCATTATCTTTTATTTGATTTAAAGAATAACCCAAATCAAAGATTACTCCTTTAATATTTTCATTTTTTAACTTTAAATTATTTAATTGACTAAATTTAATATTCTTAAAAAAAAACCTATCTTCAAAATTTCTGCTAATTTGGTCTGCTATTTTTTTACTCTTAACATCTCTATCAATACCTATTACTTTAGTATTTGGAAATTTAAGTATCTCTTTTGAATATCCGCCTTGACCAAAAGTACAATCAATAAATGTGCCACCATATTGAGGGGAAATAATGCTAATGATTTCTTCTAGCAATACTGGATAGTGATTTAATCTATCCAGTGCTATGGTGGCTTCCATTTATTTTTTCGAAGACCATTAATTTTTTTGTCTTCTTAAAAATGCGGGAATTTCAAGATCATCCTCTTCTTTTTCATCCTCTGAGGAGTCCTGGAGATCGTTTGGCTCTAAATTATTATTTTCAGAACTGAATAAATCTGGCTCGTTAGTATCAACTCCAAATTCTCTAAGGTCATTTTGATTATCTTGTTTTTTTTCCGCAAAATCTGAAGTTTCATTGGAAAAATATGTCTCGTTACTCTCAGGAACAATATCATTTAATTTCTCAATTTCTTGGTTTTTTAAAAGTTCCTCATGATATTGGTTATTAACTTCATCGACAGATTGTGAATTGATCGAATGACTCATATTTTCTGTAACAACTTCATTCTCAAGTTTTAAAGCATTAGCTCCATGGGAAACAGGTGCTGAATTGTTACCAGAAAAATGGAATGATTGTGTTGGATTAACGTTTGAAAAATCTGAATAACCAGTATTTCTATTTTGAATTCGATGGACCATATTAATCACAGATTTTGATTCAGGCTGCTTTCCATCTAAAGCAGTAGCAACAATTGAAACTCGGATTTTACCATCCAAAGATGGATCAATTATTGATCCATTTATTATTTCAGCTTCTACATCAACTTCAGATCTTATTTTATTTACAATTTCATCTACCTCAAAAAGTTTTAAATCTTCGCCGCCAGTAATATTTATTAATAGACCTTTTGCGCCTTTTAAAGAATACTCATCAATTAGTGGATTATTCAAAGCTAATTCAGTAGCTTTATCTGCTCTACCTTCGCCTTCAGCTTCCCCTGTTCCCATCATAGCTTTACCCATTGAGCTCATAACAGTTTCAACATCAGCAAAATCTAAATTAACTAAACCATCCTTTACCATTAAATCTGTTACACTTTGAACTCCATGTCTTAAGATACTATTTGATAATTGAAAAGACTCTTTATATGTAGTTTGTTCGTTTGCAACTTTGAATAAGTTTTGATTAGGAATTACTATAATAGTATCCACATGTTTTCTCAGTTCCTCAAGGCCCTCGTGTGCTCTTCTCATTCGTGACGGTGCCTCATATAAGAATGGTAATGTTACTACGCCTACAGTAAGAATGTTTAATTCTTTAGCTGCTCTAGCAATTACGTGTGCTGCTCCAGTACCAGTTCCACCTCCCATTCCAGCCGTAATAAAAACCATATTGGCACCTTTAAGAATATCAATTATATCATTTAAAGATTCATTAGCTGCTGCTAAACCTATCTCGTGTTTCGCTCCAGCACCTAAACCTTTTGTCAAATTAACCCCAAGTTGAATCCTTGTTTTTGATTTGCTTGTTTTTAAATCTTGTGCATCAGTGTTTACTGCAACAAATTCAACTCCTTCTACACCTGCATCAATCATTTCATTTATTGCATTACCTCCAGCTCCTCCAACTCCAAGAACTAATATTCTAGGTTTTAATTCTTTTATCTCCGGCACTTTAAAATTAATTGTCATTTTATCCCCCTCTTTTTTCTATTTGTTAAATTGACTCTCCCATTTAAGACTTGAACGATTTAAATTTGCTTTTTTTCTAGCGTTTGCCCTAAATTTTTCAAAAATTGTTGGTTCCCAAATTTGAAAAGTTTTTCCTTGACCAACAAAAATCATACTATTTTTTATTTTCGCATGTTTTAGTAATTTTGAAGTCAGTGAAATTCTACCTTCACTATCAAATTGTAAATTTGTACTCTCAGATAAAATCGATGTTGCAAAAAAATCTCTTTTTTCTTCAAATGGACTTAATGTATCTATTGTGTTAGAAATTTTTTCTATTCTGTCTTGAGGCCATGCTTCTATTGATTGATTATTGAAAGAGGGATAACAAATTATACCATTATAACCAAGACTAGATAAATATGATCTAAAACTTGCAGGCACAGACACCCTTCCTTTTTTGTCTAGTTTGTTTTCGTACGTCGATAAAAACATAAGCCATAAAATTCTTCATTCCCATAATTTTGGGAATTTATGGGATATTATGGGTTTTTAGTAGAGGAGTCAATACTTAGGTTAACTTAGAAAAAAAGTAAAAAGTTTGATTAGAAATGAATCAAAACGTGAACATTTATACTGATTAAGTTATTTTAAGTAAGCCAGATGAACTGTAAGCCGGGTTCTGTCATTTAAATTTATCATTTATCTAGGCTCAAAATCACTTTTGAGCTCAAGCAACTAACCCTGATGACTAGCCAAGAATTGCTTTTAGTTTTTCAACATTGTCATCTCTACTTAGTTTTGCTCCCAGTGGGGTTTTCCAGCGTTCATTGTTACCAATAGAACCGGTGTGCTCTTACCACACCTTTTCACCCTTGCCATGTTATGGCGGTTTATTTTCTGTGGCACTATCCCTAGGGTTGCCCCTGCCAGGAATTACCTGGCACTGTATTCTTGTAGAGTCCGGACTTTCCTCTTTAAAAAATTAAAGCGATAAATCGTTCATCTGGCTATAATAATCTATAATTATATCAAAAAATTTCAAGTTTAATTTTTTAGTGAGAGACAAGGTTTTTACTTATTATTAAACACTCTTGATCTATTTTACCATTGACTAAATCTTGTCTAAATCTCCTTTGAAAAGCTTTTGTAAGATAGTCTATATTTTTGTCCAATTTTAAACCTTCTATCTTTTTATATCCAATTTTATAAAGATTTTTAAGAAAAATATTTTCCTCAAATTTAGATAAAAGTTTGACTTTTCTTAATTTTTTTATCTTTTTTGAATCTAAATTATGGCACCAAACTAACCCGTTTTTAGCAAGCTTTGCCCAAGGAAATTTTTCACCTGGATCTTTTTTTCGATCAGGAGATATATCAGAATGACCAAGTATATATTTTTTTTTGATTTTAAATTTTTTAATTAAAGATATTAAAAGTTTTTTTAATGAAGAAATTTGTTTCTGGGAAAAATTTTTGTAACCATGTTGATGACCGGGATTGGTAATTTCGATACCTATTGAGTTTTTATTTAAATATTTATGATTTTTCCAATTTGATAAACCAGCATGCCAAGCTTCATAAAGATCAGGAACTAAAGTTAATATTTCGCCATTTTTTTTTATTAAATAATGTGAACTAACTTTGGACCTAGGACTCTGCAGTCTCTTGATTGAGTCAGATTCTTTTTTCATACCTGTGTAATGAATGATTATAAATTTAATTCTTTTTTTTGGCCTTTTTGGCAAGCTAAAATTAGGTGAATAATCATAAATTTTATCCATTATTAATATTAATACAATTTTAGGCCATTTATAAACATTTTATGGACATTTTTTATTGTTAAATGTTAATTTACATAATTAATAATAATATATAAAATAGACTTATATGTTAAAAAAATTACCAATAATTTTAATTTCAATTTTTTTATTAACATTGGAAGCAAATGCCGGTTCTGATGGCGAATTAAAGATAGAAAAAGAACCAAAAAAAGTTAAAGATTGTTTTAAAAATTTAAATAGAGCAACTTTTGCGTTTAACCAAAGTCTCGACAAAGCTATAATAAAACCTCTTGCTGAAAGTTATAGAAGTTTACCAGATCCTATCCAAAAAGGTACTCATAATTTTGTCACAAATTTATCAAGTTTGGTTACAATCCCAAATAATATTTTGCAGGGTGATATTAAGTTAGCAATAATCAATACGGCAAGGCTTGCGGTCAACTCAACTGTTGGGATATTAGGTACTATTGATGTTGCAAATCAAATGGGTTTTCCAAAATACGAAAAGGAGGATTATGGTCAAACTTTAGGTGCATGGGGAGTTGGACCAGGTTGTTACGTAGTTTTGCCAGTTTTGGGACCATCGACATTGAGAGATACAACTGGTTCTTTCATGAATGTATTGGGAGGCGATCCATATTACAACGCTTCAGTGCATGGAAATAACGAATATTTAAGTGAGGGTTTTTATATGGCAACAAAGGCTGTGGAAGGTATTGATTTTAGATCAAATAATATTGAGTCATTTGATAACCTAGAAATAAATTCCATTGATTTTTATGCCTCAGTAAAAAGTTTGTATTTGCAAGACAGAGAAAACAAAATTAGCAATATAAGAAAAGGAAATATCGAGATTTTCTACAAGAATGAGGAAGATTGGGAAGAAATAGATAATAATTAAGACTTTATCTAAATAACATAGAAATGAAAAAATTTTTTTTAATTTTAATATTTTTAAATTTTAACTTTATTCATGTTTTTTCTGTTGAACCAGATGTATTTGTTCAATCAACAGTCAACAGAGCATCTGAAATATTAGCTAAAAATATTTCTCAAGAAGAAAAAATTAATAAATTGAAGATTATAGCTAAAGAAACTGTTGATATTGAGGGTGTGGGTTTTTATTCTCTTGGATCCGCAAGAAAAAACTTGGGTGAAGAGAAAAAAATTGAGTATTTACAGTTATTTGAAGATTATTTTTTAAAAAGTTTTTCTAGTAGGTTGTCAGAATATACTAATCCAGAAATTGATGTTTTATCAAAAAAAGTTTTGAGTGAAAATTATACTATTGTGAATAGTGTTTTAAAAGAAACCTCTGAAAGACCTGAAGTAAAAATTGACTGGAGAATTTATACTAAAAATCAGGATAACCCACTGATAAGAGACCTAATAATAGAAGGCTTAAGTTTAGCAAGAACGCAAAAGGAGGAATTTGCATCAATATTAAACTCCAATGATGGTGATATTGACTCCTTATTTAAAACATTAAAAGAATTTTCCTCGAAATAATTCAATTATATATATGATGGTGGGCCCGCCAGGACTCGAACCTGGGACCAATACATTATGAGTGTACTGCTCTAACCAACTGAGCTACAGGCCCTTTATAATAAGCTTATACATTACTTGATCTAATTAACAAGATCTTACTGTTTTAATTTTCTATTAAGAATAATTCAAAAAAATATGACTCAATCATTTTTTTCAAAAAATCCGTTATCTCCTATTGAATTTAAATATCTGTAACCAAATTCTTTTAAATGATTAATAAATTTTAATTTGCTAACTTTATTTGTTTCATCATACATTTCAACACATATTAATTTAATCTTTATCTTCTGAAAGTCAATTCCTTGCAAAATTTCAAAATCATGCCCTTCAGCATCGATGTTCAGAAAATCTATATAATCTAACTCAATATCTTTGTTTCTTAAGAAATCTAAAAATTTAAAAGCTTTAATTTCTTTTTTAGTATGATTGCCCTCTGAAAGGTTACTTGATGTTATTTCAAAAAAATTTTTATCAATGGAGTTAATTGGACTAAAATTATTGTCTATAAAAGAAATGACATCTTTATTTTTATTTGATATCGCAACACAATAATTTTTATCTCTCTTTCTGATCATATTAAATAAATCGATTGAAGTTCGATTAATATCAATATTAATACCTTTCCAACCTTTATCGTAAAGCATTGCTGTATTCGAATACAATACTGGATGGAAACAACCTATATCTACATAAACTCCACGTTGTTTATTTTTAAAAAATGAATTGATAAACAAATCCTCTCCCGATTGAGAATAGGTATCTCGTTTAATGAAACATTTATGATGAAAATATAAATTATAAAACAGATAAGGTTTGTATAAAAAATGATCTCTACTTATCTTTTTTTTAAACATAATAAAAATAAATATTTTATGGTGGGCCGTGTTGGTTACGCTCCAACTACCCCTGCAATGTCAATGCAGTACTCTACTATTGAGCTAACGGCCCATAAAACAAAATTAAAAATTTACTTTTTATATTTAACTTTCTAAAAAACTTTTCAACTGTTTAGATCTGCTTGGATGCTTTAACTTTCTTAAGGCTTTAGCTTCTATTTGTCTTATTCTTTCTCTTGTAACTGAAAATTGTAATCCTACTTCTTCAAGAGTGTGATCTGTATTCATTCCAACTCCAAATCGCATTCTAAGCACTCTCTCTTCCCTTGGTGTTAAAGTAGATAAAATTTTCGTTGTAGCCTCACCTAAATTTGACTTGATCGCCTGCTCAAGAGGAGCGAGCGCTTTGGTATCTTCGATAAAGTCACCTAAACTGCTATCCTCTTCATCCCCAACTGGTTTTTCTAAGGAGACAGGCTCTTTTGAAATTTTAAGAACTTTTCTTACTTTATCTAAGGGCATTCTTAATTTTTTGGCTAATTCCTCTGGAGTTGCCTCTCTTCCAAATTCACTTAATATTAATCTTTGAGTTCTAACAATCTTATTTATAGTCTCAATCATATGAACCGGGATTCTTATTGTTCTTGCCTGATCTGCAATAGATCTTGTTATTGCTTGTCGTATCCACCAAGTAGCATAAGTAGAAAATTTATAACCTCTTCTATACTCAAATTTATCGACTGCTTTCATTAAACCTATATTTCCCTCTTGAATTAAGTCCAAAAATTGCAAACCTCTGTTTGTATATTTCTTAGCAATCGAAATAACTAGCCTCAAATTTGCTTCAACCATTTCTTTTTTCGCTATTCTAGACTCTTTCTCTCCTTTTTGTACTCTGCTAACTAACTTTTTATAGTCAGTTACCGACATTCCTAATCTATGACTTATTTCAACTAATCTATCTCTAATATTTTTGAATTCATTTTTATTTTTTGAGAAAAATTGCTTCCATAAAGAATTCGTATCTAAAAACTTTTTTAAATTAGGATTAATTTCATTACCTATATAAAACTTTATAAATTCGTTTCGAGAAATCTTATGATCTATAGCTAATCTGAGCAAATTTCCCTCTAAAGAAACAATTTTTTTATTCTCTACATAATGTTTTTGAACCAACTCCTCTAAAACAGACGGTGACAATTGAAGTGATTTAATATTTTCTAGAATATCATTAACTATTTTATCGTGACCTTTTTCTTTTGCAGGCGAAAAGGTCTTAGAGTTTAATACACAATCTAATTTTTCTTTTTGGTACTTAATTAACTTATTATATTCTTTAGTTAATAAATTAACTGTTTTTAAAACTTTAGGTTTTATCTCACTTTCCATTGCAGCGAGTGTGGGATTAAAATCTTCATCTTCCTCACTGGCACCTTCTTCTTTTTCTAATTCTCCAGAATTTTTTTGTTTTGCACTAGGTCCCGTTGATTCATCTTCCATGTAATTTGTGTCAATATCAATAATTTCTCGAACTAAAATTTCATCTTTCTGAAGTTTTTCATTCCATTCAAAAAATTGTTGAGCTGTTATAGGGCTTTGAGACAACGCAATTAGCATTACATCTTTTCCAGCTTCAATCCTTTTAGCGATAGCTATTTCACCTTCTCTTGATAATAACTCAACACCACCCATTTCTCTAAGATACATTCTAATAGGATCATCACTTTTCTCGATTGTTTTGCCCTCTTCCTTGGATGAACTGTCTTTTTTTCTTAAAACTTTAAAATCTGATTTTTTTTCTACTAGAGTTACTTTTTCATCAAGAATATGTATAAATGCTTGAGCAAGATTTTCATCAGACAAATTTCTCTTTCCTAGAGATTTGCTTAATTCTTCGTATGTAATGAATCCTCTATGGGTTCCACGACCCATTAATCTCGCGAATGATTTTGTAATAATTCTTTCCACTGCAATAAATTTGAATGTTCTTATATAATGTTAAATTTATAAAAATCCATTAATAAATAATGTAAATTAATTGATATTTTGCTTTTTTTTGAGCTCTTTTAGCTCATTAAATGTCGTCTCACTAAGATCTTTAGAAAACTTCGATTCTAACTCCTGAATTCTAAGTTCGAGATTATAGCTATTCAGATCTCTATTAATGTCATCCAATAATCCAATTACCTCATGTTCATTTTTATTTTTTTTACCTAGGATATATTTAATTGGTGCAAACTTATCAATTTTTTCAATTAATTGTTTATCAATTTCTAGATCTTTAAGTGTGAGTTTTTCATCAAGTTTAAGTTTTGATAAAATTTTTGAAAAAATTTGCTTATTGACTTCAGTAAATAAACTCACACTCTCAATTAAATGGAGATTTTCTCTCATTAATTCTAAATTGTTCATTAAAAGATAAAGAAATGAAAATTCTTTGAGCTCTATTGCTGATAAAGATTTACTTTCATTAAAATATTTTTTTGTCGTTTCAAGAGATTTAACTTTTTTTACATAATTGAATTTTTTATTTAAATTAGTATGTGGTGCTAACTCAGAAATCTTTTCCAAAAAATACTCTAAAACATATTTTTTAATATATTCATCCTTTATAGTGTTTGCTATCAACCTGAGTTTTTTATCGAAAATTGCCATAGATGATGGGTTATTCTGAGTTTGTTTTTTATAGTGTGCAAAAATAAATTGGTGTATCGATATTTTATTTTCTTTTACAAAATTTAAAAAATAGTCTTTGCCATTTTTATTCACAAAACTATCAGGATCCTCTTTGTCAGGTAAAAATAAAAATGAAATTTGTTTTTCTGGTTTTAAATAAACAATAGAATTTTCTGCTGCTCTTAAAGCCGCTTTATAACCACTCTCATCCCCATCAAAGCAAATTATAATATCATCGAAAAATTGATTTAATGTTAAAATTTGTCTATCAGTAAGCGAAGTACCTAAGTTGGCAACCGCATTTTCGATACCATTTTTTGATAATCCAACAACATCCATATAACCCTCAACAAGAAAAATATGATCTAGCTTATTAGACAATTTTCTACTCTGATCTAAATTATATAGATTTGAACCTTTTTTGAAAAAGGGAGTTTCAGGAGAATTTATATATTTAGCGAGGTAATCACTTTTTTCGATTATTCTTCCACCAAGTGCAATGGTTTGGCCAGAAATATTTTTAATAGGAAAAACTAAACGCCCCTTAAATCTCTCTATGTAAATTTTTTTTTTTTCATCAAAATAAAATAGTCCAGTGCTTATTAAAACTTCTTCACTGAAATCTTTTCTCAATTTCTCAAAAAAATTTGGATTATTCTCTACATATCCAATTTTAAATTTTTTAACTTGATCTTTATTAATATTTCTCTCTTTTAGATAATTTCTTGCATTGTCATGAGTTTCATTTTTAATTAATTCATCGTGATAAAATTCAACATATTGACTAAATATTAAACAATACTCTTTCCATTTTTTTTCTCTTTCTTCATCTTGTTTTGTAAACATATAAGGTTGCATGCCAGCCAAATTTGCAAGATACTTTGCAGCTTCACCAAATCTGAGATTTTGTGTTTTCATAACAAAATCAAAAATGTTGCCATGTTCAGATGTAGCAAAACAATGATAAAATTCTTTTTCATCGTTAACCGTAAAAGATGGTGTTTTTTCATTTTTAAAAGGTGAAAGACCTACAAATTCTTTTCCTCTTTTTTTAAGATTTACAAATTTAGATACGACTGTTGAAACCTTTAACCTAGTTTTTATTTCATCAAGATATTCTTTTGGATATTTCATCATGATTTATTTAAAAGTTCTTTGATAAGGGATCCTGCTTTAGCAAAATCAATTTTATCAGAATGCTCTTTTTTTAATTCACCCATAACTTTGCCCATATCCTTGAGGGAGGAAGCGCCCAGTTTTTTTATAATTTCCTCACATATTTTTCTTGTTTCCTCGTCACCTAAAACTTTTGGTAAAAAACTTGATATAATTTCATACTCATTTTGTTCAACCTCTAACAAGTCCGTTCGATTATTTTTTTTGTAAATTTCAATTGATTCGGTTCTTTGTTTGACCATCTTTTTAAATAACTTTTTTATGTCCTCATCATCTGTTTCTTTCTTGTTGGGACCCGATCTATTTTGAATATCTAAATCTTTTATAGATGATAAAATTAACCTATAAGTTGATATTTTTGTTTTATCTTTAGATTTTAAAGCGTTTTTGTATTCAGTTTCGATTGTTTCTTTTAAAGACATAATTTTTTAATCTACTTTAAAGCAAAAAATTCTCAAAAGAAAAATTGTTTTTTTTCAATTTTATAATACATCTCTGTTGCGATAATAATCCAATTATTGTATTAACCTTTAACTTATGAGTTGTAATTGATCAAAAAAGCAAAAAAAACTAACTCAAAAAAAATCTCACATAAACAAACAGGTATTTTAGTTCTTGAAAATAGACAGGTTTTTAAAGGCATTGGTATTGGCTACCAAGGAACTGCCACTGGAGAGGTTTGCTTCAACACCTCTCTTACAGGTTATCAAGAAATAATTTCTGATCCTTCTTATGCTGGACAAATAATCAATTTTACTTTTCCTCATATTGGTAATGTGGGTACCAATAGTGAAGATCATGAATCTGATAAAATTTGGACGAAAGGTGTTATATTTAATTCAGAAATAACTTCACCATCAAATTATAGATCTTTTTTACACCTAGATGCTTGGTTGAAAAAAAATAAAATAGTTGGAATTACTGGATTAGACACTAGAAATTTAACCAATCTTATAAGAGATAAAGGTGCACCAAAAGGCACAATATCAGTCTCAAAAACAGGCAAATTTAATATAAAAAAGATCATCAATCTAACTGCAAAATGGAGTGGATTAAATAACTTAGATCTTGCAAAAGAGGTTACGACAAAAAAAGATTATCTTTGGAAAGGTTTTAAAACTTGGAAAAAACAAACTGGATATCAAAAAAATAAACAAAAATCTTTTCATGTTGTTGCTATAGATTATGGAATTAAAAAGAATATTTTAAGATATTTTTCTGATTTTAAATGTAAAGTTACAGTGGTTCCATGTAACACTAGTTATGAAAAAATTTCATCACTAAAACCTGATGGAATATTTCTGTCAAATGGTCCTGGAGATCCTGCTGCAACTGGAAAATATGCTATTGGAATAATAAGAAATCTTATCAAAAAAAATTTTCCAATATTTGGAATTTGTCTTGGTCACCAATTACTTGGATTAGCATTAGGAGCAAAAACTAAAAAAATGAAGCTTGGACATCGTGGAGCCAATCATCCAGTAAAAAACTTTATTAATGATAGTGTTGAAATTACCAGTCAAAACCACGGTTTTGAAATTGTTAAAGAAGGTTTACCAAGAAATCTAGAAATTACTCATAAATCTTTGTTTGATGGAGGAATAGAGGGAATTCGATTAAAAAATAAACCTGTGTTTTCTGTTCAATATCATCCAGAGTCAAATCCAGGACCACAGGATAGTGTTTACCTTTTTCAAGAATTTATAAACAACATTAAAAAAAATGCCAAAAAGAAAAGATATTAAAAAAATTTTAGTCGTTGGAGCTGGCCCAATAATTATTGGTCAAGCTTGCGAATTTGATTATTCGGGAACCCAAGCATGTAAAGCATTAAAGGATGAAGGCTATAAAGTAGTTTTAGTAAATTCAAATCCAGCAACAATAATGACTGACCCAGATGTTGCAGATAAAACTTATATAGAACCTATTACGTTAGAAATTCTCGAGAAAATTTTAAAAAAAGAAAAACCCGATGCAATTTTACCAACCATGGGCGGCCAGACTGCGTTGAACTTGGCAATGGAAGCAGAAAAAAAGGGAGTTCTTAAAAAATACAAAATAGAACTTATTGGTGCTAATTCAAAAGCAATTTCTAATGCTGAGGATAGGAAAAAATTTAGAAAAAATATGATGGATATTGGTATAGATTTACCTAAATCAAAAGTTGTCAATAAATTCAATCAAGCCTCAAAAGTTTTAAAACAAATTGGTCTACCTGTAATTATTAGACCTGCTTTTACACTCGGTGGTCTTGGCGGTGGAATAGCTAAAACAAAAAAAGACTTTTATAAAATAATTAAAAATGGATTACACGAGTCTCCAGTAAGCCAAGTTCTAGTTGAAGAATGTTTAGAGGGTTGGAAGGAATTTGAAATGGAGGTTGTAAGAGATAAGAAAGATAATTGTATCATTATTTGTTCAATAGAAAACATTGACCCAATGGGAATTCACACAGGTGACTCTGTTACAATTGCACCAGCGTTGACACTTACTGATAAAGAATATCAAGTAATGAGAAACGCATCTATTGCATGCCTTAGAAAAATTGGTGTTGAAACAGGGGGATCTAATGTTCAGTTTGCAATAAATCCAAAAAATGGAAGAATGGTTATTATTGAGATGAATCCCAGAGTATCAAGATCGTCTGCTTTAGCTTCTAAAGCAACAGGTTTTCCTATCGCTAAAATTGCTGCAAAACTTGCTGTTGGTTACACATTAGATGAATTAAAAAATGAGATAACAAAAGTCACTCCTGCATCTTTTGAACCAACTATTGATTATGTTGTTACAAAAATTCCAAGATTTACCTTTGAGAAATTTTCGACTTCACCTGCAACTTTAGGCACATCAATGAAATCAGTTGGAGAGGCAATGGCGATAGGTCGAAATTTTAAAGAATCTTTACAAAAAGCACTGGTTTCTCTTGAAACAGGTTACTCAGGCCTAGATAGAGTTTTTAATATTAATAGAAAAGAAATAGAGAAAAAACTTAAAGAAAATATCCCTAATAAACTTTTACTTGTCGCAGAGGCATTTAGGAAAAAAATCAACATT
Organism: uncultured Pelagibacteraceae bacterium; assembly: GCA_902618485.1. Lineage (GTDB taxonomy): Bacteria > Pseudomonadota > Alphaproteobacteria > Pelagibacterales > Pelagibacteraceae > Pelagibacter. The sequence continues at coordinate 122,316 of CACNAR010000004.1, forward strand.
AAAAGAATTCACAATTTATCGAAAATCGATCCATGGTTTTTAGAACAAATTAAAGAAATCGTAGATAACGAAAATAAACTTAAAAACAAAGGTGTTCCAAGAGACTTTGTTGAATTCAATCGTATTAAATCTATTGGTTTTTCAGACAAAAAAATATCCGAATTAACCAAAATTCCTGAGAGTGTTGTAAGAAAAAGAAGAATGGCTTTAAAAGTATTACCTGTTTATAAAAAAGTAGATACTTGTGCTGCAGAATTTAAATCTTTTACACCTTATATGTACTCAAGTTATCAAAGAAATTTTTCACTCAACTCCGAGTGTGAAGCGGAACCAACTCAAAAGAAAAAAATCATTATCTTAGGAGGGGGTCCTAACAGGATTGGTCAGGGAATAGAATTTGATTATTGTTGTTGCCAAGCAAGTTTCGCTTTGAAAGATGCAGGTTTTGAAACGATTATGGTCAATTGTAATCCAGAAACTGTTTCAACAGATTATGATACAAGTGATCGATTGTATTTTGAACCTCTTAAAGAAGAGTATGTTTTCAATATAATTAAAAAAGAGCAAGAGAAAGGAAACTTGATTGGAGTAATAGCACAGTTTGGTGGCCAAACTCCTATAAAGTTGGCTGAATTTTTATATCAAAATAAACTTCCAATTTTAGGCACTCAATATACTTCGATTGATCTTGCAGAAGATAGAGATCGATTTAGAAATCTTTTAAACAAATTAAAACTAAAACAAGCAGAAAGTGGCATTGCTAAAACTTACAAGCAAGCAATAAAAATTGCTGACAAAATTGGTTTACCTTTAATTGTAAGACCCTCTTACGTTTTAGGTGGAAGAGCCATGGAAATTGTATATGAGAAAAATGATTTAAAAAAGTTCGTTGAAGAAGCCTTTAAGGCTGCAGAGGATAATCCAATATTGATTGATAAATTTATTAATCAGGCAATGGAAGTTGATGTGGATGCATTATCTGATGGTAAAGATGTATTTGTTGCAGGTATCATGCAACATATTGAAGAGGCTGGTATTCATTCTGGAGACTCAGCGTGTAGTCTACCCCCTGTTTCTATCAAACCTTATTTAATTAAAGAAATAGAAAATCAAACAAGAAAATTAGCTTTAGCTTTAAAAGTTAAAGGATTTATGAATATCCAATTTGCAATTAAAAAAGATCAAATCTATGTAATTGAAGTAAATCCAAGAGCAAGTAGAACTGTGCCTTTTGTATCAAAAGCAAAAGGTTTACCCCTTGCTAAAATTGCTTCAAGAATTATGGCTGGTGAAAGATTATCTAAATTTAATTTAAAAGATAAATCCAAAGGAATGTATGCTGTTAAAGAAGCTGTATTTCCATTTAATAAATTTCCAAATAGTGACTTACTTTTAGGTCCTGAAATGAAATCAACTGGTGAGGTTATGGGTTTTGATAAAAATTTTGGTATGGCCTTTGCTAAAAGTCAGATTGCCTCTGCTAATTCTTTACCAAAAGATGGTTTGGCTTTTATTTCATTAAAAGATGCACACAAAGATGAGGGAATTGATTTAGCAAAACAATTGATCAAGCTTAAATTTAAATTATGCGCTACTAAAGGGACTGCTGAATATATTAGAAAATTTGGTATGAGATGTAAGAAGGTTAATAAAGTTAGTTCAGGCACTCCTCACATTGTTGATGTTTTAGATGCTAAAAAAATTGCTCTAGTAATTAATACTGGAGGCGGTAACAGTGAACATCGAGTTAGTGATGCTATAGCTTTAAGAAGAGCAACCTTAAAAAATAAAGTTCCTTATTGCACAAATATGTCAACCGCGTATGCTTGTTTAGAAGCGATAAAGTCACTAAAAACTAAAAAATTAGAAGTCACAGCTTTGCAAAATATCTAGTTTAAAAAACTTTTCTTAAATTAAAAAAAGCTTGCTTAATATCACTTATATTAAAAGGGTCTTCATTTATTATCTTAAAATCTAGTTCAAAATCATTAATGGTTTTGCTTAAGATATATTCTGATTTTAGATCATCAGATCCTTTAATATTAAAAGCATAATTTGTTTCTTTATTTGGCAGATATCCAATAGCAATATGAATTTTATCAGTATGTCCTAATCCTAGTGCTTGATTTCTTTCATATATTAAAAAAACACTAAAATTATCCTGAAGCACGATATCAATCCCAATCTCACCATTAATACTGTGCAAGGCTCCAGAAGATAAACTATCATCAAAAGTTACACTGCTGTCACCTGTATATGTATATTTAAACTTTGAGGATTGATCCAAATCCATTATGTATTCAATTTTTCCGTGTCTTTTTATTGTATATTTTTCATTTAAGACATCTTCGACTGCAGCAAAACCTGCTCTAACTTTTTTCGTTCGAATGTGTTGATTTTCAACATCAATACCACCATTACCAGCTTCACTATAGGATCCTAAAATAGTGTGACCAATATCAAATCTTCCAGAAGGAATAATAGTCAAATTACCTTTTTTAATTTCATCTTTTATTCTTATTGTTCCATAAATCTGTTTTCCTTTTCTGTTAGCGGTTAAATTTTTACCATCTAGAACAGTTAATAAATCAGACCTCAATCCTCCGACCCCAATAAAGGTATCAAGAAATTTAGTATCATCTTCTATTGGGGTTGTGGAATAATAGGTAATGTTAAATGTATCAGTGTCCAAATTGCTTCCAGAATTTCCAATATCAACATTATTTCTACCAACTCTAAATGCTAATCCTTTAATTCCATTTTCATCAGTAAATTTATCTACACCAAAGGTGATTGCATCTGTATCAATTTTCTTGGTAGATGAAATACTTGTATCTCCTATTCTTCCAACCGCAATACTTCCTTCGCTCCAATAAAATACATCTTCTTCTTTGACTTTTGCTTTTTTTTTAGCAGCAACATTTTTAACAATCTCGGTTAAAGAAGCTAATCTTTGATTAGTAAAATTAATATCAATATTTAAATTAGTTAAATTTTGTTTATCTTTATTTCTTCTAATCCATTTTAATCGATTAAGTGCACTATCTGTTGAATGATCAATAGTTCTTTTGGCAATTTCTATTTGTGCTGATGCCATTCCAGTTCTATCTTTATTCTCAACAATTGAAGGGCATGTCTCAGAAAAAATAGTGAATGGACAAACTAAATTATATTCGAATATCTGATCTATACCTCCATGACCGGGACCACTTCCAATGTATAATTTTAAACCACTAGGGTTGAATGCTACTCCTCTAGGTTGTGTATTTGATGGAGACGCAAAGTCAAATTTACCATCCAAAACAAATGATGAAGTATCGAATGCATTTGTAAGAGAAATCTGACTGATACCTGGGTTGCCTGAGTGACTAATAATAAAAATTCTTTTTCCATTAGCACTAAACCTAATTCCTGCTGAGTTGACTACATTAGTATTTGTACCTGTTCCCATATTAATTCCAGCTGTTGTTACAAGTTGAAGTGAGGTTATGTCGTATGGGGTTGAAAGAGTGTATTCTAATAATTTAGCAGAACTATCGTTCTGCCCAAACCAACTCAAAAATAATTTTGTACCTTTGTTGTTAAATTCAAAACCTTGAAGCCTAATTTTACTGTGACTCGCGTAATCGTCTCCCACCAATGAAAAATTTCCAGCAGCACTGTCATTTAAATTATTTTTTGAATCGAGATTTGTGGTCTGTTGCGCAAACGCACAAGTAGAAATATCATAAGGTGTAGTTAAATCATATCTAAAAAGCTTGTCTAAATCAGCACCAGCTCCTGCTGCTCTAGTTGCAACAAATAATTTTGTTCCATCATGGTTAAATTCTAAATCATATGGTGTTTTTTCTACTTCAGTCATTGTACATCTTTCACCATCACCTGCATAACTTCTTGAACTTATATCGTAAGGTGTACTTAGATTAAATTCCATAATTTGGCCGGGATCAGTTTTGTTAGCAGAGCTTGTAAAAAGTTTTGTTCCATCTTTGTTAAATTCAATACCAGCTATTATATTATTTTGGTTTTGTTCACCATCATCAAATGCTACTGTTTGTACATGTTTAAGGGTAGCTTCCCCAAAGGAATTAGAAATTGGAAAAATTATTAATAAAATCCAAATTAGTTTTTTAATCATTTTCTTTTAAACTAAAAAGTACCAGAAATCTCTAAATTTACACCATAATCAGGAATTTTACTAAACAAACTGTAATTAGAATTTAGTTTTAAATTAAAATCACCCAATTGTTTTAGATAGCTGATTTTCGTATTATTATTATTTATTGGATCATAAATTACATCAAAATTTGCATTATGTTTCTTAATGCTACCAAACTTAATGAACAAACTATCTTTGTGGCCACTTTTATCTAGACTTTGAAATCTTTCATAATTTATCGCAATTGTACGATTATTTGAGTACATATATTCAAATCCTATATTACCTTTTATATTGTGTAATGAATGTGTGTTTATAGTTTTTTTAAGAGTAGTATTATCAATATGATTTTTTACATGATGATCAATGTTGGGTGATAAATCATAAATATATTCAATAAATCCATTTCGACTTATGGTGTCATCATTTAAATATAAGATATTGTCAAATTTCAAGCCTGCAGAAATATTTCCTGTTTTAAATGTAACACTCTCGTGACTTTCAACGCTATTAGAGACAACGCCAAAATCAGTATAATCTGAAAATTGAGTGATGCCCATTTCAAGCTTACCAAATGGAATTAATTCATATTTGGTATACTCGTTTTCGTTTTCATAGCTCATTGATGTATAAATTTGTTTTCCGTTTCTTTGACCGGTAACTTGATCTTTACCTAACTGGTCTATCATTAAATAACTAGCACCAAATAATAAATTAAGATTAGACCGATTTTTTAGAGGTACACTACTGTATATATTTAAAGAAAATGTTTGTGCATCTAATTCATCACTTGACCCATCATCTATATCAACCTCGTCATTACCGTATCGAAATGCGTAACCAAAAATCTTTTTATCTACTAATTTATCTGCACCAAACATAATACCTCTAGTCTTAACTTCTTTGGGCTTAGAGGATGCTGTATCACCTACCCTTCCAAATGAAATATCCCCGTGAGACCAGTAAGACCAATTCTTTTTATTTATTTTAGAATTTTCTTTTTTTAACGATACTTGATTATATTCAATATTATTAAATGAATTTTCTAAGTTCGTTTTTAATGCTGCTAAAATTGGATTATGAATATTCAATTTAATTTCATGATTAGTTAAATTAGCTCTTTCATCATTTCTCCGTAACCATTCAAATCTTTTGAAAATTGTTGAAGAGTTTTGATGAATTACATTTTTAGCAATTTCTACTTGAGCCCCTATAGCTGTGACAGCATCTGTTTCACAAAGAACAATTCCATAGGGGCAAGTTAAATCGTACTCATAAATTACATCATCATCACTTCCGTCACTTTGAGCGTCTTCTGTTCCAATATAAGCCTTCATACCATTATTCCCAAAAGTCCATCCAACTGCTGAAACATGATTTCCATTTCCCTTTATTTGGGAAGCACCAACGTAAGTTGCAGAACTAAGCTCAAATGGTGTGGATAATTTGTAAACATACATAAAAGTAGGAACGGTAGTGTGGTTATTAAGACCCTCACTTATATATAATCTTGTACCGTCATCATCAAAAGCTATTTCGAACGTAAATCCATTAACCCTTAGGTCGGGGATTTCTTCTGTATTAAGATTGAATGCAAACGTCCCAGAGCTTGGATCAAATGGTGTGGATAAATTGACCTGAGTTATATCGGTTGTATTTTTATGTCCATCATTAAGATACATTCTTGTTCCATCATTACTAAACGCAACTCCATAAAGTGCTGAAATTGTGTTATAAGCAGTTTGATAATTGAGACCGTCATCAGGAATTAATGTTGAGGCAGAAATTGAGGCGACATCATATGGAATTTCTAAATTATGAAATTGCGCCGTAAAATGTGAAAATAAAAATAATTTTTTTCCATCATTATTAAATTTAATAATTTTTTTACCAGCAACAAAATCTAAATCATCACCAAGACCAGTTGTATTTACTATAGTTCTGTTTGTGACATCCATGGTGCTGATGTCAAATGCAGTTGCTAAATCATAAATAAAAATTGCAAACCCATCAGTAGCTCCATTTCCTAAATTATCCATTACAAACATTTTTTTCCCATCGGGGGTTATCGCTATTGAGGATGTGGATGGTTCATTATCTTCTCCATCCAAATTTGGATCTTTCAATTGTTTAAAAACAGGCTCAACTGTTCCTGCATGTACTGTATTCACTACAAAACATAAACAAAATACAATTAAAAATAACCTCTTAATCATGTTGGATTATTTTTTCTTTATTAATTCAGTATTATTTATATTTATAGCCATACAAGTAATATCATCCCTTAATTTTTCAGCACCCCAATTTAATTCTTTTTCAATAGACTCAACTATAGTTTTTGGTGTCACATCTGACATGCCATCTATGATTTTTTGCACTCCTTCTGCGCCTAATTCCTCACCATTTTTCAAATAGCCTTCCGTTACACCATCAGTATAAACAACAAATGTCTTATCTTTTAAGTTCATGGTATTTGATTTGACCATAGATTCTGTAAAATATTTAACTATTCCAATTGGTGGCATTTCTGACTTAATGTATTCATAATTTTTATTTTGATCAAAAGTTAAAATGCTTTCATGCCCTGCATTAATAAATACAAGTTCTCCAGTTTTAATATTTAATTTTCCAAAAACAGCGGTCACAAACATCCCTTTAAATTTTGCCTCAACAAGCTCATTATTGACACCGAACACAACTTTTTCTAATGGAAACTTCAAGTTCGTAAGCGTTCTAAATATTGAAGATGCTTTTGCCATATACATACCCGCTTTAACCCCTTTCCCTGATACATCAGCTAATGTGAAAAAGTATTCTTCTGGGGTGGATCTTACCACATCAAAATAATCTCCTGATACATCTCTTGCAGGAACGTTTCTTGCAAAAATGAAATTTTCAAATTTTGATATGTCTGGAAATAAGCTTTTTTGAACTCCTGCAGCTAATTCTCGTTCTTTTAATAATTTTGCCTCTTTTTGTAAATTATCTAAAGCTATTTTGTTTTCCTCAATAAATCTAAAATAAAGACCGGTTAAGAAGGTAGCAGTTACAATAAATATAGGGTAACTCATATCTACTAATTCAGATCTAAATTTATAAATAGAAAATCCAATAATTATGATCGCCAAAATATTTCCAAAGAAAATCGATAAACTTAGTTTTGGTTTTACTTTTTGAGATAAAATAAATGTAATTAAAGCAACGATAATAGAGAATAATAACTCAAATATATATGTGTTTGGATTTCTAACCAAATAGGACTGATCTAAAATATTTTCAATAACATTAGCATGAACTTCAACTCCTGGAATAGTCACTCCTAAAGGAGTTTTAACTAAATCGAATAAACCTTGTGCTGAGGCACCTATTAAAACGTATTTATCTTTAAAAAAGTCTGTTTGAAATTTACCGTCATAGACATCCCCAGCAGAGATATATTGATTTTTATCTGACTTTTTATATTTAATCCAAATGATCCCATTAGGATCAGAGTCTATCTTGTGGGGTCTTGCGCTTATTCTTTGAATTCCAACTTCATTTAATTCTACATAAATATTTTTTTGTTTAGAACCAACTCTAACCATCTCTAAACCCATGGTTGGATACATTTTTTTATTGAATTGAACAATTAAAGGTAGAGATCTAATGATACCATCTAATTGATCTAAAAAAGAAATAGATCCTAATCCTTTGACATTTTTTTCTAATACTTCTAGTGAGCCTATTGAATAAGGGTAAGAATATGTAAACTGCTTTGGTTCCCCACCTTTTGATAAAAATCTAGCTTTTGCTTTTCGATCATAGTTTGAATGAGACGGAACATTGCTTCCCAGAACTGCTATTATAGATTTGGACTCTTTAAGTTTTTCAGAGAATATATCATCCGGACTTTTTAAATTCTGAAGTTCTGCTATGTCAGAGGGAATTAGACCATACGATTTAATTATAGCATCGGGAGATTGTTTATCTTTTTCAGTAAAAAAAATATCAAAACCTATTGCCTTTGGACTTGACTCGTTTAGCTTATCTAAAATTTCTGCAAAAACAATTCTATTCCAGGGAAACTGACCGAACTTACCTAAACTTTTTTCGTCAATATCTATAATTACAACATCTGAATTTTTTTTCTCTGCAAATACTTTTTGGTAAAGATCAAAACTTAAAAATGATATTGATTTAATAAAACTTGGATTGAGAACTTTTAAAAAAATTAAGAGAATAAGTAAGGCAAAGAAAACGACGTAGTTAAGGTTTTTATGTAAAATTTCTTTCACAAATTAAATTTATAGGTAATTGGATTAAAGTAAATAAATCTTATTTATGAAAGATCTGTTTATTTCTTTTTTCTTCTTTTCTTTTTAGCTTTTTTCTTCTTAGCAGCTCTCTTCTTCTTCACCACTCTTTTCTTTTTCACTACTTTTCTCTTAGGTTTTTTCTTAACTATTTTTTTCTTCTTATTACGGTTTTTTTGGCACTGATTTATTTTTTTTCAAAACTAACAAAGCGGAATACATGACTTACTTTGTATTCCAAGCAATGTTTGTTGCAACTGCTGCAACAATTATTTCTGGTGCTGTTGCTGAAAGAATGAAATTTAATGGTTATTTGATTATGACTGTTTTAGCTACTGGAATAATTTATCCCATAGTCGGTCATTGGGCGTGGTCCTCAAGTTATCTTTCAAAATATGATACGGTAGATCAGTTACTAGTTGTTACCGGTTCAGTAAGAACAACCGGATGGCTTTCAGATTTAGGCTTTGTTGATTTTGCAGGAAGTACAATTGTACATTCTGTAGGTGGATGGATTGCTTTAGCAGCAGTAATTATTTTGGGGCCAAGAATTGGTAAATATTCAGATGCTAATAGAGGTAAATTCACTGGATCTAGTTTTCCACTTGCTGTTTTAGGTACACTCATTTTGTGGTTTGGATGGTTTGGTTTTAATGGTGGTAGCAATGGAGCGATGGATGAAGTAGTGCCTTTAATTTTAATCAATACATTTTTAGCCGCTGCTTTTGGTTTATTAACTGGATTAAGTATTTCATATTTTAAACATAAGAAACCTGATCCTTTTTATATTATTTTAGGTCCATTAGCAGGTTTAGTTGCAATTACTGCAGGATGTAATTCAATGACGTCTGTCACTGCAATTTTTGTTGGTATCATTGGTTCGGTCATTGCAATTTTTGTAAATGAAATTTTAAACAAATTTGAAATTGATGATGTTGTTGGTGCTGTTCCGGTTCATTTGGCTGCAGGAATTTGGGGAACTTTAGCTGTTGGATTTTTTAGTGATTTAAATATTTTAGATACTGGTCTTGATAGATTTTCACAAATTAAAATTCAATTGATAGGAATTCTGGCCATTGGATCATTTACGTTTATATCTTCCTTTATAATTTTAAGTTTTGTCAACAAATTTTACCCATTAAGGGTTAGCACTGTTCAGGAAGAATTAGGATTAAATATTGCAGAGCATAATGCAGTTTCAATTGAGCATGATTTAATTTCAATTTTAAACAAACAATCAGAATCAGGAGATCTTAAGGTAAGAGGACCTCAAGATCCGTTCACTGCAGGTGGTGTAATTGGTCTTTATTATAATAAGTTAATGAGTAAGCTTGAAACAACAGAGGAAGAAAAAAACAAGTGGCGTGAAAGAATTTCTAAAGAGGTTAAATTAGCTGTAAAAGTTCAAGAAAACTTTTTACCAAAAAGAAATTTAAAAAATTATCCTGTGCATGGTATTAACCTATCAGCGAGAGAGGTCTCAGGTGATTTCTTTAGCTTCTATCCTCACAATGATAGTATTTATTTTATAATTGCCGATGTTGCTGGCAAAGGTATTCATGCTGGAATGGTTATGGCTAAAGCTTCTACTTTGTTTGAAGTTTTGTCCCAATCAAAAGTAGATCCAGATGAAATGGTTTTGCATATGAATAATGATTTAAATAATACTAAAACCGGTGGAATGTTTGTAACTTCAATAATTGGTGAATACAATTTAATTACAGATGAAATTAGATGGGTGAACGCAGGTCATCAGCCTGCAATTGTTAGAGATGATAATGGGAAATATCAGCAGTTTCTAAGTTCAGCACCTCCCTTAGGTGTTATCAAACAGAAAGACAAAAGTATTTATAATATCAATAAGATGAAACTAAATGGTTCAAGATTTTATGCATTTACCGATGGATTATCTGAAAGCTTAAATGATAAAGGACAAGAAATAGGTATCGACGGATCAATAGATATTATTGAGACTAATTATAACAAAAACACCACTCAACAATTAAATGATATAACTAAAATGGTCGTAAATTTGAGCAAAAATCAAAAACTGTCTGATGACTTAACAGTAATAAGTATTGGAAAATAGTATGAATTCACAAAAAAATATTAATTGAAAAAATAAATAGACTTAATATCTTTCACTTTTATGAATTTAAATACCAACAAATTTATATTTGTTTTAATCTCAACATTCTTGCTGATGACAACCTTTGTTGTCTCTTCAGAAAAAAATATTACGTACATGCAAATTTTGCAAAAACCAAATGATTTAGATTTAAATTTAAAATATGCACAACAACAAGGTAAAATGGGAAATTTTAAGCAAACAATTTCTACACTTGAAAGATTGAATATGCTTTATCCTGATAATACTGAAATAAAATTATATCTATTATCAGTTCTGGTCCAAGTTGACTCACCAGAAAAAGCATCAACAATTATTGAAGAAATGAAATTAAGAAGAGATCTTTCAGCTGAAGATTTAGAAACATTACAAGAAATTGAGGAAGAATTAAAAGATCGAGAACCAAGTCTTTGGACTTTTGCTGCAGATTTTTCTACCGGTGTAATTGCCTCAGATAATGTTAATAGTGTTTCAACCACAAGACTTAAAGAGTCATCTGGAGAACGTGAAGTTTTCAACTCTCCAAAATTTGATAGAACTTTAAGTGGTAGTATGGGATTGTCTGCATCTAGACCTGTTGGAGAAGAGTCTTCTTTACTTATTAATTTATCTCAAACTACCTCAGAACAATATCTTGAAGCTGATGATGATTATCAAAGTTATGGATTAACTCTTGGTTTGGACACAGTTTTTTTAGGACAAAGTGTTAGTCCTTACTTAATTTTAAGCAAATCAGATTATCAACATGATGCTGATAGTTTTTCAAAGATGTACGGTTTAGGCGGTTTCTTTTCTGTTGGGGAAAGAAATTCTTTTAGTTATGGATTTTCATATTCAAACTCGAAAGGAAATAATAACACAATGGATACTACCGCCAATGAAACGAATGCAAGTGGTCATAGTATAAGTTTAGGACACGACTTTATACTAAATCAACTGATCACAACTAATATTAGTTTAGGTTATAGTGATACCGACTCAAGAGTTGATGATGGAAATGATTATGAAAACTACGATGTAGGTTTTGGAATAAACTTTGCATTTCCTTGGGCTTATATTGCAGTAAGTAATAGTATGAGTTTTAATGATTATAAGAAAGCAGATACATCGGTTAATAATACAATAAGATCAGACTTCACAAATACATTTGATATTATGTTAACAAAAGCTATTGGGGACATTTTTCCTAGAATAGATCCCAATAGAAGCCTTTTTATAAATTTATCTTATGAAAAACTTTTTTCTGAAGCGAATATTATTAATTATGATTATATCGCAGATTCCTTTTCTCTAAGTTTTTCAAAATCTTTTAGGTTAAATTAAATTTTTTAATAAATATTTAATTTTTTGGTTAGATTAACCACAGTTTTATTGAGTTTTTTTTAACCCATAATGAACATTAATTATTCCTATTTTCGTCTAAATTTGCTAGTTTTGGGTGATGAAAAAAATTTTTAGTGCAGTCATTGGGCTATTTTTAATTCTTTCTTCTCAAGTGAATTCTGCTGAGAAGCTTAGCATTGAAAAGCAACTTGTTGGAATAATTGGAGCTATATCTGGAACGGTAAAAACTGAAACAAGAGAGTTAAAGGCTGGCGATAAAATTTATTTAAATGAAACAATTTATGCTGCACCAGGTTCAGGTACACAAATTTTATTATTAGATCAGTCTACTTTTACAGTTGGTGAGGACTCCGAAGTTGTCATGGATACATTTATTTTTGATCCAGAAACAAACGATGGAAAAATTGTTGCGAGCGTAAAACAAGGAAGTTTAAAAGTTATTTCAGGATTAATAAGTAAAAAAAATCCTGACAGCCTTACAGTCGAAGTTCCTGAGGGAACTTTAGGTTCAAGAGGAACAGAATTTCAAACCATAGTTTCAAAAGGAAAAACAGATACTTTATTAATTGGTCCAGGAAAAAATAATACCTTAGGCATGAGACCAGGAGCGGTTTTAGTTGGAAATAATCTTGGTCAAACTTTATTAGATAACCCATATAGTATGACTTCGATGACTAAAGGAAAAGCTCCAGGACAAGCAAAAAAAATTACTAAAAATCAATTAAAGAAATTTAACAAAAAGATGAAGGCATTAAGAGTTGCAAAACTTTCACCAAATGAGACTAAAGCTGAGAGAAAACAATTACGAAAAAGTCTTAAAAAAGAATTAAAAGCTCTAGGTTTTGAAAAAGAAGAAATTAAAACAATAATTAAAGAAAACATTAAAAAAGATAAAGAGAAAAAAGTAGCAATTAAAGCTGAAAGAGCAGAAAAGAAAAAAGCTCAGAAAGCTAAAGCTAAAGCTAAAAAGCAAAAGAAAAAAGCTAAATTAGACGAAGGTAAGAAAAAAGGTAAGAAGAAAAAAGCTAAGGCAAAAAATAAAAAAGGTAAAAA
>CACNAR010000005.1 GCA_902618485.1 uncultured Pelagibacteraceae bacterium
CTTCGTGATTAAGTGTTATTATCTCTTTACCGCTCGAAAATTTTACCTCGTGCTCACCGATTATTTCACCTTTTCTCATTGAATTAAAATTAATTTTCTCCCCGTATGGAAAGTTTTTTTTATTTAGATATTTTTTTCCAATTAAGTTATAAAAGTTTTTATTCTTTCCAGTTGCTATACCCTTGCCAAGCATTAAAGCGGTGCCAGAAGGATAATCTTTTTTATATTTGTGGTGGACCTCTGATATTTTACTTAAGAACGAATTGTTTAGAGACTTTGAGGCTATTTCTGTTAAGCACATTAGCAAATTGATACCTAAACTCATATTTCCTGCTTTTAAAATTGGAATTTTTTTTGAGTATTTTTTTATTAAATTTTCTTCTTTTTTTGTAAAACCAGTTGTTCCAATTACTACTTTTTTTTTTAACTTTACTGCAATTTTTAATATGTCCATCGTGCATTTTGGAATTGTAAAATCTATAATAAGATTAGCTTTTTTAAATACCTCTAAGTTATTCTTTGCAACCCTTAAACCATATATCTTTTTATTGGTTTTTTTGTTTTCAGTTACCGTAACTAGTTTAAATTTTTTATCTGATTTTACAGATTTAATTATTTGGTGCCCCATTCTACCTAAACACCCAGTAACAGCTAAGTTAATTTTTCTCATTTGAAGATAAAATATAGAACTATCATAAGTAACAAAACAATAATACCCCAAATAAATAGATTTTTAAAAAACAGATTCTTTTTTATATTAGTGCTTATAAATTCTGGTAGAACTAGTATTAGTATAGCGAATAAAGCAATTGCTGGAATGATTTCTTCTAGACCCATTTTTTTTCAATTTTTTTTGTTACTTTAAAGATATTTATCAATCTTGATTAAGCATAACATTAATAATAATTTTTCATATTTTCCATTAATCTTATGAAATTTGCGTTATTATTTATTTTATTTTTATCTTCTTTTTTTATTAAAGTTGAGGCAGTATCATTATTAATTTTAATATCAATTGAAGCTATAGCTTTATCATCACCTGTTAATTTTATATTCTTTAGATTATCTTTAAAGTTATTATTAAAATTAATTTTTAAAATTTTACACATATTTTTCAGGTTATCTTCAGGATTATTATTAAAATCCTCATATTTGAAAATTTTATCTTTTAAGGTATGTAAAAAAAATTTTTCATACCCTTTTACAAAAAAATTAAATTTGTAATTATCTCTAAAAAAAGGAAAAATTTTAAAATTACTTATATAAAGTTCTAAAGGATGCCGTAAAATATAAAGATTTAAAATGTTAAATTTTTTGCTCAGTGTATCTAAAATTGAGTTTTTATAAGTTGGTTCTGTAAAAGGAATTCCAAAATAATCAACAAAGCACCAGTCACGAATTATTAATATTTTATTTTTCATTTCAACCTCTTCGAAAATTAAGTGAATTTTTTCCTCAAAACTATAATTAAAACTTCTAATTTTTTCATACTCTTCCTTTTCAAATAAGCCATTCCACTCGTGAGCTTGAAATATTGGGTCATATAAATCACAATTAAGGTTCATTTTTCTTGCAATTTCTACTCCATTTGGATGGATTTCACTTAATAAAACAATATTTTCTTGAGCGCCTAAACATTTCGATATTATTGTTCCGCCACTCCTTGGAAGGTTATGGATTAACCTTATATCTTTCATTTAAATAATCTTTTAGTTGTTCCAAAAGCTTTTTGCTTTTTGAAAAAATTTTTTGATACTTGGGTTTGATTTTTCATTTTCAATTTTTCTGAATTTTTCTAATAATTCTTTTTGTTCTCTGTTGAGTGAAACAGGAACTTCTGTTTTAACTTGTACGTAAAGATCACCAAAATCTCCTCTGCGCATGAAAGGCATTCCTTTACCTTTTAACCTAAATTGTTTACCGCTTTGTGTTCCATCAGGTATTTTAATTTTAGCTTTTTTCCCATCAATCGTTGGGATCTCAATCGTTGTACCCAGGGCAGCATCTGCAATAGAAATTGGAAATTCAAAAAATAAATTAACTTCAGACCTTTTGAAAAGTTCGTGAGATTTAACATTAACAAATATGTATAAGTCACCAGCTGTTCCACCTCTTGTACCCGCCTCACCTTTGCCAGCAAGTCTTATTCTTGTGCCATCATCAACACCTTTAGGAATTGTTACTGATAATTTTTTTGAGGTTTGTTTATTTCCCTGCCCATTACAATCATTGCATGGGTTAGTTATTTCCTCACCACTGCCTGCACATTGAGGGCAAGTTTGTTGAACAGTAAAAAATCCTTGGTTTGTTCTAACACGACCATTTCCTCCACAATAAGTACATCTATCAGGACTGTATCCTGCTTTAGACCCACTACCCTTACACGAAGTACATTTTTCTGATGATGAAAATTGAATATTTTGTTTTTTACCAGTGTAAGCCTCCTCAAGAGTTATGGATAAATCATATCTTAAATCTGAGCCTCTATTATTTGAGCTTTTTCTTGAGCTTCGTCTTCCACCTCCAAAATCACCAAAGAAATCTTCGAATATATCTGAAAAGTCAGCGCCACTAAAACCTCCAAAGCCGCCAAAGCCACCTTTCCCTCCACCACCATTTTCAAAAGCAGCGTGACCGAAGTTGTCATAATTTTCTTTTTTTGATTTATCAGACAAAACACCATAAGCCTCACTAGCCTCCTTAAATTTATCTTCTGCGTTCTTGTCCCCAGGGTTTTTGTCAGGATGATATTTTACAGCGAGTTTTCTATAAGCAGATTTTAATTCTTCAGGTGAAGCACTTTTGTTAACGCCCAGGACATCATAATAATCTCTTTTAGCCATTTATTAACTTGGACAAATAGATGTCAGTTAAGCGCTTTTTTCTTTGTTCTCGTCTTTTACTTCTTCAAAATCCGCATCAACAACATTATCGTCTTTTTTTCCTTTATCATCGTCTTTACCATCATCATTATTAGAATCTGGTTTAGCATTTTGTTGTGACTTATAGATAGCTTCTCCAAGCTTCATAGAGGCTTGCACTAAAGCTTCAGTTTTTTTCTTAATTTCTTCTGTATTTTCACTTTTTAAAGTTTCTTTTAAAGCTGCTGAAGAATCCTCGATAGCTTTTTTATCAGCATCAGATATTTTTGAGCCATGTTCTTTTAAATTTTTCTCAGTCGAGTGAATTAAAGTATCTGCCTGATTTCTTACATCTACTGACTCTCTTTTCTTTTTGTCAGCTTCTTTATTTGCTTCAGCTTCTTTAACCATTTTTTCTATTTCTGCTTCGCTTAATCCTCCAGAAGCTTGAATTTGGATTTTTTGTTCTTTACCAGTTCCTTTGTCTTTTGCAGAAACATTTACAATTCCATTAGCATCAATATCAAATGTTACTTCAATTTGGGGCACACCTCTTGGTGCAGGAGCGATACCTACTAATTCAAAATTACCAAGCAGTTTGTTATCTGTAGCCATTTCTCTTTCACCTTGAAGAACTCTGATAGAAACAGCAGGCTGGTTATCTTCAGCTGTTGAAAAAACCTGACTTTTCTTGGTTGGAATTGTAGTATTTTTATCTATTAGTCTTGTTGAAACTCCACCCAATGTTTCAATACCTAATGATAGAGGTGTTACGTCTAATAAAAGAACATCTTTAACATCTCCTTGTAATACGCCAGCTTGTATAGCGGCACCCATAGCCACTACTTCATCAGGATTAACACTTTTATTTGGATCTTTACCAAAGAAGTTTTTAACTTCCTCAATTACTTTCGGCATCCTTGTCATACCACCAACCATAACAACTTCATCAATCTCATTGGCTGATATACCCGCATCTTTTAATGCTGTTTTACATGGAGGCATTGTTTTAGAAATTAAATCTTCAACTAAAGCCTCTAGCTTTGCCCTTGTCATCTTAAGGTTAATATGTTTTGGTCCAGTTTTATCTGCTGTTATAAAAGGTAAGTTAATGTCTGTTTGTTCTGCAGAAGAAAGCTCAATTTTTGCTTTCTCAGCAGCTTCCTTAAGTCTTTGTAACGCAAGTTTATCTGACTTAAGATTAATACCATTATCTTTTTTAAATTCATTAATTAAATATTCTACAATTGTATTATCAAAATCTTCTCCACCTAAAAAAGTATCACCGTTTGTAGATTTTACCTCAAATACACCATCACCTAGTTCAAGTATAGAAACGTCGAATGTTCCTCCACCAAGATCATAAACCGCAATTTTTTTATTTTGTTTTTTGTCTAAACCATAAGCCAGTGATGCTGCAGTTGGTTCGTTAATAATTCTTAAAACTTCTAATCCAGCAATTTTACCCGCATCTTTTGTTGCTTGTCTTTGTGCATCATTAAAGTAAGCAGGAACTGTAATTACAGCTTTGGTAACTGCTTGACCTAAATATTTTTCAGCAGTTTCTTTCATTTTTTGCAAAATAAATGCAGAAATTTGAGATGGTGAATACTTTTGTCCCTTTGCCTCGATCCATGCATCGCCTTTATCAGAATTAATGATCTTAAATGGTGCAGACTCCACATCCTTTTTTACAGTTGGGTCTTCAAAATTTCTTCCAATAAGTCTTTTAACAGCAAAAATTGTATTCTCAGGATTAGTTACTGCCTGTCTTTTTGCTGGTTGACCAATTAATTTTTCGTTTTCATCAGTGAAAGCTACAACAGATGGTGTTGTTCTTGCTCCCTCTGCATTTTCTAAAACTTTAGCTTGGCTACCTTCCATGATCGCAACACATGAATTGGTTGTACCAAGGTCAATTCCTATAATTTTACTCATAATTAAATTCTCCGAGTTTCATATAAGCGTTAATTTTAAATCTACAAGTTGTGCAAAACATTATTTATCCTTTAAATTTTGTTTATTTTCTTCTGTTTTTTCGTCTTTTGGGGTCCTTTTCTTAGCAACACCAACCAAAGAAGGTCTTAGGAGACGATCTTTTAACATAAATCCTTTTTGTATTTCTTGAATGATTGTTCCCGGCTCTTTATTATCATCCTCTATTTCCATCATTGCTTGATGAAGATTTGGATCAAGTTTTTTATTTATACTTTCTATAGGTGTAATACTGTTTTTATTAAAAATAGAGATTACATCTTTGTATATTATGTCAAAGTGATCCAAAGTTTTTCTTAAAGCCTCTGTATTTTTAAGTTTTTCGTCATTTTCTAAAATATTTTTTGATCTTTCTAAATTATCGATTAAGTTCAAAGCTTCTTTCGCAAAAGCATAACCTCCATACTCAAATGCATCTATTTTTTCTTTTTCAAACCTTCGTCTTTGGTTTTCCATCTCTGCAAAGGTTCTTGCTAGTTTATCTTCTAGTTCAGTAATTTTTTCTTCTAAAGATTTTTCCTCTTTTTTGTTATCATTCTCTGTGTCATCATTTGGTGATTGATCGGGCTTATCGTCTTCTGAATTTTTTTTAAGCTCCTCGTTATCTTTAGAAGACATGTTTTGTTCTTTTTCCATAAAAGGATATATGGTAAGAAAATTTAAAATTTCTAGATGTGAAAAAAAAAATTAAGAAACTGTTAATTGGCACAAATAATATAGGAAAATTGAGGGAAATTAGGAGTCTAATTCCTAAAAAGATACAAACTTTTTCTACTTTAGATTTTAACCTCAAAAGCCCAAAGGAAAATGGTAAAACTTTTAAACAAAATTCGATTATAAAATCAAAATATTTTTCAAAAAAAACTAACCTAATTTGTTTAGCGGATGATTCTGGGCTTGAAATTGATATTTTAAATAAAAAACCAGGAATTTATTCTGCTAGGTGGGCCGGAAAAAATAAAGATTTTAAAATCGCAATTAAAAAAGTTTTTAGGAAATTAAGTGATAAAGATAAAAACTGGAAAAAAAAAACTATTAAAGCGAGATTTATGTGTGCTCTATCAATAAGTTACCAAAATAAAAATTTAGTGAGTGTTTTAGGTAAAGTTGAGGGTAAAATATCAAATAAAGCTAAAGGAAAAAATGGTTTTGGTTATGATCCAATATTTATTCCAAATAATCAAAAGAAAACTTTTGGTCAAATGTCTTCTTCAAAAAAATACAGAATGGATCATCGATTCAAAGCCTTCAAAAAAATTAAAAAATTTCTTTAAAAGATCCATTTTGAATTTGATAAAAATTTAATCTATGATTTATTTTATTATCCTTAATATCAAATACTCCAATTTTACCTTTAAAAGAATTTTGTTTTTTAAATAATGATTTAGTATCAGATAAATCATTATTTAAAGATAGATAGTAAATCAGTCCAATAAGATCATAACTAAGTAGTGACAAATGATTTGGTTTTTCATCATAAGATTTTGAAAATTTTTTTGAAAAGCTATCTAGATTTTTTTTATTAATAGAAGGATAATATAACGGCTGAATACTGTTTTCAGAAAGCATACTTTCATCAAACCACTGATTTAAAGTTATAAAATATTTATCTTCTGGAGATACGTCGGTATATAAAAACGATGTGATAACACTTTTTAAACTTTCATCAAAATCAGAGATTATCAGAGAATCGAAATTAACATTTCCAATCGTATATCTTTTATCCAATTTCTCTATTCTCTTTTTTTTTATCTCTTCATCTGTATCCGATAACTCGATTCTTTTTATTTCATCAGCTAAATTTTGTTTTCTAATTTTATAATTTGTTATTTTCTCGATTTGTTGTGTAAGTTTTGTTGGCTCAATATCATAAATGTAGTGTTTTGAAATTTTTAATTTCGATTTTTTAATTGCTTTCTCAATTTCATTTTTGTAATTGAGATCTGGGGTTAACAGGATTGTTCTTTTTAGTTCATTTAGTTCTGTAAATTTTTTTATTGCATTTAGCTGTGAAACAGAATTTACACCACTGCTAATAACATTACTTGGCAAACTGTCTATTTTGTTTGTAAGTGATAAGAATACGATATCATCTACTTCATTTAAATATTCAACATTTTCATAAAAAACTGGACCGATTATAATTTTTACACCTAATTTTTTTAACTCAAAAGCTGACTGCAGTGTTTTATTGGGATCTAAACCTGTATCTTTTGGATATATTTCTAGCTTATCAGTGCCTATATCTTTAAGAGCCAATCTTGTTGATTTAATAATTGATTGGCCTAGTTTGTTTTTTTCACCTGACATTGGAACCAACAAACCAATCTTGATTTTTTCTTCGTTAGTTTGTCCAAATTTCGAAATAAACAAAACGATAATTGCACTAACAAAAATTATTTTAAAAATTTTAAACATTTAATGATATTATATTACTTATACATAAATATGATTGTTAATTCTAAAACATCAAATAAAGATTTAAAAAAAGGCTTATATTTAGTCCCAACCCCAATAGGTAACCTAAAAGATATAACTTTTAGGGCACTAGAAACGTTAAGAAATTCTGATTTCATATTATGTGAGGATACAAGAGTCTCTAAGAATTTATTAAATAAGTATAAGATAAATACAAAATTAGTCTCAAATCATAAATTTAATGAAAAAAAGAATTTATCAAAAATTATTGACATACTAAAAAGAGGTTTAATAGTTTCAATGATCTCAGATGCTGGAACACCAAATATTTCTGACCCAGGAAATTTATTGGTGAACGAGTGTTTGAAAAATGACATTGAAATTATTCCATTACCAGGGCCATCAGCAGTTACAACAGCATTGATGGCAAGTGGGTTTTCAGACAAATTTTTTTTCTACGGCTTCTTTCCTGAAAAAAATAATGAAATATTGAAAATCTTAGAAACTGCAAAAAAATTAGATAGCTCCATCATTTTTTTCATTTCAGCAAAAAAGATTAACAAAATAATACCTTATTTAAAAAAGGAATTTTCAGGGAGGAAAATTTTGATTTGTAGAGAAATGTCAAAGTTATATGAGGAATTCATTAGATTAGATATTGATGAATTAAAACTCTTTGAAAAAAAACTAAAGGGTGAATTAACAATAGTAATTTCAGAGAAATTAAATAAAAAAAATTCGCTTGAATTAAGTGAATCAGATAAAAGAACTATTAAACAGATGATTAACAAACTAAGTATAAAAGAAATTACAAACCTTATCTATCAAAATAACCCAGTTTCAAAAAAAATAATTTATAAATATTGTGTTGATATTAAAAATGAAAATTAAAATTGCATTAATTTTTTGCATTGGTCTGATTTTAAGTGGATGTGTTGGGGTATCATCGACAGGAATATTTGGGACTGGGGTTAGTGTGGCAATAGATCCAAGATCTCTTGGAACGCAAATAGATGACTCAATTATGCAAAAAAATTTAAGCACAAGGATTTTATTGGTAAATAAAAATTATTTTTTATCAGTAAAAACAAAAGTTATAGATGGAAGAATATTTATAACTGGTAAAGTTGATGATCCAGAAGAAAAACTTAAATTAACAAAACTTGCATGGGAAACTCAGGGAGTAAGGTCTGTAAAAAATGATTTAAAAATTAAAGAAGATTTTAATTTTAAACAATCTGCAAAAGATTTACTTATTACTTCACAATTAAGAACAGCATTGATATTTAACAACACAATAAAAGCAACTAATTATCAAATAGATACATATAAGAAAAAAATTTATATTTATGGTATAGCGACAACAAATGAGGAAAAGGATACAGTTATTGAAGAAGCTAATAAAATTTTAGACGTAGAAAACGTGATCGCAAGTATATTATTAGTCGATAATTTAAGAATTCAAAAAAACTAGATTATTTTTCATACTTAATTACATCTGAAGAATATGCAGCTATTGACGCTAAATTTAAAATTTCAGACGTGGAAGATCTCAATGGCGCTATTTCAATTGGCAGACCTAAACCAATTAGCAGCGGTCCAATTACTTTTGCTCTACTCATAGATTTAATCATTTTGTATGAAATAGCTGCACTGTGCTGACTAGGCATTACCAAGACATTTGAGTTTCCAACAATTTCAGAGAACGGATATAATTCTTTATAAATCTCATCTAAAGCCACATCTGGTTGCATCTCACCATCAAATTTAAAATCGACTTTATCTTTTTTAAGAATTTCAACTGCATCACTTAATCTCTTTGTTCTATCAGTAGCTGGTTCACCAAAAGTAGAGTGTGATAAAAAAGCAACTTTAGGGTCAAATCCGAAAAGTCTCACAACTCTTGCTGCAGATTTTGCCATTTCAGCTAATTGTTTTGCATCAGGATATTCAATAACTGATGTATCACAAATAAAAATTGTTTTACCTCTATTAACAACTAAATTTAATCCAAACATGATTTCCCCAGGCCTTGGATCTACAACCTGGATTACTTTTTCAAGTGATGAGGAATATCGTCTTGTATTACCTGTAACCATTGCATCTGCATCATTGCAAGCAACCATACAAGATGCCCAAATTACCCTATCATTTCTTATTAGTCTATCGCAGTCCCTTTCCAGCATTCCTTTTTCTCTTTGGAGTCTCCTAAAAAGATATTTTACATACCTCTCTCTTTTCTCCTTGTCTTTAGAGTTCACAATTTCAATATCAAAATTTTCATTATAACCAATTTTTTTTATCTGTTTCTTAATTAGCTCCTCTTTTCCTACTAAAATTGGAATTCCTAATTTGGAATTTTTAAATGCAATTGCAGCCTTTAACATATTTTCATCCTCACCGTCTGCAAATACAACTTTTTTTTGTTTTTTCTTAATATAATTATTTACCCCTTGTAAAATTGTAACAGTTGGATCTAGCCTTTGTTTTAGTTGATCTTTGTAAACATCAAAATCTTTAATATTAATTCTAGCAACTTTAGTTTCCATCGCAGCTCTAGCTACAGCTGCCGGGATAACACTAATTAGTCTCGGGTCAAATGTTGATGGTATTATATAATCTTTTCCATAATGAGGTCTTTCACCCCCCATAGCTGCAACAACTTCATCAGGTACATCTTCCTTTGCTAAATTCGCGATTGCAAGCGCAGCGGCAACTTTCATTTCTTCATTTATTGTTTTTGCCCTTACATCTAATGCTCCTCTAAATATATAGGGAAAACCTATCAGATTATTCACCTGGTTGGCATAATCCGATCTTCCCGTAGCTATTATTGCATCATTCCTAACCTCTTCAACTTCTTCAGGTGTAATTTCAGGGTCAGGATTTGCACAGGCAAATATTATTGGATTTTTTGCCATCTTTTTAACCATCTCTTTTGTTAATGTTCCTTTTGCAGATAATCCTAAAAAAACATCAGCATTATTGATCGCATCACTTAAAGTTCTGTGCTCTGTCTCAATTGCATGACTTGATTTCCATTGGTTTAAATTTTCTCTACCTTTATAAATAACCCCCTTTCTATCCACCATCGTGATGTTTTCATTTGGTACGCCAGATTTTTTAAATAAATTTGCACAAGCCATTGCTGATGCACCAGCACCATTTACAACTATTTTTACTTTATCAATTTTTTTTTTACTGATATCTAATGCATTGATTAATGCTGCAGTCGTAATAATTGCTGTACCGTGTTGATCATCGTGAAATACAGGTATATCTAGAATTTCTTTGAGCTTATCCTCTATGATAAAACAATCAGGTGCAGCAATATCTTCAAGATTTATACCACCAAAACTTGGACCAAAATTTTTTATGCTATTTATTATTTCTTCTGTGTCATCTGAATCTATCTCTAAATCAATAGAGTCAATATCGGCAAACCTTTTAAATAAAACAGCCTTTCCTTCCATAACAGGTTTAGATGCTAATGCACCTAAATTTCCCATACCTAAAATTGCAGAGCCGTTACTAATAACTGCAACAAGATTTCCTTTACTAGTATAATCAAATGCTGCTTCAGGATTGTCACTTATTGCCCTTACAGGAGCTGCTACTCCAGGAGAATATGCTAAAGCCAAATCTCTTTTTGTGGTCATATTTTTTGAGGAAGATATCTCAATCTTGCCTGGCTTTTTTTCTTTATGAAAATCTAAAGCTTCTTTATCAGTGTAATGATCAATTTTTGTTTTTTTCATTTATGTTAATTAGGTGTACAAATGGGGTAAAATTAAGACTAATATGATTTATGAATTTAGTTAAGTCAACAGGGACTTTTGGTTTTTATACTATTATCAGTAGATTACTTGGTTATTTAAGAGATGTTTTGATAGCAATTTTTCTTGGAACGAGTTTTTTAGCAGATGTTTTTTTTGTAGCATTCAGAATACCTAATACTTTTAGAAGATTATTTGCAGAGGGAACTTTTAATGCTGCTTTTATACCAAGTTACACTTCAGAATTAGTAAAAAAAAAATCTGGATCACAAAAATTTGCGAACGAGATATTTAACTTATTATTTTTAGGTCTATTGTTTTTAGTTTTAATTATTGAAGTTTTTATGCCAGCTTTTGTGAGATTAATTGCACCAGGTTTTGTAGATAATTCAGAAAAAATTCAGTTAGCTATAAATTTAACCAGGATAACTCTTCCATTTTTAATGTTTGTAAGCTTATCCTCCTTTTTTGCAGCAATTTTAAATTCACACAATAAATTTGCTGCTGCCTCTGCAGCTCCCATAATTCTTAATATTGTTTTAATATCTATTTTATTTTTTGGTAAATTTCTTAATGATGAACTAGTTTACTATTTATCATATGGAGTTTCAATTGCAGGAATATTACAGCTTATTTTTCTATACCAATTTACAAAAAAATTTTATTCTATTAAGCTTAATTTAAATTTTAAAATTAATAGTAAGGTTAGATTTTTTTTTAAAAAACTTTTACCTAGCATCTTTTCATCTGGTGTTACGCAAATTAATATTCTAGTTGGTACTATAATTGCATCTTTTCAAGCCAGTGCTGTATCTTATCTATATTATGCTGATAGAATTTATCAAATAAACCTTGCAATAGCAGGAATTGCAATTGGAGTTGTAGTTTTGCCACAACTTTCTAAACATGTTTTTTTAAAAAAAAAAAATAAAATACTTTTACTACAAAATAAGGCACTTGAGCTAAGTATGTTTTTAAGTTTGCCTGCATCAGTTGCTCTAATTGTAGGATCAGAACAGATTATTTCGGCATTGTTTGGTTATGGTTCTTTTGATGAACTTTCAGTATCTAACTCAGCAAATGCCCTTTATTACTTTGGTCTAGGATTACCAGCATTTGCATTGATTAAGGTATTTTCGACATTCTTTTTCGCAAATCAAGATACTAAAACACCTTTTTATATTTCATTAATTTCTGTAATTTTAAATATATTGATAAGTATTTATTTTTTTAGAGATATTGGTTTCATAATAATTCCTATAGCTACGACAATTTCATCTTGGTGTAATGCAATTGTATTATTTGTTTATTTAAAAAATAATGATTTATTTAATTTCAATGATTTATTCTTTAATAAATTTTTAAAGATACTTTTAGCTTCTATACTTATGGGTATATTTTTTAATTATTTAATTTTGTTTTTTGAAAATAAATTGATTTATGAATATAATTTAAAATCTCTTTATTTAATATTGTCATCTTTTTTAAGTCTTGTATTTTATTTGAGTTTTTCGTTATTTATCAAAGCTTTTAAATATGGCGATATTAAACTAAAGTATTAGCTATGGGAAAAAAAATTTTTTCAGGTGTCCAGCCTACCGGAAATCTCCATCTTGGAAATTATTTGGGTGCTATTAAAAATTTTGTTAAACTAAATAACGAAGACCAAAATGACTGTATATTTTGTATTGTCGATCTTCATGCTATCACAGTTGCTCAAGATCCAAAAAAATTGAAAGATAACATCTATGAAACTGCTGCAACTTTTATTGCAAGTGGTATAGATCCCAAAAAAAGTATTATATTTAATCAATCAAGCGTGAGCGCTCATTCAGAGGCTGCTTGGATACTAAGCTGTGTTGCTAGGATGGGATGGCTTAATAGAATGACACAATTTAAGGAGAAAGCTGGCAAAGATAAGGAAAAAGCAAGTATTGGTCTCTACTCATATCCTGTTTTAATGGCAGCGGATATCTTATTATATGACACTTCTCACGTGCCTGTTGGAGATGATCAAAAGCAACATTTGGAACTTTGTCGAGATATCGCACAAAAATTTAATAATGATTTTGGCGTTGATGATTTTTTTAAAATACCAGAGCCATTAATTCAAAGAAAGTTTTCCAGAATTATGAGTTTAAGAGATGGAACAAAAAAAATGAGTAAATCTGAATTATCAGATCTGAGTAGAATAAATTTAACTGATGATAAAGATCAAATAATTAATAAGATAAAAAAAGCAAAAACTGATACTTTGCCATTACCAGCTACAAGTGCAGATTTAGAAAAAAGACCTGAGGCTAAAAATTTGATGAGTATTTACTCTAGTATAATTGATGTGAATTTAGATGATACAATTAATAAATTTTCTGAAAAAAATTTTTCAGAATTCAAAGAAAATTTGTCAGAAGTCTTAATTGATAAAATTATCCCTATATCAAATGAAATTAAAAAACTTTTAAAAGAAAAAAGTTTTTTAGACCAAATATTAGATAGTGGACGTAAAAAAGCTGATAAGATTGCATCAGAAAAGCTCAAAAAAATTCAAGAAATTATGGGTTTTTGAATATAAAATACAAACAAGTTTCATTTTAAAAATTATTGTTTATATATAAATTATGTTTGTACAGTCAGAATTAACACCCAATCCGAACTCGATCAAGTTTTTGCCAGGCAAAACTGTTTCTAAAAGTGGTTCTTTCGAGGTAACAAAAAAAGATGAAACTAACAATGAGTTAATTAAAAATTTATTTTCAGTTATTGGTGTAGAAAGTATTTTTTTAGGAAAAGACTTTATTTCAGTAAATAAACAGGATGAAGTTGAGTGGGAGGAAATAAAACACATTATTATATCATTAATAAATGATTTTTATTCGGCAGGTAAAGAATATGTCGTGGAAAAAGACTTAAATGAGAACTCTGAAAATTTAGAGGAAATAGAATTGAAAATTATTAAAATTCTAGACCAAAAAATTAGACCTGCTGTTGCAAGAGATGGAGGAGATATTAGATTTAAAGAGTTTAAAGATGGTATAGTGAAAGTTCAATTACAAGGAAGCTGCTCAGGATGCCCAAGTTCTACGATGACATTAAAACAAGGTGTGCAAAATCTTCTATGTCACTATATACCCGAAGTAAAACAAGTTGAGGCAATATAAATTATGTATAAAAGAAATTTTACTAAAAAAGTAAAATCAATAAATTTTTTTAACAGAAAAAAAAATATTGGTTCATTACCAAGAATTTTTATATCATCCATATTGTTAATCACTTTTTTTTATGCAATGCCAATAGTGTTAAACTTTGCCAATAATAAGAATATGGCTTTTCAAAATAAATCAAAAGCGGTTTTAGCTTATACTCTTAAGAATGGTGCCAGTGGAAATGAAATTGATGGTAAGATTCTAAATGAACAAGATTTATTAGTTGATATTTTTAGCTTAAATGATTTGGAAACCGATACAGTAAGGTTAAACGCCTCAACTATAAAACAATTATTTGAAGATACAAATTACACTCTTAAAGACGTTAGAAAAACTAAATTGGTAAAACCAGTTGCTTTGACATTATTACCAAACGAAATAAAGATGATTGAAAGTACGTCTAAAAGAAAAGAATTTTTTATTCAGATTGTTCTTCCCTTAATACTTAAAGAAAATAGTAATATAAAAATAGATAGAAAAAGACTTTTTAGCATTATAAATAAAAGTAATAACACTAGTTTAGAAAAGAAATGGCTTGAAAAAAAATATAAACAATATGGAGTTCCTTCGAAAGATTTATCAACGCTTAAAATAAGAATGGATGAAATTCCAGTTTCATTAGCACTTGCACAAGCAGCAAAAGAAACTGGTTGGGGAACATCAAGATTTGCACAAGAAGGTAATGCACTATTCGGGCAATGGACTTGGTCAGGTGAGGGTTTGAAGCCAAAAGATGCAGATAAGAATGAGGGACACAAGGTTATGAGGTTTAACGTTCTTCAAGCATCTGTGAGAGCTTATCAAAGAAATCTTAATACCCATTCAACTTATAAAGGATTCAGAGAAGAAAGAGCCAAACTGAGAGATGAAGGTAAACCTTTGGATAGTGTGAGACTTTCTAAATTTTTGAACAAATATGCAGAAACTGGCAATCAGTATGTTGAAGTTCTTCAAAAAATTATAAAGCAAAATAATCTTCAAGATTTTGATGATGCTAAATTGCTCCCTTCAAGTATAGAATTAGAAAGCTTAATCTAGTTCTCGCTTACAATAAATTGAGTTCCAAACCATCGCCACTTACCATTATCCATTAAAGAACAATTAATTCTTCCTCTTCTTGGTAGAAATGGATCTTCAAAATTTATGATAAGTTTATTGATATCAAATTTTAAATTTGGTTTTTTCCATTTACCACCATCATTAGAATAACAATTAATATTCTTTATATTTTTTTGTTCATTAAAAAATTCAACTACCATTCGTGGGGGATTGTTCTTTTTATTTATTTTTTTTTCCTCTGGCTCTAGAGATCTATACTCAAGTGGTAAATAATTGATTATAGAATTAAACCTTTTTAATTCACCATATTTTTCATTTATTGGAAACCTTGGTAATTCAAATTTATCTTTATTCACATCAATAATTCCAGAATGTTGCCCAAAAGCTATTTCAAAATTTTTAGCTATGTATTGTTTCATAAAAAGAGAATATTCGCCAAATGGATATGAAAATATTTCAGGAACATATCCTAATTTATTTTTGAAAATTTTTGATGCGAGCTCTATATCATTAATAAATTCTTCCTCGCTTTTATCAATTAGGTAGTCATGTGAATGAGAATGATGACCAATATAACCAAATTCAGACTTGTCAATCTCAATTATTTCATCCCAAGTCATATAACCATTTTTACCGACCGGTTCAGTAGATACGAATAAAATAAATGGAATTTTATTTTCCTTTAAATATGGCCAAGCATTATTGTAGAAAGACTCGAAACCATCATCTATTGTTATCAAAATTTTCTTCTTATTTTTTGGTTTTTTAAATTCTTTTATAAAAAATTTTGGATTATAAAATTCATAATCAAGTTCCTTAATTATTTTTATGTGTTTTTGAAAAATATCCATTTTGATATTTGTTGAAGGATACTTATTTTCGTTAAATCTATGGTACATTATCGATAAAATACCATTATCTTTTGCATAATATTTGGTATTGTTTTCCTCTGAATTAGAATTAGTAAAAATAAATAATTGAATTATGACAAAGCTAATAATAGATGCGGCTAGTGATAAAGTTTTTTTCATGATCATTGTAAACGGTAACAATTATAATGTTAGCCATGAAAATAGCAAAAAAAATTATGAGAGATTAATAATACTTTTAAACGATTTTTTAATGTCAAAAAATTTAGATTTAAAAAAAATTTCAAATATATATATAAATAGAGGACCTGGTAGTTTTGCAGGCATCAGAAATTCATTATCAGTCGTTAAAGCTATTCATTTAGTTAATAAAATTGATTATTATTGTTTTAGTTTCAGAGATTTCAATGGAGAAAAACTCATAAAATATGAATTTATCCCAGATTTATGTAAGAAATTTAAAGTTGAAAAAAATTTGATTAATCCTATCTATTCGGGTTAAAAATACTTATGTCAGAAACAATTGAACAAAAATGTCAATCTCAAGGAGTAAAACTCACTGATCAAAGACGAATTATTGCTAAGGTTATTTCTGAATCAAAAAAAGCCTATGGTGAGTCTGATCATCCGGATGTTGATGAGTTGTATAATAGAGTTTCAAAGATTGATCCTAAAATTAGCATCGCAACAGTATATAGAACTGTAAAACTTTTTGAAGAAGCTGGGATTCTGACAAAACACGATTTTAAGGGTGGTAAAGCAAGATATGAAATAAATGATGATCATAATCATTTAATTGATATTAAAACTGGTGATATTATAGAGTTTGTTGATGAAGAGATAGAAGAACTTCAAAAAAAAATTGCAAACAAATACGGATATAAATTAGTTGACCACAAGCTGGAACTTTATGGTGTCAAAGTAGATAAAAAAAATGAATAAAAAAATATTCGCCAAAACATTTGGTTGCCAAATGAACGAGTATGATACTAATCGAATAATTGATACTGTAAAAAAGATAGGATTTACAAAAACTGAAAATCTCGACGATACGAATTGTTTTTTACTAAACACTTGTCACATAAGAGATAAGGCAAAAGAAAAAGTTTACCATGAGATAGGTAGAGTAAAAAAAAGATTTAGATTTAAAAAAAAACCTTTTGTCATAGTTGCTGGATGCGTTGCCCAAGCGGAAAACGAGGAGATGCTAAAAAGAGAACCTTTTATTGATCTAGTTATTGGTCCTCAAGCATACCATAAAATTAATGACAAGATTGAGGAATACCTAGATAATCAGAGGAGATTGGATGAAACTGATTTCGATGCTGTTTCAAAGTTTAATTATTTGGATAAAATAAAAAATTCATCCACAAAAATATCCTCTTTTTTAACCATACAAGAAGGCTGTGATAAGTTTTGTCACTTTTGTGTTGTTCCCTATACAAGAGGTCCTGAATATTCCAGAGCATTAAATGAAATAGTTAATGAGGCCAAAATCCTTGCAGGAAATGGAGTTAGAGAGATTACTTTATTAGGACAGAATGTTAACGCTTATAATAATCAAAATTATAAGTTATCTAATTTGATTTTAGAAATAGAAAAAATTCCTGAAATTTTAAGAATTAGATACACAACCTCACATCCAATTGACATGAGTGATGATTTAATTGACTTGTACGGGACCTCGAAAAAATTAATGCCTCTTGTTCATTTACCAGTCCAAAGCGGTTCAAATAAAATTTTAAAGTCGATGAATAGAAATCACAATATTGAATATTATCATCAAATTTACGAAAAAATAATTAAAAAAAATTCCTCTGCTAAATTTTCTAGTGATTTTATAATTGGTTATCCTGGTGAGGAAGAGAGTGATTTTAATGCAACACTTGATCTTATAAAAAAGATAAAATTTATAAATTCTTTTTCTTTTGTATTTAGTCCAAGACCAGGTACAAAAGCCTCTCATCTACCATTAATTGATCGAAAGTTAAGTAATGAAAGACTAAAAGTTGTTCAAAAAGAGTTATTTAATTTTCAAAAAAAAATGAATAGATCTTTGGAGGGTAACGTAATAGAGGTGTTAGTAGAAAATAGAGTT
Source organism: uncultured Pelagibacteraceae bacterium (assembly GCA_902618485.1). Taxonomy (GTDB): domain Bacteria; phylum Pseudomonadota; class Alphaproteobacteria; order Pelagibacterales; family Pelagibacteraceae; genus Pelagibacter. The sequence goes on from CACNAR010000005.1 coordinate 18,280, forward strand.
TCTGAAAGTACAAAGTATTTTGGCAGAACTGGTTATATGACTTCAGTAATATTTGATGGTAAAGATGAGGATGTAGGAAAGCTTGTGAAAGTTAAAATTAATAGTAGTAATCAAAATACACTTTTTGGTGAAACTTTAGAAATTTCAAAATTGAGAGTCGCATAAATTTGAATAATTCAATTAAAAAAGACATCCAGGCACTTTTAAAATTTGTTTACTCAGACAATAACTCATTAAGCGTGATATTTAGTGATAACAACTTACTAATGGGCATTGTAGGTGAATTTAATAAAAATTTAAAGGAACTAGAAAAAATTACTGGGGCAAGCTTGTATTCCAGAGGAAATTCAATACTTATTAAGTCTACTGAGGAAAAAAATGAGATTGTTAAAAATGCTATACAATTTTTAGTAAACCAATTTTTAAATAATGGAAATATTGAAAACAAAGATATCTTATCATCCGTAGATAAATTTATGATTAATGAAAAAGTTAAAAACTCAAATGTCACTGATATTATTAAAACACCTAAAAAATCTATTATTCCAAGATCTGAAAAACAAAAAAAATATGTTAGAGCTTTAAGAGAAAGTGAAATAGTCATTTCTGCTGGTCCGGCAGGAACAGGAAAAACTTTTCTTGCTGTCGCTGTTGGCCTTACTATGCTTTTAGAAAAAAAGATAGAGAGAATAATTCTATCAAGACCAGCTGTTGAGGCGGGTGAAAGATTGGGCTTTTTACCTGGGGATATGAAAGAAAAAGTGGATCCCTATCTAAGACCTCTGTACGATTCACTTTATGATTTATTTCATTTTGAAAAAATTCAAAGGATGATTGAAATAGGAGATATTGAAATTGCTCCTTTGGCATTTATGAGAGGTAGAACTCTTAAAAATTCTTTTGCAATCCTTGATGAAGCTCAGAATGCAACAGACACTCAAATTAAAATGTTCTTAACAAGAATTGGTGAAAACTCAAAAATAGTAGTTAATGGTGATCCTTCACAGATAGATCTTCCAAATAAACATATGTCAGGTTTGGACAGAGCTAAAAAATTATTATCTCATGTAGATGAAATTAAAGTTATAGATTTTGATCATTCAGATGTTGTAAGACATCCTTTAGTATCAAAAATTGTAAAAGCATATTCTAGTAACAATGATCAAAGTTAATGTCCTCACTGAGGAAAAATCTTGGTCAAAAAAAATTAAAAAAAAAGAAATTTTTTTTAATCAATTATGCAAACATTTTCCAAAGAAATTTAAATTTATAAATAAAAAAGTTTATTTAACGTTACTACTTTCTAACAACAGTAATATTAAAAGATTAAATAAAAAATTTAGGAAAAAAGATAAACATACTGATGTATTATCTTTTCCATCACAAAAAAAATTAAAAAATTTCAAAGAAGTTTATTTAGGAGATGTTATTATAAGTTTTAATTATATGAACAAACCAAAAAATATAAATAATTATGAATTTAAAGAAAAAGTTACAAAAATCTTTATTCATGGTTTTTTACATTTATTAAATTTTAATCATATAAAAGAAAAGGAATATCAGATTATGTTTCGTGAAGAGCAAAAAATATTTAGATCAGTCAAAAAGATTTTAATTTAAGTTGAAAAAAAAATTTATAATAGAAATATTACTTTTATTAATTTTAGGAGGACTTACGTCTTTAAGCCTTCCACCTTTTAATTATTTTTTTGTAAATTTCTTCACATTGAGTATTTTGTTTATTTTTTTATTTAAGAAACTTAATGATCAAAGGAGTGGAAATTTTTTTTTTCTTTATGGTTGGCTATTTGGTTTCAGTTATTTTTTAAGCAATTTATATTGGATAACTATATCACTTACCTTCGATCCAAATTTTAAATTTTTAATACCAGTTGCTCTAATTCTTATTCCATCTTTTTTAGGTCTATTCTATGGGTTAGTAACATTTATTTTTTATAAATTTAAATTAAAAACATTATTAAGCTCTTTTTTTCTATTCTCTCTTCTTTTTGGGTTAGTTGAATTTTTAAGAGGAAATGTCCTTACGGGTTTTCCTTGGAACTTATTCATTTACAGTCTTTCAGAGAACCTGAGTTTTATAAGTTTTGTATCTATTATCGGAACATATGCACTAAATCTTTTAATAATTAGTTTTTTCTCTGCCCCTGCAATTTATATTTTAAGAAAATCAAAAGTTGAAAGTTCTATTTCTATTTTAATTTTATTAATTCCAATATTATTTTTATTTTATGGAAAATCATATAAGCAAAGTTTTTTAAATGAAAAAATTGTAAAAAATCCTTATTTGATAAGAATAATTGGATCAAATATAAGTTTAGATAGATTTTACAGTGACAATCAAACAGAAAACATTATTAACGAGTTGATAAATTTAAGCTCACCTGATCCTTATAAAAAAACTTTTTTTTTATGGCCAGAAGGAATCATACCAAATATGTATTTAGATGAATTAAAAATATATGAGAGTTTATTTAGGGAAAATTTTAATGAAAATCATTTAATAGGACTCGGTATAACTAGTAGATCATTAATAAACAAAAATTATAAATATTATAATTCACTCTCATTCATAGATAATAAATTAAACTTAGTTCAAAATTACAATAAAATAAATTTAGTTCCTTTTGGTGAATTTCTTCCATTTGAAAATTTGCTTAATAAAATTGGTTTAAAAACAATTACAAATAACATTGGATCTTATAGTAAGGGGGGTGAAAGAAAAACTATCCATATAAAAAATAAATTTCAAGAGTTAAAATTTTTACCATTAATTTGTTATGAGATAATTTATAGCGGCAATCTAACAAAAAATAATGATTACGATTTTATAATAAATATATCAGAAGATGGATGGTTTGGTAATTCCGTTGGACCAAAGCAACATTTCTCTCACAGTATATTCAGAGCTATTGAAACTGGAAAATATGTCTTAAGGTCAGCAAATAATGGTATGACAGCAATAATTAATCCTTTAGGGGAGATCGAAAAAAAAATTGATTATAATAAAGATGGTTTTATTGATTTTGAAAAAAGAAGAGACTTTAATCCAACTATATTTTCTTTATATGGAAACAAAATATTTATCTTATTAATTTTGTTGTATATTTTATTAATTTTTTCATTTAATAGGATCAAAGATGAGTAATTTAAAAAATTTCCTTTTTACTAGTGAGTCGGTTTCTGAGGGACATCCAGACAAAGTGTCCGATAGAATATCTGATATGGTTGTAGATACTTATTTATCTAAAGATCCTTATGCAAGAGTTGCTTGTGAAACTCTTACTACTACTAATAAAGTTATTTTAGCTGGAGAGGTGAGAGGACCAGAGATTAGTAAAGAAGACCTTATTAAAAATGTTAGGGATTGCATTAAAGATATTGGTTATGATCAAGAAGGTTTCACCTGGAAAGAAGCTACAAGAATAGAGACTTATCTACACTCACAATCTTCAGATATTGCGATGGGTGTAGATTCTAAGGGAAATAAAGATGAGGGAGCTGGAGATCAAGGAATAATGTTTGGGTATGCCTGTGATGAAACTGATGTTTTAATGCCAGCACCAATTCATTATTCACATAAAATTTTGAGATTAATGGCAGAAGACAGGAAATCTGGAAAATTGAAAAATATTGAGCCTGACTCTAAAAGCCAAGTTACATTTCAATATTTAAATGGAAAACCTTCAAAGGTTAAGTCGGTGGTTATTTCTTCTCAACACTCAGCTGATGTGAATCAAGAACAAGTTAGAGAAATACTAAGACCGTATATGCTAAAAACAATTCCAAAAGAATTTATGACAGATTTTGAAGATGATGATTTTTATGTAAATCCAACTGGTAATTTTGTTATTGGAGGTCCTGACGGCGATTGTGGATTAACTGGAAGAAAAATTATTGTAGATACATACGGTGGAGCTGCACCTCATGGTGGAGGAGCATTTTCTGGAAAAGACCCAACAAAGGTTGATAGATCAGCTGCTTACGCAGCAAGATATATTGCAAAAAATATCGTTGCCTCAAAAATTGCTGAAAAATGTTTAATCCAGTTAGCGTATGCGATTGGAGTTTCAAAACCTTTATCAATTTATGTAAATCTTTTTGATGATGACTTAGATAAAAATAAGTTTGTAACAGAACGTATCAAAGAAAATTTTGATTTGAGCCCCAGGGGTATTAGGGAGATGTTAGGTTTGAACAAAGCCATTTATGAAAAAACATCTGCCTACGGTCATTTTGGAAGAACTCCCGAAAGAGATGGTGCTTTTTCTTGGGAAAACACTGATAAAACTGCTGTTTTTTCTAAATAGTTTTTATTGAATAATTAAAAAACTTTTATATATTTCGCTTACATTCTCGATTTCTAAAATGGGCCTTGGCCCATTTTTTTTTGGAGATTACAAAATTTTTAATTAAATGTTAAATAAAAGAGCTGATAAACTAGAATTGTTGAGAATAGCTGAAGCGGTGGCTTTGGAAAAGGCTATCGATAAAGAACTAATTATCAATTCAATGGAAACTGGAATAGCAAAGGCTGCTAAGTCTAAGTTTGGTCAAGATAATGAAATTAAGGTTTCTATTAATAGAGAAAATGGAGATATAGAGATTTTTAGAAAATTAATAATTTCTGAAAATCCTGAAAATTCAAATACAGAAATAAAACTGAAAGATGCCATTGTTTTAAATCAACAAAATAAAGATAAAAAAATTGGTGATGAAATTCTACAACCACTTCCTGCATTTGATTTTGGAAGAATTGCCGCTCAAACTGCTAAACAAGTTATCAGTTTTAATGTTCGAGAAGCAGAAAGAGAGAGACAATTTAACGATTTTAAGGATAAACAAGACTCAATTTTAAGTGGGATAGTAAAAAGACTAGAATTTGGAAATGTTATAGTTGACCTTGGAAGAACAGAGGCAATAATTCAAAAAAATGAACTTATTCCCAGAGAAAATATAAAAGCCGGTGATAGAATTAAAGCATATTGTTATGATGTTAGAAGAGAAAACAAGGGTCAACAAATTTTCTTATCTAGAGCCCATCCAAAGTTTATGGAAAAGCTTTTTGTACAGGAAGTGCCTGAAATTTATGATGGATTGATAGAAATTAAATCATCTTCTAGAGATCCTGGAAGTAGAGCAAAGATTTGTGTTAAAGCAATAGATACCTCGCTGGACCCTGTAGGGGCTTGTGTTGGAATGAGAGGTTCAAGAGTTCAGGCAGTTGTTAATGAATTACAAGGAGAGAAAATTGATATAGTTAATTGGTCAGATGATCCTGCAATTTTAGTCTCTAATGCACTATCTCCTGCTGAAGTCCAACGAGTCAATGTTGATATTGAAAGAAAAAAGTTGGATGTAATTTTAACCGAGGAAAATCTTAGTAAAGCGATAGGTCGTAGAGGGCAAAATGTCAGACTTGCCACAAAATTATTAAATTATGAAATTAATATAATGACAGATCAAGAGGACTCTGAGAGAAGACAACAAGAATTTAAAGAAAAAACAGAAAACTTTGTCAAAAATTTAGAGTTGGATGAAACTCTGGGTCAATTACTTGTTGCAGAAGGTTTTTCAACTATTGATGATATTAAAGACAGCTCTTTGGATAATTTTAAAAATATAGAGGGGATTGAAGAAGATACAGCTAAAGCTTTGATTGAAAGAGCAAAAGAATTTTATGAGAAAGACCAAGAGGATATTTCACAAAGAATTAAAGATTTGGGAATATCAGATGATTTGATTAACTTGAAGGGCTTAACACCCGGTATGTTGTTAACTTTGGGTGAGCAAAAAATTTTAAAACTTGAGGATTTTGCTGATCTAGCTTCGGATGAATTAACTGGAGGCTTCGATGTTGTAAAAGGTGAAAAAATAAAGATACAAGGATATTTAGAGGACTTTGCATTGTCAAAAGTTGAAGCTGATGAACTAATTATGTCAGCAAGAAACATAGTTTATAAAGATTGAGAGATGAGTAATGGAAAACAAAAAAACAAAATTAACAATTTCTGGTGGTCCTAAAAAGTCATTTAAAAATATTGATAGTGTAAATAATCAGGGAAAAAAAACTGTTATAATTAATAGACAGTCACCTAAATTTCAGGGGAAAGGGAAGTTTTCTAAAGGAAGTGGGTATAAATCCACTTTAACGAACTATAAAAAAGCTGACAACTATAAAACAAATTTCAAAATAAATAATCCTAATTCAGGAATAAGTGATTTTGAAAAACGTAAACTGGCAGAGCAAAGGGCAACAAAAAGATTTAAAGGAGAAGATGATAAAGACAAAAAATCTAAGACAAGTAGTTTAAAAAAAAGAGATGTAAAATTAACAGTTTCTAGGGCGTTAAGCGATGAAATAGAAACAAGAGAAAGAAGTTTAGCTTCTGTAAAAAGAGCAAGACAAAAAGAACTTAAAAATATTAATAAAGAAGATAGTAAAGAAAATCAAAAACCCATTAAAAGGAATGTAAATATTCCAGAAGCTATAACCGTAAGAGAGTTAGCCAATAGAATGGCTGAACAGTCTAGTAATGTAATTAAACATTTGTTTGGAATGGGGGTTACCGTAACAATAAATCAAACATTAGCTGCTGATACCGCTGAGTATTTAGTAAAAGAATTTGGACATAATCCTATTCGGGAAGAAAAAGCAGAGGAGATAATAAAGAAAATAAAAGACTCTCGAACTGAAAATTTAAAAAATAGAGCACCGATAATAACTGTAATGGGTCATGTTGATCACGGAAAAACATCTGTTTTGGATGTTCTAAGAAGTGCCAATGTGGTGTCAGGAGAATTTGGTGGAATTACACAACATATTGGAGCTTATCAAATTAAAAGTGGTGATAATAATTTAACTTTCATTGATACGCCTGGACATGCTGCTTTTACTGAAATGCGCGCAAGAGGATCAAAATTAACTGATATTGTTGTTTTAGTAGTTGCAGCAGATGATGGAGTTAAACCTCAAACAGTAGAATCAATAAGACATGCAAAAGCTGCAAAGGTTCCTATAGTTGTGGCTATAAACAAATGTGATTTACCAGATGCTGATCCTCAAAAAATAAAAAATCAATTATTAGAACATGAGTTGATCGCTGAAGATTTGTCAGGAGATACACTAATGGTTGAAATCTCTGCTAAAACAAAAATGAATTTAGACAAATTGCTTGAAGCAATAACTCTGCAAGCAGAAATTTTAGATTTAAAAACTGATTTTGACTCAAAAGCTACTGGAGTAGTTCTAGAATCGAAAATTGATATTGGTAGAGGTCCTGTCGCAAATATAATTGTAACTAGTGGTACTTTAAGAAAAGGAGACTTTTTTGTAAGTGGAATAAAATGGGGCAAAATAAGAGCTATCATAAATGATAAAGGTGAAAATATTGCAGAGGCAATTCCGTCAACCCCAGTGGAAATTTTGGGTATAAACGGTGCTGCTAAATCGGGAGATGATTTTATTGTTCTTGATAGTGAAAAAGAAGCAAAAACTCTTAGTGAGAATAGAACAGAGGAAAATAAAGATATTAAAAATCCTTTATCTTTTGCAACACAAGAATCAGCATTTTCAAACAAATCATCTCAGGATTTAAATTTAATTATTAAATCAGACGTCCACGGTTCCTCAGAAGCTATCAAAAATGCAATCAATCAAATTAAACATGATGAGGTGAAACCAAAAATTATTTTAGCAGATATAGGAATGATTACAGAGACTGACGTTACTTTAGCTAAAGCATCACAAGCTGTTTTAATAGCTTTTAATGTTAAACCAAGTAAAGAGGCAAAAAAATTGGCGGAAGATGAAAATATAAAGATATCAACATATAATATAATTTATGAGGTATTGGATTTTGTTAAAAAAAGTATGTCAGGATTATTGGCACCAGAAGTACAAGAAAGTATAACGGGCACAGCTCAAATTTTAGAAATATTTAAAGTATCTGGTGCAGGTAAAGTTGCGGGTTCTAAAGTAACTGAGGGTGAAATTCTTGCTAATTCTAGCGTAAGGATTATTAGAGATGGTACAATTGTTTATACTGGTAAAATAGCGACCATATTTAGAGAGAAAAACCAAGTAAAACAGGTAGATATTGGTCAGGAGTGTGGTATCGCTCTCAAAGATTACATGGATTTTCAAAAAAATGATACAATTGAAGCTTTTAATGTTACATCTACTGAAAGGTCAATATAATGGCTGATAGAATAGGAAAACAATTTACTCAAAGGCAACTTAGAGTTGGAGAAATGATAAAACAGTCTTTGAGTATGATCTTTATAAGGAATGAGGCAAAAATTCCTAATTTAGAAACAAATAATATAACAGTAACAGAAGTTAGAATGAGTCAAGATTTGAAAATAGCCAAAGCATACGTATTACCATTAGGTGGTAAAGATGCGGATAAAACGATTGAAAAATTAAAAGAATATTCTTTTTTAATAAGAAAAATTTTGTCTCAAAAAATTATTGCAAAGTTTTTACCAAAAATACTTTTTCGTAAAGATGAGTCTTTTGAATATGCAGAAAAAATTGAAAATTTAATTAAACAAACAAATAAGTAGGAAAATAAATATGAGCAGAAAATCAGCAGAATTAGCTATTCATGATAAGGATACAGGATCATCCGAGATTCAAATAGCTTTATTAACAGAAAAAATTGAGAATTTATCTAAACATATTAAGCAGTTTAAAAAAGATAAACATTCCTCAGTTGGCCTGCTAAAAGCAGTTAATAAGAGAAAAAAATTGTTAGATTACCTTAAAAAAAATAAGGTTGATTCTTACAAAAATGTACTGTCGAAATTGAAATTGAGAAAGTAAAAATCAAAATAGATAGAACGGAATGAAAAGAAACGAACGAAATGAAATGGAAATGAAATGTTTAAAGTATATAAGAAGGAAATTGAAGTAGCAGGAAAGAAGATAAGTTTAGAAACAGGAAAAGTAGCAAGACAAGCAGATGGCGCTATAATCGCAACATGTGGAGAGACAGTTGTTTTAGCAACAGCAGTGGGAGCAAAAAAAGTAAATCCAGATATGGATTATTTTCCATTATCTGTAAATTATCAAGAAAAGTATTATGCAGCGGGAAAAATTCCAGGTGGGTATTTTAAAAGAGAGGCAAGGCCAACTGAAAGTGAAACGTTAATTTCAAGATTAATTGACAGACCTATTAGACCATTATTTCCAGATGAATTTAAAAATGAAGTTCAGTTGTTACCAACTGTAATTTCTTATGATAAAGAAAACGAAGCTGATATTTTATCTATTACAGCATCGTCAGCAGCATTAGCAATTTCAGGCATGCCATTTATGGGGCCGGTAGGAGCTTCTAGAGTTGGTTATATTGATGGTAAATATGTTTTAAACCCATCAAAGACTGATTTGGAAAAATCAAAATTAGATTTAGTTGTAGCAGGCACAAAAGATGCTGTGTTAATGGTTGAATCTGAAGCAAGCGGTTTAACAGAGGAAGAAATGTTAAATGCAGTTAAATTTGGTCATGAAGGTTTTGTTCCTGTGATTGAAATGATTGAGGAACTCGCAAAAGAATGCAGAAAACCTGAATGGACTGTTGAAAAGAAAGATTTATCAGAGGTTAAGAAAAAACTTGAGGAAACATTTACTGAAGATCTTAAAAAAGCTTTTGCGACCAGAGATAAACAAGATAGATCAAATCAAATTTCAGAAATCACTGATAAAGCTAAAAAACTTTATGAGGAAGATGAAAACTATACAGATCTTGATATTAATTCTGAGCTTAAAAAAATAGAAAAATCAATTGTTAGAACAGACATTTTAAAAAATAAGAATAGAATTGATGGTAGAGGATTATCCGATGTAAGGCCTATATCTTGTGAAGTTGGTGTTCTGCCAAGAACCCATGGTTCTGCTTTATTTACCAGAGGTGAAACACAGGCAATTGTGACAGCTACTTTAGGTACATCGGATGATGAGCAAAGAATTGAAAGTTTAGATGGATTACAAAGAGAAAGGTTTATGCTTCACTATAATTTTCCACCGTTCTCAGTTGGTGAAACAGGTAGAATAGGAACTGGTAGAAGAGAAATAGGACATGGTAAATTAGCTTGGAGAGCTATTCATTCTTCATTACCATCAAGTGAGTCATTTCCTTATACATTTAGAGTTGTCTCAGAAATTACAGAATCTAACGGCTCTTCATCAATGGCTACAGTTTGTGGAACATCACTTGCATTAATGGATGCGGGTGTGCCTATCAAAGAACCTGTTGCAGGTATCGCAATGGGATTGATTAAAGAAGGAGATGAATTTAGCGTCTTATCAGATATTTTAGGTGATGAAGATCATCTTGGGGATATGGATTTTAAAGTAGCTGGAACTAAGAATGGAATTACTTCACTTCAAATGGATATTAAAATCACTGGAATTACATTTGAGATTATGGAACAGGCATTAAATCAAGCAAAAGATGGAAGAATTCATATTTTAGGTGAAATGAATAAAGCATTATCAGCTTCAAGATCAGATGTTGGAAAACACACTCCAAAAATGGAAAAAATTAATGTTGATAAAAAAGACATTGCTGCCGTAATTGGAAAAGGTGGAGCTACAATAAGAGAGATTGTAGAAAAATCAGGTGCGAAAGTTGATGTTAATGATGAGGGCGTAGTGACAGTTGCTGCACCAGATGAAGAAGCTAGAAATATTGCTATGCAAATGATTAAAGACATCACTGCTAAAGCTGAATTGAATAAAATTTATTCAGGTAAAGTAATGAAAATTATGGAATTTGGAGCATTTGTAAACTTTTTAGGCAAACAAGATGGGCTTGTTCATATTTCTGAACTTGCTGATAAAAGAGTTGCTAAAGTTACTGATGTTGTCAAAGAAGGTGATGAGGTAAAAGTAAAAGTGATTGGATTTGATAGAGGAAAGGTAAAACTTTCTATCAAACAAGCTTAGGTTTAAAATGTAAATCAAGAAATAAGTAGAATAATTAAAATTATTTTATGAGAGTTGCTGTTTTAAGTTTGATTATTTTATTATTTTTCTTTAACAATAATAAAGTTTATTCAGGCACAGTTACTATGCCTTCAACTTTAACAACTGATACAACTGATTTCGTTTTACTATCAAGCTCAGGAACAACACCTAGTATTAGTGGTTACACAGGAACCCTTCTTGTTTCAGCTGTAGCATCGGATGGAAATATAAAGGTAACGTCTGTTACTAATTTAATGCAGGCAGCGGGCTATTGTAATTATCCAAGTGATAATTCAAGTGTACCTTCTCAGTGTACAGGTAATTCTCTTACAGAAATAGGTTTTAGAGGAACACAAGATGATATTAATAATGCACTTGCAACATTATCATTCAAAGGCGATGGTGCTGCTGGATCTCCTACTATTACTGTTGCTGTAACTCCTGCAGGTACTAATTATTTTTCAGGAAATGGTCATTACTATGAACTTGTAACTGGAACTATTAATTGGGAAGATGCAAAAACTGCTGCAGAAGCTTCAACTTACTTAGGTCTTACAGGTTATCTTGTAACAATTACAAGTGAAGCTGAGAATAATTTTATTAAAAATAAAATTGGTACCAATACTTGGATTGGTGGATCTGATGATGCAACACATACATCTAATACCCATCCAGCTATAAGTCTTGATTTAGGACAAGGTACTGCTCTAGCAGGAGAAGGTACATGGGAATGGGTTTCAGGACCTGAAAACGGAAAGACTTTTTTTTGTCAAGTAGCAATTGAGAGTACAACACCAGGAGTTAATAAGGCAGATCCTGCACATGAGGATTGCACAGTTGCATCAGGTTATTCTTATGCAAATTGGTTAACTGATGAACCTAACGATCACCCATCTGCAGAAGACGGGGATGAAAATTGTGCTCATATGTACGGTTCTCCATCAGGCAGAAAAGGTAAATGGAATGACTTACATTGCACAAGAGATACAACTGGAGCGTATGTAATTGAATATGGTGGAACAGCTGGTGAAAGTGCAACCGTAAGTGGTCAAACTACATTAACAATTAGATCAACAGAAGTTAGCGGTTTCAATGCGTTCGATGACAAACAAGTAAGTGGAATGGCAAACGCACAAACAGAACATGCTAAAAGATTTATGTTCAATACTACCAATCAAGTTATGCGTAGAATGGAACAGTTTAGAAGAGTTGGAATTAATAAATCAACTCGAATTAAAGATATGAAATTGTCTCTTTCTAATCAAAATAATTACAAAGAACAAATACCCCCAGAATTATTTGATTATTACATTGATAAATATAAAAATTTATCCTCAAAAAATATTGATGATTTAATTAGTGAACTACCATTAACAAAATATTTAAAAGAAAATTATAATATGACACCAAAAGATTGGGCATTTTGGACAGCTGGCTCAATTAATAAAGGAAGACTTAATCTTAGCTCAGGTGGCGATTTAGGAATAATAAATAGAACTGAGAGTTTTTTATTAGGTGCAGATGTTAATTATAATAAAGGTTCTTTATTTGGACTTGTTTTTAGGCGCGAAGATGATCAATCTAATATAGGCACTAAAGATAGCACTGGATTTTTAGCAAGATCAAATAATTTTTCCCTATATAATACCTGGCAAGGATCTGAAAAAAATTATATCGATTCTTTTTTAGGGTTTGGAAAAACTACTTATGCCACAACACGTATTACTGATACCTCAAACCCTTCCAATGTTGTAAAAGGTAAATTTAAAGCAAATCAAATTTTTGGTTCAGTTAAATATAATTTAAAGAATGTCCGTAAAAATTATAAATTTCACAATTATTCCAAATTTGATCTCGGTTTTGTAAATTTTGATGGATATTCTGAGACGGGTAGCAGTAGTTCAAAGCTAAAATTTGACAAAAGAGAACTTGAAACATCATCAATTTCTTTAGGATCTGCCGTTGAGAAAGAAATTTACCTTACCGACTCATTATTTATTCCTTATTTTAAGATAGATTTTAATAAGGATCTTACAGATGGATCAGATATACAAGCTAACTTTGTTGGAGAAACAACCAAATATAATACTACTATTGAAAAAAAATATAACTCAATGATTATTTTGGAAACTGGATTTGATTGGTTTTTAGATAATGGGTGGAATATTAAATCTGTATTTAGCAGAATTGATAAAGATGGTGTTGGACACGAAAACTTAATAGAGCTAAGAGCTGTTAAATCAAGACAAAACTTATATTAAAATTAAGTTATATTTTTTGGATCAGGCATTCCAACTTTATTGTATCCCGCATCTACATAGTGAATTTCACCAGTAACACCATTTGCAAGATCGCTTAGAAGATATAATGCTGAGTTTCCAACATCATGAATATCAACATTTCTTTTTAGGAATGAGTGATCTTCATTCCATTTATATAAAAATTTTGCATCCCCAATGGCAGAAGCTGCTAAGGTTTTAATAGGGCCAGCACTTATCGCATTAACTCTCATGCCTTTAACGCCCAAATCTCTAGCTAAGTATTTTACACTAGCCTCAAGTGCTGATTTACACACACCCATTACGTTATAATTTGGAATAGCTTTAGTAGACTCGTAAGTTAATGTTAGAAGACTTCCACCTTGTTTCATCACTTTCGATGCTTCTTTTGCTACTTCAGTAAATGAAAAACATGAAATTAACATACTTCTTAAAAAGTTTTCTCTAGTTGTATTTAAATATTCGCCTGATAATTCTGATTTATCTGAAAATGCAACTGCATGAACTACAAAATCAATTTCTCCCCATTGAGATTTGATATCCTCAAATAATTTTACTACCTCTTCTTTTTTTTCAACATCACAGCTAAAAGTTGATTTTGAATTTAATTTTTCTGCTAGAGGGACTACTCTTTTCTTAAGAGCATCACCTAAATACGTAAAAGCTAATTCAGCGCCAGCCTCTGAAAGTTTTTGAGAGATACCCCAAGCAATAGATCTTTCATTAGCAACTCCCATGATTAATCCCTTTTTACCTTTCATTAAGCTCATGATTAAACCTTTTCAAAAACTAGTGCAGCATTGGTTCCACCAAAGCCAAAACTGTTTGACATAACCGCATTTAAAGAAACATTTTTCTCTGATTTTGCAACAATTGGAAATTTTTTAGCTTCCTCGTCCATTTCTTTGATATTAGCTGAACCAGCAATAAAATTATTTTTCATCATAATTAAACAATATATCGCCTCGTGTACCGACGCTGCTCCTAAAGGATGACCTGATAAAGATTTTGTTGAGCTAATTTTAGGAATTTGTTCACCAAAAGTTTCTTTTACAGCGTTTAATTCAGTTATGTCTCCAACAGGAGTAGATGTTCCATGGGTATTAATATAATCAATTTTATTTTTTGCTGTTGCCATTGCCATCTTCATACATCTTACAGCTCCCTCCCCAGATGGAGCTACCATATCATAACCATCTGAAGTTGCTCCATATCCAGTGAGTTCAGCATATATTTTGGCACCTCTTGCTTTAGCATGCTCATATTCTTCAAGCACCAATACTCCACCCCCACCAGCAATAACAAAACCATCTCTTGTTTTATCATAAGCTCTTGAAGCAGTTTCAGGTGTATCATTATATTTTGAGGACAAAGCAGTCATTGCATCAAACATAGCTGTCATGGCCCAATGAATTTCCTCACTTCCACCAGCGAAGACAATATCTTGTTTCCCCATTTGAATTAACTCCATAGAGTTTCCTATACAATGCCCACTAGTTGCACATGCTGAGCTCATTGTATAATTAGTCCCTTTTATTTTAAAAGGTACGGCCAAAGTTGCAGAAGCAGTGCTTGCCATTGTTCTTGGAACAATAAATGGTCCCATTAATTTTGGAGTTTTAGCTCTAGTTTTATCTGCAGCTAAAATCACATTTTCAATCGAGGGACCACCTGAGCCCATGACTATTCCAGTTTTAAAATTACTTACCTCTTTCTCTTCAAGACCAGAATCTGCGATAGCTTCTTTCATTGCAATATAATTGTATGCTGAGCCTGATCCCATAAACCTGATTGTTTTTCTGTCAATAAAATCCTCAAGTTTTATATTTGGTTTACCATGAATATGACTTTTAAGATTATGATCTTTATACTCTTGACTAAAAGATATTCCAGACTTTGAGTTTAAAAGAGAATGATATACTTCATCTTGGTTGTTTCCTAAACATGAAACAACTCCTAAACCTGTAATTACGACTCTTTTCATTATTTGAACAATCCTACTTTTAAATTATCTGCTGAATAAATTTTTTTATCATCGGCTAAAACCATACCATTAGCGAGACCTACTGTGGTACCTCCAGGAGACATGATTTTTTTCATATCAATTTCATATTTTACTAATTTTATATTTTGCAAAACTTCTCCAGTAAATTTCACCGTACCTACACCCAAAGCTCTTCCTTTTCCAGGATTTCCAATCCAACCCAAGAAAAAACCTACTAACTGCCACATAGCATCAAGACCAAGGCAGCCAGGCATCACAGGATCTTCTTTGAAGTGACAATCAAAAAACCACAGGTTTTTTTTAATATCTAATTCAGCTTTTAAAGACCCTTTTTTGAATGCTCCTTTGTCATCATTAATTTCTGTAATTCTATCAAACATCAGCATTGGTGGAAGTGGTAGTTTAGCATTACCTGGGCCAAATAACTTTCCTTCTCCACAATTTATAAGTTCATCATACGAGTATGAGTTTTTTTTCATAAAATTGAGTATCCTTATTTACTTGATTTTACCATTATATAATATAAATTTAATCTTAGTTTAGAATAATTTTAAATAACAATACGGTTAAATAGTGAAATATATCGATAAATTAAGAAATTCTGGATTACGACCGACTAAACAAAGACTTCAAATATGTGAAGTTTTATTTGATACAGAAAAGACATTTCATTTCACGATTAATGAGTTAGATCGGAAAATTAAGAAGCTTAAAAATAACAAAATTTCATTAGCAACAATTTATAATACTGTTCACGCTTTTGAAAAAAAAGGATACCTTAAACAGATCCCGATTAATTCAAACCAAACTTATTTTGATACAAATGTTACCGATCATCATCATTTTTATGATTTAAAAGATGAAAAGTTGATTGATTTAGAAAATTCTGATGTTGGCCCAATAAACATCTTAAAAAAAATAAACGGTAAAAAGATTAAATCCGTCGAAGTTCTTGTTAAGCTAGAAGACTAATTATTTGTTTCCGCTTTAGCGTCATTTTAAACCAATTGACACCTTTTTAGAATCATTATAAACTACAATATATAACGAATTAATCTAAAGGAAAGTAATGAGTACTGAAAATTTTAAAGATAAATCTTTTAAAGCAAATCAAATGAGCAAATGCCCTTTTACGGGGGCAGGAACACCTGCAAAGTTTTCTGCAGGACGGGGACAAACGGTGAGAGATTTTTGGCCTAATAGCCTAAATCTTAAAATTCTTAGTCAGCACTCAAATTTATCTAACCCTATGGATAAAAAATTTAGTTACGCTAAAGAGTTTAAAAAACTTAATTATAAAGCTCTGAAAAAAGATTTAAAAAAATTAATGACTGACTCACAAGAGTGGTGGCCAGCTGATTATGGCCATTATGGGCCACTCTTTATTAGGCTTGCTTGGCATGCTGCAGGCACCTACAGAACTGGTGATGGTAGAGGTGGAGCTGGAACAGGTAATCAGAGATTTGCTCCTCTTAATTCTTGGCCAGATAATGTCAATTTGGATAAAGCTAGATTACTTTTATGGCCAATTAAAAAGAAATACGGGAGAAAAATTTCATGGGCTGATTTATTTATACTCGTTGGAAACGTTGCTTTGGACTCAATGGGTTTTAAAACTTTTGGATTTGGAGCGGGTAGAACAGATATTTGGGAACCAGAGGATGATATCTATTGGGGCTCAGAAAAAGAAATGTTAGGTGTTGAAAGATATAGTGGAAAAAGAGATTTAGAACAACCATTAGGTGCTTCACATATGGGTTTAATTTATGTTAATCCACAAGGGCCTGATGCTAATCCAGATCCTAAACTTGCAGCACATGATATTAGAGAGACATTTGGAAGAATGGCAATGAATGATTATGAGACAGCTGCTTTAGTTGCTGGAGGACATACATTTGGAAAATCTCATGGTGCAGCATCTGAGTCGTTCAAAGGTCCTGATCCTGAGGCTTCAAAACTTCAAGACCAGTCTACTGGATGGAATAGTGGTTACAAATCTGGAAAAGGTGTTGATACAATAAGCAGTGGTATTGAAGGTGCCTGGACTCAAAATCCTATTAGATGGGATATGGGCTATTTAGATTGTTTATATGGACATGAATGGGAGCTTACAAAAAGCCCTGCTGGTGCTCACCAATGGACGCCTAAGAAAAATGGTCAAGAAATTAAGATGGTTCCTGATGCACATAAGAAAGGTGTGCTACACCCACCAATGATGCAAACAACTGATATCTCAATGAAAGTTGATCCAAGTTATGGCCCTATTACAAAACATTTTCATCAAAATCCAAAAGAGTTTCATGATGCTTTTGCTAGAGCTTGGTTTAAATTAACTCACAGGGATATGGGTCCTAGAGTTTGTTATCTTGGTAGTGAAGTTCCAAAAGAACAGCTAATTTGGCAAGATCCAATAGATAAACCAAAATATAAACTTAAATCAAAAGATATTAAAGATCTAAAAAATAAAATTTCTAAATCAAAAATATCAATTTCAGATTTAGTATCAACCGCTTGGGCATCAGCGTCAACTTTTAGAGGATCAGACAAAAGAGGTGGTGCTAATGGTGCAAGGATAATGTTAGAGCCCCAAAAAAATTGGAAAGTTAATAATCCTAAGAAGTTATCGAATGTGATTAAAGCCTTGAGTAAAATCAAAAGTAAATTTGACAGTAATAAAAAAAGTGTTTCAATGGCCGATTTAATTGTACTAGCAGGTGGTGTTGGAGTAGAAATGGCCGCAAAAAAAGCTGGTTTTAAAGTTAAAGTTCCATTTTCGGCAGGAAGAGGAGATGCGAGACAAGACCAAACCGATATTAATTCATTTGGCCTTCTAGAGCCACAAGCAGATGGTTTTAGAAACTACTTGAATGGTGGAGCTTCAAATGTTTCTGCAGAAGAAAAATTAGTAGATAAGGCTCAGTTAATGGGTTTAACAGCGCCTGAAATGACGGCTCTAATAGGTGGAATGAGAGTTTTAGATACTAATTATGATAATTCAGAACATGGTGTTTTTACAAAAAGACCTGGTAGTCTGACAAATGATTATTTCATAAACTTACTAGATATGAATACAACTTGGAAAGAAGAAGATGAGTCAGAGCAAACGTTTTTGGGTAAAGACAGAAAGACACAAAAAATTAAATGGAAAGCGACAAGAGTTGATTTGATTTTTGGTTCAAATTCTCAATTAAGAGCCCTAGCAGAGGTTTATGCATGTGAAGATTCAGGGGATAAATTCATTAATGATTTTATCGCAGCGTGGGTTAAAGTAATGAATTCGGACAGATTTGACTTGAAATTAAATTAACAAAAACTAAATGATTATTTTATGCCATCAGTAACTTTCGATGATTTTTATGAGGTTCCAGATCTTAATTTTGATATCATAAGATTGAGGGAAGATTTAGATAAAATTTTAAAAGCTAAAAAATTTAACTCTCCTGGAGTAACACATTTTGGTGCAATATCGTTAAATCAAATTCCAAATGATAAAAGCTCTATTGAAGGAAATAATATTCGAGGTAAATACTGGACTATAGCAGATGAAACTGGAAAAGAAGTTTGTAGAGATGTTGATATAGATGAGTCTAAATATACACAATTAATCCCTGAATTTGAAAATACTTATTTTAAAGAAGTTTATGACACATTAAGTAAAAGATTTAAACTGGGCAGAGTAAGACTTTTGTTAAAAGAGCCAAGGTCAACGCTCAGCTGGCATAAAGACCCAGAGTGTAGGCTGCATGTACCAATTATTACTAACAAGGGTTGCTCGATGGTAATCGAGAATGTTGCAAAACATCTCCCTGCTAATGGTAAAGTTTGGATAACCAACAACACAAAATATCATAATTTCTTTAATGGTGGGGAACAGGCTAGAATTCACTTAGTAGCTTGCGTTCTAGAAAGCCCTTTTAAGGAACAAAATGGAAATAACTAGCGGAATATTTAAAGCAGCAGGTAATATCTACCAAAATAATAAAGGTTCTATCCTCAGGACAATAATCTACACAATCGGACACTTTGCAATAGCCATAACTGTTCTAATGTTAGTTGCCGACGTTTCTTTCATGATTGCATTGACTGACGCGATTGTTGAACCAATCGCTAACTCCGTTTGGTATTTTATTTTAGACAAATGGTGGGCCAGTAAGTCGAAAAATTAAAAAAAATTTTTAATCAAACCATAATTCTTTTTTTTCGAGATAATTCTTGATAATAATTATCATTATCAAAAAAAATGTGCTAATGATAATTATTATCACAGATTTTTCTTGAAAGCGTTTTTCATAATATTATTTTAATTATATGCAAATTGAAAACTATAATTGTAAAAAATGCGGGCTTACAATTTCTTCAACTTGTTCTAAATGTGATAAAGTAGTTGATGTTGAAGTTCTTGATGATGGTTGTATTGTGCAGAAAACAAAATGCGGTGATTGTGCAAATACACCAGTAATCAGAGACGTTTGCGCGCAACAAAAATAACTGGATATTAAAAGTTATTTAATTTTTCCCCAAATATTGGTGTTTTTAATCCATCCTTTAAATTTGGATGTTTTAATTTGACACCAATTTTCATTACATCTTTTAACAATTAATATTCTACCTTTTTTAATTTTTGCCAGGGGTTTTGAAAAATTAGATGGTTTTTGAAATAAAATTTTATCCTTAAGTGGTATAATTGAATTTATCTGTTTTAATTGCGAAACATGTATCCAGCCGCTATTATTTTTTAAATCAATAATCCTTCTAAAATTTTCATTTTTATCAATTTGTTTTATTGGGAGATTTATTTTCTTATATACATATTTTATAGGGGACTCTAAGCTGGGTCCATATCTGACATTAACCTTATCTTTTTTCAAAGATAGAAAAACTTCATTTGCAAAACAATTGGATAAATAAAAAAATATTAAAATAAGTGATAGTATTATTTTTTGATACATTATTTCGATATCTTTAATTTTTTTAATTTAACTTTCCTAAAACTTAGATTTAGCAAATCAAGTATAAGGATATATCCATTTAAATTTTTCCCGATGTTTAAAATTTTTTTTAATATCTCATTAGCCTGAATTGTACCTATGATACCAGCAACTGTTCCTAAAACACCTCCATATTCACAGTTTAAAATATCATCTGAGATTTCTTTTTCTTGGAAAAAAGATCTTATGCATGGGGTGTTTTTATTTTTAAAATTAAAAGTAAAAATATGTCCATCAAATTTACTTATAGCTCCTACCACTAAAAATTTTTTTGTTTTTTTACAATAATCATTTACTAAGAATTTAGTTTTGAAGTTATCTGATCCATCTATAATGTAATCATATTTACTTGTAATATTTTTGATATTACTTTCATTAAGTTTAACTTTGTAACAATTAACTTTTGTGTTTGAATTAATTTTACGCAATTTTTTTTTTGCCACTATAACTTTTGATTTGTTTATATCTTTTACATCATAAAGGCTTTGTCGATGAATATTAGTTATATCTACATTGTCGAAATCAATTATACCCAGACTACCTACACCTGCTCTGGTAAGAAATTCTGCAACAGAACAACCTAAACCACCCATTCCAATGATAAGAACTTTAGATTGTATTATTTTTTTTTGACCTAAAGCACCAATATTCTTTAAGATTATTTGTCTTGAGAATCTCGCAACCTGGCTTTTATTCAAATTTTGACTCATTTACCTGTTGAGCCAAATCCACCCTCTCCTCTTAAAGTTTTGGGTAATTCATTTGCTTCCTCTAATTCCATCTTTGCAATAGGGGTTAAAATCATTTGTGCGATTCTGTCATTATTATTAACAACAAAATCATGTTTACTATGATTAAATATTATAATTTTTAATTCACCTCTGTAATCACTGTCAATGGTTCCAGGAGTATTTAAAACACTAATGTTATTTTTAGCCGCTAAGCCAGAACGTGGCCTTATTTGTATCTCATAATCTTCAGAGAAAGCGACAGATAATCCTGTTGGAATTAAAGCTGAGGTTTGTGGTTTAATTACTATTTTTTCCTTCACGAAGGCCATTAGGTCCATGCCCGAAGCTCCTTTGGTCTTATAAGATGGAATGGCAACTTTAGGATCAAGTTTTTTAATTAGTACTCTGACCATTAATTCATCTGAGTAACAATTCTGTCAACAATCTCTTCGGAGATTTCAGATTTTTTTTTGTATGAAAGTGTCTCTTTTTTCTTTTTAAAATCATTATAGTGAATTGTAACCTCATTAAAATCACTATCAAAACCAATATTTTTTTTAGACACGTCATTTGCAACAATCCAATCACAGTTTTTGTTTTTGAGTTTATTTATAGCATTTAAGTCTAAATTATTTGTTTCGGCCGCAAAACCAATAACTAGTTTCGGTCTCATTGAATTATGATTTGAAATATAATTTAAGATATCAATATTTTTTTCTAATTTGATATTTAGGTTTTCCTCCTTTTTTATTTTGTCTTTACTTTTTATATTGATCTTAAAATCAGAAACCGCGGCAGAAAACACCGCAATATCTGTTGGCAAATTTTGTTGAGTGGCTTTAAACATTTCATCTGCCGTTTCAACTTTTATAAGTTTGATTTCTTGATCAATATCTAGATTAGTTGGACCTGATATTAAAGTTGTATCAAAACCTCTTTTATGTAAGGATTTTGCAATTTCATAACCTTGTTTACCACTTGATTTATTTGAAATAAATCTTACTGGATCTATGTATTCATTCGTTGGGCCTGCAGTAACTAAAGCTCTAATTTTTTTATTTTTTTTTATGGTTGTGAGAAAATTTTGGATTTCATTAAATATATCAATTGGATCAGACATTTTGCCATCACCATATTCTCCACATGCCATATCGCCAGTAACAGGACCTATAAATTTATAACCATAACTTCTCAAATTTTTCAAATTATCTTTAGTAGATTTGTGTTCCCACATTCTAACATTCATTGCAGGAGCCAAGTAAACTTGTTTATTAGATGCTAGAATAACAGTCGAAGCTAAATCTTCGGCGTTTCCAGCGGCGAGTTTTGAAATAGTATTTGCAGTTACAGGAGCAACAACAATTACATCAGCCCATCTTGATAAAGAAATATGATCCATTTCTAACTCATTTTCTGTACTAAATAGGTCCTCGTAAACTTTCCCTTGTGATAATGAAACGATTGATAAGGGAGTTACAAATTTTTTAGCACTCTTTGTTAAAATTGTTCTTATAGTAGCTTTATTTTTTCTAAATAATCTGATCAATTCTAAACTTTTATATGCGGCTATTCCTCCACAAATTATAAATAAAATTTTTTTATCAGCTAAATTTTTCATTTTATGAATTAAAATACTAGTAGGCCAAGAATTACAAGCAATAAAAAACCTATTATAGATTGATTTCTGAAAGCTATCATTTCAGATTTTTTGTTGTTCAATGTATTATATGAATTTGAGTTTTGAGGAATTTGTCCACTAGCTAAAAAGGTAAGAGCCTGATTAGCTTTATCCATTATTTCTGGAAATTCTGGTAATCTTTTTAACACTTCTGATGTGCTATTGATTGTTTCATTAATTGTTGTCATAGGGTTTTTTGTCTCTTTCAACCAGTTTTCAAGAATAGGTTTAGATGTAGTCCAAATGTTTGTTTCAGGATTTAATTTTCTTGCTACTCCTTCAACTACTACCATTGTTTTTTGTAACATTAATAATTGTGGTTGTGTTTGCATATTAAATTTTTCTGTGACATCAAAAAGTTGTTTTAATAATTTTCCACCAGATATATCTTTAACTGCTTGACCAAAAATTGGCTCACCAATAGATCTTAAAGCTTGAGCAAGATCATTTATTGGGACATCTTTTGGCACTAAACCTGCAATTAAATGGACTTCTGCAACTTTCTTGTAGTCTCTTTGAATAAAACCAAAAAGTATTTCAGCTAAAAATCTTTTACTCATTTTATCGAGTCTGCCCATAATTCCAAAATCAATAGGAACAATATGGCCATTATTATCTATCAAAATATTTCCTTGGTGCATATCAGCATGAAAAAAACCATCTCTAACGGCATGCCTAAGAAAATTTTGGATAATATCTTCTGCCAATTTTTTTGTATTTACATCCCTTTTGCTTAACTCATCAGTTTCTCTAATTGAGATACCCTCAACCCAATCTAGTGTCATTACATTTTCACTAGTATAATTCCAGTAAATTTTCGGTACATTAAAACCAATATCATTTTTTGTGTTTTCCGCATATTCATTTGCAGCAGCTGCCTCAAATCTCAGGTCCATCTCAAGGTTAGTAATTTCTTTGAGTAAAAAAACTACCTCTACAAGTTTCAATCTTTTTGTTTTTTTTATTAAAGACTCAACTAAGAATGCAAATAACATAATAGCATCAATTTCATCATTGAAAATTTTTTTAATATCAGGTCGTAAAATTTTTATTGCAACATCTTTTATTATTCCATTATCGTCTATTTTGGCTTTATGAACTTGAGCTATAGATGCAGCTGCAACAGGTTTGCTTAACTCAATAATTGAGTTGTAAGTTTCGAGTCCCAAATCATCTTTAATAATTTTTTTAGCTTTATCTTGTGGAAATGGGGGTAATCTATCTTGAAGATTTTCAAGTTCCTTTGATAAACTTTCGCCAATAATGTCCGGTCTTGTTGCTAAGAATTGACCTAGTTTTATAAAAGTTGTACCCATTGACTCAAGGGATTTAGATAACCTTTCTCCCTCATTATTGTTTAATTGTGTATTATTTTTGGATGAAAAAGAGAAAGATAAAATTTTAAATAAAATTTTAATAGATAAAGGTGGCTCTTGAAATTTTGCGGTTATATCCAAAATATCTGATTTTGCGACTTTTCTTCCAAGTTTAAATAATGTTATTAATTTTTTTATCATTATATCTTCCAGCCGCTATGAATTGAAACTATACCACCAGACAAATTTGTATAATCACACTTATCAAATTTGCTTTCCTGCATTAAGTCTATGAGCTCTTGTTGATTAACAAAATTTTCGATACTTTTAATTAAATACTGGTAAGGTTCTTTTTTTCCAACAACGATTTTTCCAATTTCTGGAATTAGCTTTGAATATTTCTTATAAAGTTTATTTAAATTAGTGTTTTGAATTTTTGAAAATTCAAGACATAAAAATCGACCTCCTGGTTTTAAAACTCTGTATGCTTCTTTCAAAGATTTTTTTATATTTTTTGTATTTCTCAATCCAAAGCTAATTGTATAAAAATCAAAAGAATTATTTGAAACAGGCAAACTTTCAGCAGAAGATATGTACCATTTTAGATTTTCACATTTAGGTAATTTTTTTTTAGCAATATTTATCATTCCTTTATTTGGATCGACACAAGTTATCTCAGCATTTTTACTTACACTTTTTAAGTAAATTCTAGCTATATCCCCTGTTCCACAAGCAACATCTATTAATTTTTGGTTAGCAGAAGGGTTCATCATATTTAAAAGGTTTTTTTTCCATATTCTATGTACACCTAGTGACATTAAGTCATTCATTAGATCGTATTGATCATAAACTTGATTAAAGACATTTTGTACTAGTCCTTTTTTATTTTGGAGATACTGTTGCATAAAATTTAATTATACAAATAATATAGTAGGAAATGCCAGAATTACCAGAAGTAGAAATTGTAAGACAATCGCTTAATAAAAAAATAATAAGAAAAACTATAAAAAAGGTAATAGTAAGGAATAGAAATTTAAGGTTTAAGGTACCAGTTAATTTCAAAAAATTTTTAGAAAACCATAAAATTTTAAAAGTCGATAGATTTTCAAAATACTTAATCCTTTTTTTATCTGGAAGAAATAAGTTGTTAATTCATCTTGGTATGAGTGGCACAATACATCTTTTGGAACGAAATAAAAAAAATATTTTGACAAATACGAGTTTTTATAATTCTCCAAAATTACCTAGTAAACATAATCATATTGAAATTTTTTTTGATCAATTTAAATTAGTATATAACGACCCAAGAAGATTTGGTTTTTTTGAGATTATTAAAGACAATAAGTCTCTCAAAAAAAGATTTGAAAAACTAGGTCCTGAACCCTTTAACTCAAGGTTTACCGCATATTATATTTACAATAATTTAAAAGATAAAAAAAAAGATATAAAAAATTTTCTACTTGATCAAAATTTTATATCCGGAATCGGAAATATTTATGCTAGTGAAATTCTTTATCTAAGCAAGATAAATCCTTCTAAAAAGGGAAAATCTATCAATAAAGCAGAGTGTGAAAAAATTTTTAATAACTCCAAATTGGTACTGCTAAATGCTATAAAAAGAGGAGGGTCCTCAATAAGAAATTTTAAAGACCTCTCAGGAAAAAAAGGATCTTTTCAAAATGATTTTAAGGTTTACCAAAGAGAGGGATTACAATGTAAAAGAACAAATTGTAAAGGTATTATTCAAAAAAAAAATATTTCAAATAGATCAACATTCTTTTGTCAATTATGCCAAAAATAAAAGAATTATTTGATTGACCGATAGTATTTATCAAGTTATACCCCTGCGCAAATGGCTAATACAAAATCAGCAATCAAAAGAATTAGAAGAATATCTAAACAAACATCTGTTAACAAAATCAGAAAAAGTAGATATAAAAATGCAATAAAAAAAATGAACATTTTGTTAGAAAAAAAGGATAAGTCAGAGGCTCTAAAATTCTTACCTAAGTTGAATTCTGAATTGATGAAGATTGCTAAGACTGGGGTAATAAAAAAACAAAACGCCTCTAGAAATATTTCCAGGATAACGAAAAAAATATCATCTATTTAGTTTAAATCTTTAAAGTGTCCAGGAGATACAACCTCAGGATCTACAAAATCTGTAATTAAGACAAATTATTATACAACATTTAGATTTAGTAAATAACCCGAACTCTTTGGATTCAATTATAAATTTTATTAACAAATTTAAATATAAAAAAACAATACGAAAAATTTTTATATAAAAAATTTTACTCAATCATAGATTTTAATTTTTCAAATTTTTTTTTATATTACACAATCCTAGATTTTAATTTTTTTTTTTATCTTTTTTGTAATACACAATCCTAGATTTTATTTTTTTTTGAATTTACAAAATATTTTGTTGCAATAATTTTTAATATAGATCTTACTAAACTTTCTTCATAAATATGAAAAATATCTACAAAAATCCTGAATTAAATAAATCTAGCTCAAATAAATTAGATTGGCAATTAATTCAAAACGAGATGAAGGAAAAAATGGGTTCCGAAGTTTATGAAAGTTGGTTAAAAAAAATTAATTTTATTGAAGAATTCAATAACTATATATTGATATCAGTACCAACTAGATTTATTAGAGATTGGATAACATCAAGATATTTGGACCAAATCTTACAGATTGTTAAAATTTTTAAAAAAGATCTAATTAGGATAGAATTTAAAATTGTTGAAAATAATATCAATTCAGAAAATCAATATAATGGTGTTATTTCATCGAAAAAAAATGAAAATATCTCGTTTTTAAAGGACTCTTTTTTACAATATAATCGTGTTGATCATAATAAGAGATTTGAAAATTTTGTGACTGGTAGCAGTAATAAGCTTGCTTATGAAGCTTCATTGAAAGTTACCGAAAATCTTTCTCAATATAATCCTTTGTATATTTATGGTGGTGTTGGGATGGGTAAAACACATCTTTTAAATTCTATAGGTTTTGAATTAAAAAAAAGAAAAAAAGTAATGTTTATTCCAGCAGAACGTTTTATGTATCAATTTATCAAATCAATAAAAGCAAACGATATGGTAAGATTTAAAGAATATTTTCGAAACACTGATATATTATTGATAGACGATATTCAATTTATGAACGGAAAAGAAGCTATGCAGGAAGAATTTTTTCATACCTTTAATGCTTTACTTGATAAAGGAAGTCAAATTATAGTATCTGCAGATAGATCTCCAAACAAATTGTCTAGAATTCAAGAAAGAATTAAATCCAGATTCTCTGGAGGATTAGTTGTAGATATACAAAAACCTGATCTTGAATTAAGAAGAAATATAATTGAAAAAAAAATTGAGGAATTAAATAAGCTTTATGCAGATAAGATTGAAATTTCAAAGGAAATTAAAGATTTTATAAGCCTTGAAATTTCTAATAGCATAAGAGAATTAGTTGGTGCTATTAATCGCTTAATATCTTTTTCAAGAATTTATAATAAATTACCTAATTTGGCTGAAACTAAGGTTGTTCTAAAAGACTTACTAAATATTAATGAAAATAAAGTTACCATTGATTTAATACAGACTTTAGTGTGCAAATTTTTCAAAATTAGTAAGAATGAGATGTTGTCTTCAAGAAGATCAAGGTATTTGGTTAGACCAAGACAAACTGCTATATATCTTACAAAAATTCTTACACCAAAATCTTTACCAGAAATAGGTCGAGAATTTTCAAATAGAGATCATACAACTATAATACATTCAGTTAAAACTATAGAAAGATTAAAAGAGAATGATAAGGACATGGCAGAAAATATAAATAATTTAAAGAACCAAATATTATATAATACAAAAGAAAATGAAGTTTAGTGTAAACCAACAGGATTTACAGCAAGCATTAAATTATTGTCAAGGGGTTATAGAAAAAAGAGGAACATTACCAATTTTATCTAATATCCTTTTGAATGCTAATAATTCAAAACTAATTTTAACCGCAACCGATCTAGATATTATTTTTATTCATCAAATTAATAATGTTGAAGTGTTTGAGGAGGGTAAAACTACTACAACGTCGTCTATAATGTACGATATAGTAAGAAAAATTTCCTCTGGGAAAAAAATTAATTTAACTTTAAATGATAAGAATAAGTTACATCTTGAGTCAGACAAATCCACTTTTAATCTTAATTGTATAAGTCATTCGGAGTTTCCTGTAACAGATGAAAATTTTAGTCAAAATGAATTTTCGATTAAATCTAAGAGATTTTTAAAATTATTAAATAAGTGTAAGTTTTCAATTTCAAATGATGAGACAAGGCATTATTTGAGCGGCATATATTTACACCAAACAGAAGTTGATGAAAAAAAATATTTGACCGCTGTAGCAACTGATAGCCATAGAATGTCAATTTCCAAAATAAGACTAGAAAAACAAATTGATTTTGAACCTATAATTTTACCAAAAAAAACAATTTTTCAATTATGTTCTATTTTAGATAACTATGATGGTGAAGTAAAAATTTCAAATATGAAGTCAAAAATTAAGTTTGAATTGAGTAATAGCATTCTTATTTCAAAACTTATCGATGGAAAATTCCCCAATTATATTCAAGTGATACCCAAAAATAATCAAAAAAAATTAGAGATCGATTTGAAATTATTTTTAAATTCAGTAGACAGAGTTGCATCAGTTTCATTAGATAAAAAGGACGGTGTAAAATTTAATCTAAAAAAAGATACCTTAAATCTGTCTGTCAACAATACAAACAGCGGAGATGGTAATGAGACTATAGCAACGAAATTTGAACATGATCTAGAAATTAGTTTTAACTCAAGGTATCTGATTGATGTCGCTTCTCAGCTAGATGGTGAGAAAATTGAATTGCACTTTAATGACACTGGTTCACCTGTATTAATTAAAGATCCAAGTGATTTTGATAGTATTTTTATTGTAATGCCAATGAAAGGTTAGCAAATTAAGTCTAATTCGTCGTAAATTTTTTTTTGAAGTACTTGTAAAAATTCTTCTTTTTGTAATCCAGGTCTAATTGGCTTAAGTATTGATATAGTAATTACTTTATTAGTTTTTTTTATACCCTCTTTAGGCCATACATAACCTGAATTGATTGCAACTGGTTGACAGAAAATGCTTAATTTTTCGTAAATTCGTGATGCTCCTTTTTTAAAGGGTGGTCGATCTTCTGGTAATACTCTTGTGGCCTGTGGAAAAATAATTATTGGTCTTTTAGAATTTTCAATTGTTTCTGAGATATCTTCAAAAAAATTAAGATTATCTTTTGTTATCTTATCTCGTTTTATTGAAATACAGCCTATCTTTTTTAAATACCATCCAAAAACAGGAATTCTCATAAGTTCATTTTTCAAAATAAACACTGGTGAATTAAAAATGGTTTGAAGAAAAAAAGTTTCAAACATTGATTGATGTGAAGAAGCGATGAAAAATTTTTCGTTATTTATCATATTATCTTTTCCTTTGATGATTATCTTAGTTGATAGAATGATTTTCAAACAATATTGAGACCAATAACCCATAAGTTTTCCACCAAATAAAGTTATTTTTTGTGGCAACAAAAGTGAGGGTAAAAAAATTATTGATATAAAAACAATTCCTAAAAAAAATAAAAATGAAAATAAAAAGTTTCTTATCATATTCAGATAACTTTATATTATTTCAATAAGTTTTTGTCTTTTTGAGATCACACTAGCTTTTGATTTTTTAATTAATATTTCCGCTGGCTTAGGTCTTAAATTATAATTTGAGCTTAATGATATTCCATAAGCTCCAACATCACAAATTATGATTAAATCACCCTCTTTTAATTTTTGAAATTTTTTGTATGATCCAAATTTATCAGTACTCTCACAAATTGGACCAACAAACTCATAAACTTTATTTGCATAACCATTATTTTTTATAACTGGTTTAATCTGATGTTTTGCATTATACAAGGCTGGCCGCATAAGATCATTCATAGCTGCGTCTAATATTATAAAATTTTTTTTGTATCCTTCTTTATTGTAAATTACTTTTGAAATTAAAACACCTGTATTACCAATTATTGATCTACCTGGTTCTAGTATAATTTTAGATTTATTTTTTTTTAAAAATTCTTTTATACTATTAGAATATTTGTTTAGATTTAAAGTTTTCTTGTCATCATTGTAACTAATTCCCATTCCGCCGCCTAAATCAATATATTCAAAATTGAACTTGGTTTTTTTTATAATTTTATTAAGCATCTTCAGCATTTTCTCATACGGTTTAGAGTCTAAGATTTGACTTCCTATATGAACACTTAAGCATTTCAAATTTAAATATTTTGATTTTTTCACATATTTAACAAGTGTCAGGAATACTTTGTCGGAAACGCCAAATTTATTTTCTTTTTTTCCTGTTGATATTTGACTCAAAGTCTTTGCGTCAGTATTTGGATTTAATCTAATTCCTACATTAACTTTGGTTTTGTGCTTTCTAGCAATATTTTCTATTTGTAAAATTTCATTTTTAGACTCTGCATTTATAAGTAAAATTTTTTTTTTAATGGCATATTCAATTTCAACTTTAGTTTTACCGATTCCTGAAAAAACAATATTTTTTGGCTTTATTCCTGCTTTAAGGGCTTTCATTAGTTCACCAATTGAAACAACATCAGCACCCAGACCTTGTTTGTTAATTTCGCGTAACAGATTTGTATTAGGATTTGATTTTACAGAAAAGCATATAATAGGGTCAATTTTTTTAAAATTATTTTTTAAATTCCTTATATTATTCTTTAGTTTATTTAATGAATAACAATAAAGCGGAGTTCCAAATTTTTTGGCTAAATAAGATGCTTTGATACCTTCAACAAAAAAATTTTTATTTAAATATTTCATGAATATTTTGTGAAATAATAAGGTATTTTGGAAGTTAGTTCTTTATAGGTAGGATCTCCCCGTTTTCCACAAGACATTACTAGTAAGCAAATTATTACTAAAAAATAAAATTTTTTTATCATAATTGTTTCTTATATTTTATTATCATTTTTTTAACATTACCAAAAGCAGTTCCTCCGTAAGATTTCTTTGAATCTATAGAATTTTTCAAATCGAATATTTTTAAAACATCCTCTGTCAAATTTGGTTCAACTTTTCTTAAATCATATAATGTTAATTCATCTAATTTTTTTTTTCTTTTCTCCGCCATATTTATGATAGTAGCTGTTTTTTGATAAGCTTCTCTAAAAGATTTAGAATGATTTTTAACAATATAATCAGCTAAATCGGTTGCAGTAATATAGCCACTTCTGGCCAATTCTATCATTCTTTTTTTATTTGGACTAAAATTATTTAAAATTTCGTCAAGAATTTTTAAACAGTTGATTAAAGTATCATTAGTTTTAAAGATTATCTCTTTATCCTCCTGAAGATCTTTATAATAAGATAGAGGCAAACCTTTAAGCACAGTTAACATCGAAAATAAATTACCGTACATTCCTCCTGTCTTTCCTCTCAAAAATTCTAGCATATCTGGATTTTTTTTTTGCGGCATTATTGAAGATCCAGTCACAACTTTGTCTGATAAATCTATTAAATTAAAACCATCAGAATTCCAAATTATTAATTCCTCAGCTATTCTTGATATATGCATTGCACACACAGAACAACTATATAAAAAGTCTATAACAAAATCTCTGTCTGATATTGTATCTACTGAATTTTTTGTAGGGTTTTTAAAACCTAATTTTTTTGTTGTAAAATTTCTATCTATATTAAAAGAAGTTCCTGTTAATGCGCATACACCAAGAGGATTTTCATTAAGACTTTCCAAATTATTCATAAATCTTTTTCGATCTCTAGTAAACATTTCAACATAAGACATTAAGTAATGACCTAAAGATAAAGCTTGAGCATTTTTTAAATGAGTAAAACCAGGCATAATAGTTTTAATATTTTTTTCAGCAATCCTGAGATTGGTTTTAATCAATTTTTTTAAAGTTAGATCTATATTTTGTGTAGCTGATTTCATCCATATCTTTAAATCTGTAATAACTTGGTCATTTCTTGATCTAGCTGTATGAATGTAGCCAGCATCGTCACCTATTAATTGTGTGAGTCTTTTTTCTATGTTCATGTGGATATCTTCAAATTCTTGATTAAATTCAAATTTATTTTTTAATATTTCTTTTTCAATTTTATTAAGTCCGTAAATAATTTTATTTTTAATTTTAAAAGAAATAATTTTTTGTTTAAAAAGCATTTCTACATGAGCGATAGATCCCATTATATCTTCTTTAAAAAGTTTTTTATCAATATTAATTGAGCTCCCATATCTTTTATAGAGTGCAGATGTCTTTGTTTTTATTCGACTATTCCAAATTGCCTTATTGTTTTTATTTTTTACCATGTTAATTATTTATACCTTTTTAATATGAGATTTTTAGTAATATTTATATTTTTAATTTCAAATACGTTTGCAAATGAAACCCCAAATATTAAAAACCTTATAATTAATAAAGAATTAAAAGAATATACAAATTTAACCATTTTAAATGATCAAAATAACCAACTAGATTTAAGTAATTATAAAGGAAAAATTTTATTACTAAATTTTTGGGCAACTTGGTGCGCTCCATGTAAAGAGGAGATGCCATCGTTAGATTTACTGAAATTAAATAAAGATTTAAATAACCTTAAAATTTTCCCTGTAAATGTCGGACAGGATAATGTTAAAAAAGCTAAAAAATTTTTTGATGATTTGAATATTAAAAATTTAGATTTATATTTTGATGAAAATATAAATTTAACAAAAAAGTTTGCTTTAAGAGGAATTCCAACTACAATTTTACTAAATAAAGATGGAAAAGAATTTGGTAGAGTTATTGGTTCAATAGATTTTAATGGGGAAAATTTTATTGAGTGGCTTAAACTTTACAATTAGTTTTTAAAAAAATACGCAAAGCCTACTAACACAATAATAGCAATAAATTGTAATATTACTCTCAACTGCATTAATTTATTCGAATATTTTTTACTTGTCTCTCCACCTTTGAATAAAGTTCCAATTCCAAGTATTAAGACTACCCCTACGACTATTAATAGCGCTATTGATAGCACTTTTAAAATTATTCCAGAAATCATTTGTTTATTGTAGGGTGTTTTCAAAATAAAAAAACACTAATTACAAACTATGACATTTTGTCTTGATTCAATAATATTGAAACCCGAGAATGGTTTAGAAATTGAGAATGCAATAATTTTACTTCATGGATATGGGGGTGATGGTCAAGACATTAGCATGCTATCTTTAAGCTGGAAACGTCATTTGCCTAATACAATTTTTATTTGTCCAAATGGTCATGAAAAGTGTAAAATAAATCCTTCAGGTTATCAGTGGTTTGATTTGTCAAAGGATGACCCAGAATATATTTTAAATGAATCTAGAAAAGCAGAGACCAAACTAAATAAATTTATTAATGAAATAAAGAATGAGTTTAACTTACAGAATAATAAAATTTGCTTATCTGGTTTCAGCCAAGGGTGTATGATGTCATTAAACTTAGGTTTGATCTCCGATCAAAGATATAGCTGTATAGTAGGTTTTTCAGGAAAAATAATTAGTCAAGAATATTTAATCAAAAAAAAAAATGTTGATGCAGATATAATGATGATTCACGGTGACGCAGATGAAATAGTTTCACCTCACTTTTTACTTGAAGCTAAGGATTTTCTTATTAGAAATAGTATTAATGTTGAAACACGGCTCATAAAAAATTGCGGACATCATATCCCAGTAGAAGCTTCTAGCGTAGGATTAAATTATATTTTAGAAAAATTTAATAATCACTAATTATTGAAATAATTTTTTAATTAAGCTACTATTACTTGATGAATAATTTTACTGAACAAATTGTTTCTTTAGAAAAATGTCCTGCATTAGTTTTAAATGCAGATTATAGACCGCTAAGCTACTATCCTTTATCGTTATGGTCTTGGCAAGATACTGTTAAATCGGTCTTCTTAGATAGAGTTATTATAGTAAGTAGTTATGACAGAATAATTAGAAGTCCATCTTTCAATATGCAGCTACCAAGTGTTATTGCATTAAAAAATTATATTGTGCCTCAAACTAAACCAAGTTTTACAAGATTTAATGTTTTTTTAAGAGATAAATTCTCTTGTCAATATTGTGGCAGTGGTGAAGAACTAACTTTTGATCACTTGTTGCCGAGATCTAAAGGGGGAGAAACAAACTGGGATAATGTTGTAACAGCTTGTTCTGAATGTAATGTTAAAAAGGGTGGTAAACTTTTAAAAACATCAGGAATGAAATTAAGTCAGTACCCTTATCAACCTTCTACAGAGGATCTACATCGTAACGGGAAAAATTTTCCTCCAAATTATCTCCACAAAAGTTGGATGGATTATTTGTATTGGGATGTTGAGCTTGAGGCTTAATTTCTAAACTTTTTCTGAAATACGAATAGCTATTTTT
The DNA here is from genome assembly GCA_902618485.1 of uncultured Pelagibacteraceae bacterium. Lineage (GTDB taxonomy): Bacteria > Pseudomonadota > Alphaproteobacteria > Pelagibacterales > Pelagibacteraceae > Pelagibacter. The sequence continues at coordinate 52,785 of CACNAR010000005.1, forward strand.
GAACCTGTTTTAATTATCTTATCCATAATCGCGAAAAAACCCTTTTTCGAAGCACCCTCTTCATAAGCTATATCTTTATGATCTAGCTCATCTTGTCTAAATTTAGTTATCTTTTTTTTCAACTCTTTTTCTTCTGGACCTAACTGATTAATTTGATCTAAATAATGCTTGTCTATTACTTCTTCAACTGATGCAGTACACAACATCGCTGCTTTTTTTCCTAATAACGTTGATCCAAATCCCAAACCTATACCCATTAAGTCCCATAAAGGTAAAAATTTTGTAGGTTTAATATTTCTTTTCTTTATTTCATTTTCAAAAAATTGACAATGCTCTATCTCATGCTCTTTCATGTCTTCAATTGTCTTTTTTAGACTCTCATTCTTTACAATTGTATTTAGAGCCAACAGCTGGCCTTCATAAATTTTGACAGCCCCTCTTTCACCTGCATGATCAACTCTAATAAATTCTTCGACTTTATTACTTGTTTTTTTCATATTTAATAAAAATTTTTATAAAAGTTATAATAAATAATAAACTTATTACAATATTAATACTTGTAAGTGATAATCCTAAAATCTTAAATGTCACATCTTTACAGCTTATGGTTTTTTTACTCAACTCTTTAAGTAAATCTTCTTTAGTCATATTTTCTGTTAAATTTCTCGCATTACATACAGTTGATTCTTGAAAAAAACCTTGCTCAATTCCATAATGGTAAACAGAAATTGTAAACGAAAAGACAAAGGTAAGAATTAGCAACAAAGTTAAAAATTTTTGATTTTTCTTTATAATAAAAATCATTGTGATTAAGATTATACTTATCCCATAAGGAATTCTCTCAATAATACATAAATTACACGGTTGATGACCTAAAATATGTTCTACGAAATACGCAAAAATTAACGCAGTAAGGCTAATAATTAAAATAATTTTTAGATAGTATTCATTTTTTAAATCAAACATAAAATTTTATAATTAGGTAAATCAATAAGCCAATTATAACAATTATTAATCCAATTATTGTAAACCATTTTGACCCGTGCCTTTCCATAAATTCAGTAAATAAATTCCCAAATTTATAAGAGAGGTATGAGACTATAAAAAATCTCAACCCTCTTGAAACCAAACTAATAACGATAAATATAAAAAAATTAAAACTTATTAGGCCACTTGCAATAGTAAAAACTTTATAGGGAAGAGGTGTAAATCCTGCTAAAAAAAGTATACCTAGCCAGGCATAAAAACCATCACTATTAACTAAATTTTCTTTGATATTAGATAATTTATTTTCATATCCATAAAAATTCATAATTTGTGATCCAAAATCAAAAAAGAAAGCTCCAATTAAATAACCTAACATACCACCCAAAACAGAAAAAAACGTTGTTATAAGAAAGATTTTGATAAAATCATTCTTTTTGGAGATCACCATTGGTATAATCATAACGTCTGGAGGAATAGGAAAAAAAGAACTTTCAACAAAAGATACAATTGCTAAGTAGTACTTTGAACTTTTGTGTGCTGCTAAATTTAAACACTTTTTATAAAGATCATTAAACATTTTTTGGTTTTAATATAATTTTAGTTCTTATACTATTTAATAAATTATTAAACAATTATGGGCGAATGGCGGAACTGGTAGACGCGCACGACTCAAAATCGTGTTTCGCAAGAAGTGAGAGTTCGATTCTCTCTTCGCCCACCATTTTTTATGGAATTAAAAAATATCAATAGTCTTGTAGAACTTTTTTTTAGACAATCTAAAAAAAATATACCAAAAAAAATAAGTATGAATGAGTCTACGTTTTTGACAAATTTAAAACCAAAAGAACATGAGTTATCAGAATTAAGACAACCTAATAATTATTCATGGAGAGTAGTTGATGGACACGTTAGGATATTATCTTCCTATTTAAAAAAGATAATATCTAGAGGAGATAGGTGTTTGTTACTTTCAGAAAATCGACCAGAGTGGCTAATCTCTGATTTATCAATTATGAATGCTGGTGGAGTGACTGTACCTTTATTTACAACTTATTCTGATAAGGATTATGAATATATAATTAAAGACTGTATGCCAAAAGCTTGTATTGTCTCTACCCAAGAACAATTTGATAAAATTAAAAAATATTTAGCAAAAGACATTAAAGTTATTTCTATGGATAGCTTTGATGAAGAATTGGTTTTTTTTCAAAAAATTTTTACTGATTGGCATACTATAATGATTGATCAGAACTTTAAAATTCAACACTCTATAAATACCAATCTAAAAAGAAATGATCTTGCGTGTATTATTTATACCTCTGGAACAACTGGAAACCCAAAAGGAGTGATGTTGAGTCATGGAGGAATTTTATCCAATTGTGAGGGAGCATTAGATATTTTAGTACCTTTATTTAAAAATGAAAAACCAGTCTTTCTAACGTGGTTACCATTATCTCATTCATATGAACATGCAGTTCAATTTGTTCAAATATCACTTGGAGCTAAAGTTTATTACGCTGAGAGTCTGGAAAAATTATTATCCAATATGTCGGTTGCAAAACCAACAATAATGACAGCAGTGCCTAGATTTTATCAAAATTTATACAGTAAAATTTATATGAATTTCTCAAAACAAAAGGGTTTTAAGAAGAAGTTGATTTCATCTACCATCTCACTCGGGATTAAAAAACTAAATAAAGGTAAATTAAGTTTGAAAGAAAATTTAATTAATATTTTCTGTGAAAAATTGGTAAGAAGAAAAATTAAAAATCAATTTGGTGGCAAATTAAAGGCCTTTGTTTCCGGAGGTGGTGCTTTAGATCAAAAAATTGGTGAATTTTTGAATTCTATAGGATTACCAACTTTACAAGGATATGGATTAACTGAGGCCTCTCCTGTTGTTAGTTGTAATATTCCCGGAAAAATTAAGATTGAAACAGTAGGCCCTCCTTTCAAAACTAATAAAGTAAAAATTGCTGAAGATGGTGAGATCCTAGTTAAAGGTGAAAATATTATGTTAGGTTACTGGAATAAAAAGAAAGAAACAGATGAAGTAATTAAAGATGGCTGGTTACATACTGGAGACATAGGTGAAATTACAAAAGAGGGAAATTTAAAAATAACGGATAGAAAAAAAGAAATAATTGTCAATCTTGGTGGAGATAACATTTCACCTTCCAAAATTGAAAATTTATTATGTTTAAGTGAAAAAATTAAACAAAGTCTAGTTTATGGAGATAAAAAAACTTATTTAGTAGCATTAATTGTAACTGAAAGCGAAGAAAATAAAAAAGAAATTCAACTTTATATTGAAAACGTAAATAAAAACTTGTCAATTACAGAAAAAATTAAAAAATTCAAATTGATTAAAGAAGAATTCACAATTGAAAATGGAATGTTAACACCAACATTAAAACTAAAAAGAAAAAAAATTTTAGAAAATTATAAACAAGATTTAGAAAAACTTTATTAATTTAAGTTAAATATTTGATTATAAAGCGCATAAACATTAACTTTTTTACTCATTAAAATTATATTAAATTTTTTGAATTTAAAAAATTTTAATAAAAATTTTAACTTCAATTAAAGAATTGACATAACGTATATAAAAAAATAAAAATAAGTAATTACGAATCAATTTTGATTCGTCTAACTAAAAAGGGAGCTAAAGATGGCTAAAAGAAGAAAAAAAGCAAAGAAGGCTAAGAAAAAAGCTAAGAAAAAAGCTAAAAAAAGAAGAAGAAGATAATAACTTAGTATTCTTTATTAAAAACGCTTCTCATTACGTTATGTGTGAGAGGCGTTTTTTTTAGTTATCATCCGGTTCGTCATTATCGTGTTCTGAAATTGGTTCCTCATCTTGTATTTCAGGTGCTGAACTTTTGATTGCAGTAGTTTCTTGTTTATTTTGGCTATCTAAGTTTCTTTTAAGCGCTTTATCTAATTTTTTCTGGGTATCTTCAAAAGATAAATTTAAAATTATTTTAAATTCAGATAAAATTCTTTCATAAGCTTTTTCAAAAAGTTGCCTTTCGCTATAGGATTGGTCGACCATTAAATCATCTCCTTTATTTAAATCTCTTACTACTTCTGCTAATTCATAAATTTTACCTGAGGAAATTTTTGCCTCATATTCTTGTGCTCTCCTACTCCACATTGATCTTTTAATTTTTGGTTTACTTTTTAAAATCGAAATAGACTTGTTAACTTGATTGATTGTAGCTAATGGACGAAGGTGAGATTGTTTATTGACTGGAACCATACCATTAGCTTTGTCTTTCTCAAATTTTATTACATACGTTTCGACATCGATTCCTCCAATACTAATTTTTTTAAATTCAGATATCTGTCCTACTCCATGTTTAGGATAAACAACATAATCCTTTACTTTATACTCTCTTTTTTCAGTCGCTTGTTTGTTCACCTTTTTTATCTCAGGTTTAATCTCAGTCCCTTTAGAAATCCTAAGGTTTTCAGATTTTAATTCTGTCTTTTTGGGAATATTTTTATTTTGTTTTTTTTGAGTAACTCTTTTTAATTTTGGTTTTACTGTTTTTTTAATTTTTTTAGGTGTTTTTTTTACACTTTTAGAAACTTTTATTTTTGTAACTTTTTTTGTTTTTTTTGATTTGTTTTTAAATGTTCTCTTTAAAATATTTTTCAAACTTATCTTGCTCATCTTTATATTCTTCGTGATCCGAAGGTGGATCTTTTTTTTCGCTTATGTTTGGCCAGATTTCAGAATATTTTTTGTTGATCTCTAACCATTTGTCGCTCCCTGGCTCTGTGTCTGCTTGAATTGCATCCACTGGACATTCAGGTTCACAAACGCCACAATCTATACACTCATCGGGTTTAATTACAAGCATATTTTTACCTTCATAAAAGCAATCAACTGGGCAAACATCAACACAATCGGTTAGCTTACATTTAATACATTTATCATTAACTAAATATGTCATTATAAATTCTCACTTTTTATCTTTTCTTTAATGTCTCCCATTACTTTATTGTCAACATACAATAATCCTCCAAGCCTTCTCATTAAACTTGTCTCATAGATGTCTGCCTCTTTGTTAGAGTAAATAATTCTCCACAAAGCTTCAATAATTTGAATTTTATTTTCTTCATTCATATTTTTGACCTCTTTTGTGAAATTAAGAATTTGATTAGAATTATCTTCAATTTTTATTGCTTCGTTAAATAATTCGTCTAAATGATCTTTTTTTACTCCAATTTTTAGCATTGTTTGTTTAATAATTTTTTCCTCTTTTTCAGAGAAGTGTTCATCAATTTTTGCTGCATGAATTAAAAGAGCACATATTTCAATTAAATTACTATTAATGTCTACTTTTTCTTTTTTTTTAAAAAACATCTATCAGTTTAAATTAAGATTCTTAAGAACCATAAAAGGGCTTTCTTTATTAGGTTTTTTTAAAAAAATCTTTTTGTTTTTTTTAGGGGGATTATATTTGAAAAAAAGTTCGCTATTTTTTTCAAAAATTTTATAGTTCATCATACTAATTAACCTTTTAAAATTTTCTTTACTACAACCTAGTAGATTAATCATCTCTGGGACCATTTTGATCATCTTTTTTTTCTCTTTATTATCTGAATTTAATATTTGTATAAACAATCTCTCAAGAATATCAATTCTAACAAAAAAGGTGTCAAATTTTTCAAATCCACATAACAGCATGAAATTTTTATTTTTAAAATCCTTATCATTTAAAAAATTCAAACCAAATGTCGGAGGGCGTAAATTGAAATATTTTTGATGATAATTTTTCCATAATAACGTTCTTAATGAAACAGCATCAGGTTTTATTAATTTATACAAAAACACGTGATATCTTCCAAATTTCACTCCTATATTGCGTAAAGTTTTCCTTTCATCTTGATCTAACTTTTCTAAATATTCCGAAACTTGTTCTCTTTTAATCACACCGTTATTTTCATAAAGTTGATACGCTAAAGCTTTTGTTGATGGATTTTTTTCTTTTATATTTTTTAAATCAATCAAACTTTTCAAAACTGTACCAATTTTGTTTTTTAACCATTTATTAATGAAATCTGATAATATTTGCTTTTGATTCTGTTCTAGAATATCATCAACTATTAATTCTAAATTAGGATTTAAATAATCTTTACCAGCAGTCAACCTTCCAATCGCAGAGTTATTCCAATAAATTTTAGAATCATTCCTAAGCTCAACAAGACCAGTATCAATTATAATTTTTATTCTTTTCTCGAGCTCAGGTCCTACAGATTGTCTAGCAGCTTTTTTTAAAGATTTAATGTCGGTTTCTAAGGCTCCTTTTTTTAAATCCAATTCTAGTTTGAGACCATTTATTTTACCGATAAACTGGTTGTCGATTATTACATCATTATTTTCTAAAATTTTTGTGTCAAACTCCATATCCTGCTTTAAACCTCTTGCCAAAATACTTGCACGTTTATCAATAAAAGTTTTTGTAAGTTCCTCATGTAATCTATCTGAGAGTCTGTCCTCTAATAACTTAGTTTTTTCTATCCAATAGTTATGATCTTCTACCCAATTATTTTTATTTGAAACATATGACCAAGTTCTTACATTTGCAATTCTATTTGACAAAGAATCTACATTTCCATCTAATTTATCAAGTTTCATCAGCTGTAATCGCAAATAATCGTTAGAAATTTTGCCTTTTTTACTGTTTAAATATTTGAATACGTTTCTAATTACCTCATAATGATTACCGTATGTTTTTTTAACAAAATCTGGTATTTGACAACATTCCCACAAAAGTCTTAATTTTTCTTGATTGGACTCGATATTTTCAAAACTTTTGTCTTTTAAAAAAAACTTTAAGGCTTTTTCATCTTCACATTCGTATATTTTTCTCAACCATTCTTTGTGAGGTTTTTCATCTAGTGATTTTATTAATGAAGTGGAGTTATTAAAATTTAAATTTGAATTTCTCCAAAATAAACAGCTAATCTCCTCAAATTTATGGTTTTCGAGTAATTCAACATTCTCAGGGCTAATCATTCCACATTGGCCGGTTATACCAAAACTTCCGTCATTCATATATCTTCCTGCTCTACCAGCAATTTGACCAATTTCGGATAAGTTTAATCGTCTTAATTTTTTTCCATCAAATTTTTTTAAATTTGAAAAATACACGTGATTGAGATCCATATTTATACCCATCCCAATTGCATCTGTTGCAACTAAAAAATCAACATCGCCAGATTGATATAATTCAACTTGAGCATTTCTAGTCTTTGGACTGAGAGACCCCATAACTATTGAGGCTCCCCCTTTCTGTCTTCTTATAAGTTCAGCAATTGCGTATACTTCTTCCGCAGAAAATGCAATTATAGCTGTTTTTCGATCTATTCTTGAAATTTTTTTATGGCCAGAATAAGAAAGTTTTGACAAACGATTTCTATTAATAAATTCTACATCGTCGTCTAATTTGGCAATAATATTCCTAATTGTATTTGAACCCATAAACATTGTTAATTTTTCACCTCTCATATTTAAAAGTCTATCCGTAAAAATATGACCTCGTTCATGATCTGAACACATTTGAATTTCATCAACAGCAACAAAGTCCAATTGTTTATCAATTGGCATAGACTCAACAGTGCATAAAAAGTATTTAGCGTTTGATGGAATAATTTTTTCTTCACCAGTTATTAATGCTACCTTGTCAGTGTTTACCTTTTTTATTACTTTGTCGTAGACCTCACGTGCCAACAGTCTTAACGGAAAACCAATCATACCACTTTCAAAAGACAACATTGTCTCTATTGCAAGATGGGTTTTTCCAGTATTGGTTGGACCTAGAATTGCAGATATTTTATTTTTAGACATTCTATGTTTAGTATACTTTTTTTTTCACCTACCAGATATTGTTAGCACTAAAGAACAAAAATAGACTAAAACAAGACCGAATCGGAAGTTAAAAAGTTCTCATTTCAAAAATAAGCAGTTTTATTTTAGCACATATATAAAATTTATATAACAATTAATATTTATTCTTTAGGTATATTTCATCTTTAACTAATTAGTCAAATACACACTAGATATTAATGGGTTTATTTTTTAAGATTTTCCAAATACCGTTTGCGGCAGTAATTATTTCGTCGTTACACTTAAGCTCACAAAATAAAAACACAAGTGTTTTGGTTTTTTTTAAAATTCTAACATGACCTATAATTTCATCTCCAACTTTAGATGTACCAATAAATTTTAAATCCAATGAAATTGTTACACATGGTGAAGGTTTAGCTGATCTGTGAGCAGCTGAACCAGCACCAGCATCAATTAAAGCCGCAAGGTAACCACCGTGAGTGATACCAGCTGAATTTAGATGGTTTTTTGTTATTGTAGATTTAAACTCATAATGATTTTCAGAAATTTGTCTAAATAAAACTCCACCATTGTGTTTCATAAATCCTGTTTTTAGACTAATTTGCTCAAATTTATTTGTCATAGAATTTTTATAATATAAAAGTTAAAATTAATAAAATAATAAAGATTATTATGAAAAAATAAATTACAGACATTTGCAGGGAAGATTTAAGGAGCCAATCAAACATTTATATTTTTTGGTGCGCCTGCTAGGAGTCGAACCCAGAACCTCCTGGTCCGTAGCCAAGCGCTCTATCCAGTTGAGCTACAGGCGCATTTATAATTTTATTTAAATACATTATATTAATTTTTAGTATATTTTAATTATAAGATAAATTTAAAAATTAATGACAGATAAATCAAAAGAAGTAGTGATTGTTAGTGCTGTTAGGACACCTATAGGATCTTATAGAGGTTCATTAAAAAAAATGAGATCTGATCAGCTTGGATCTTTAGTGATCAAAGAAGCTTTAAAACGAACTAAATTTAGTTCAGATGAGGTAGATGAAGTAATAATGGGCCAAGTATTGACTGCTGGCGCTGGACAGAACCCTGCTAGACAAGCTGCAATAAATGCTGGAATACCAATTTCAAAACCAGCACATATAATTAATCAAGTTTGTGGGTCTGGATTAAGAGCAGTAATATCGGGATATCAATCTATCAAATTGGGCGAGGCATTAAATGTTATTTCTGGGGGACAAGAGAATATGTCAATAGCACCACATTCAATTTTTTTTAGAGATGAAAGAAAAATTTTAGAAGATAAACTAACAGATACAATGATTAATGATGGATTGATGGATGCTTTTAATAATTATCACATGGGCGTTACAGCAGAAAATATTGCAAAAAAATTTGACATATCTAAAAAGGAACAAGATGAGTTTGCTCTAAATTCTCAAAAAAAAACAGAAGAGGCAATCAAAAATAGCAAATTTGATGATGAGTTAGTTAAGATTAACCAAGGTAATAACCTGCTAAACTTAGATGAGCATCCACGAATAGGTCTAAAAATTTCTGATCTAGAAAAACTTAAAACAGTTTTTAAGGAAAATGGAACAGTCACACCCGGAAATTCTTCTGGGATAAATGATGGTGCTGCGGCTTTATTTTTAACCACCATTGAAGAAGCAGAAAAAAAATCTATCAATCCGCTTGTAAAAATAGTGTCATGGGCATCAGTTGGAGTAGATCCAACTTTAATGGGTCTAGGGCCAATAGAAGCTGTTCGCAAGGCAATTAATATAGCTGGATGGAATTTAGATGAGGTTGATTTATTTGAAATTAATGAAGCTTTTGCAGCTCAAAGCATAGCTGTAATTCGTGAGTTGAGTGTTGACCCAAACAAAGTTAATGTAAATGGTGGTGCAATCGCGTTAGGTCATCCTATTGGTGCATCAGGAGCAAGAATACTTGTAACTTTAGTACATGAAATGAAGAGACAAAAAAAAAGTAAGGGTTGTGCAACTCTCTGTATTGGAGGTGGAATGGGTATAGCTTTATGTGTTGAAAGAATTTAGGAATTTATCTTTCCGTATTTCCCCTCTAGTAATATTTTTTGTATCCACATTTTAGCGTCCACGTGTGTATTATCATTTGAATGAATAAGTAATTTTAGTATCTTTTTAAACATTTTTGCATTTAAGAGTAAAAGAGTGTCAAAAAATAGGACAGAATGTGTTAAAATTTTCAATTCACTAAATTTTTATAGTGTATAAAACATAAAAAATGACTGAAAAATTACTAGTTCCTGACATTGGCGATTTTGAAAATGTTGAGGTAATTGAATTACTTGTCGAAGAGGGTCAAGAAATTAAAAAAAATGATCCAGTGGTCACTATTGAAAGTGATAAATCTAGTGTTGAAATTCCATCAACTTTTTCAGGCAAAGTTGAAAACATAGAAGTAAAAGTTGGTGATAAAGTTTCAAAAGGGGACTTGCTTCTCAGTATATCAGGCCCTGATGAAAAATTGTCTAAATCAGAAGAGGTTCCAAAAAATACTGAAAATTTAATTATAGAGGCAGAAAATTCTTTAAAAAAAAATAAAGAACAAGAAAAGCAAATTCCAAAATTTGAGAAAGAAAAACCTAGCAAAATTGAAGTTGTAAATGAAGGTGATATTGATCCTTTAGAGACGCGTGAATGGTTAGAGTCTCTCTCAGATGTTATTGAAAAAGATGGTAATCATAGAGCTCACTATTTGATTAAGGAATTGATCAATAAAGCTTATATGGAGGGAGCCAATATCCCATACACACAAAATACTCCCTATATAAATACAATTCCTGTAAGTGAAGAAAAGAAATCGAGTGGTGATCAGAATATAGAAAGAAGAATTAGATCATTAATTAGATGGAATGCTGCTGCAATGGTAGTAAGGGCAAATAAAAAATTTCCTGAACTTGGAGGTCATATTGGAACCTTTGCATCTGCTGCAACTTTATATGATGTTGGAATGAATCATTTTTGGAGGGCAAAAAATAATAAATTCGGAGGAGATCTTGTTTATTTTCAAGGCCACAGTGCACCTGGTATGTACGCTAGAGCATTTCTTGAGGGAAGACTTAATGAAAAACAATTGGATAGTTTTAGACAGGAAGTTAAACCTGGTGGTTTATCTTCATATCCACATCCTTGGTTAATGCCAAACTTTTGGCAATTTCCAACAGTCTCTATGGGTTTAGGACCAATGTTAGCGATTTATCAAGCAAGATATATGAAATATTTGATTAATAGAGGACTAATTAAGGATGAAGGTAGAAAAGTTTGGGCATTTTTAGGTGATGGCGAAATGGACGAGCCAGAGTCTCTAGGAGCAATTGGTTTAGCCGCTAGAGAGAATTTAGATAATCTAATATTTGTTATAAATTGTAACCTTCAAAGATTAGATGGTCCCGTGCGAGGTAATGGAAAAATTATACAAGAATTAGAGGGAATTTTTAGAGGAGCCGGATGGAATGTTATTAAAGTAATTTGGGGTTCATATTGGGATTCACTGTTAGCCAACGACAAAACAGGCCACCTTATTAAGACAATGAATGAAACAGTTGATGGAGAATATCAAGCAATGAAAGCAAGAGATGGAGCTTACGTTAGAGCAAAATTTTTTGGAAAATATCCAGAAACTTCAGAACTTGTCTCAAGTCTTTCAGATAAGGATATTTGGAGATTAAATAGAGGTGGGCATGATCCTCACAAAGTTTTTGCAGCATATGACAAAGCATCTAAAAATGTCGTTAGTCCCACTGTAGTAATTGCTAAGACTATAAAGGGTTATGGTATGGGTAAAAGTGGTGAGAGCGTAAATACAACCCATCAGACTAAAAAATTAGATGTTGAAGACTTAATGTATTATAGAGATAGATTTGATGTTCCATTAACAGACCAGCAGGTCAAAAATATTGAGTATTACAAGCCAGATCAAAATTCTCCTGAAATAAAATACATTAAAGAAAGAAGACTTCAGTTGGGTGGCTTTATTCCTGAGAGAACTACTTATGCAAAGCCTATTAAAGCACCTCCAAAAGATATTTTCGATAATATGAAGGTTTCTACAGGTGAAAAAGAAATGTCGACCACAATGGCATTAGTTAGAATGTTGACAAATCTTTTGAGAGATAAAAATGTTGCACCGAGACTGGTCCCAATCATTCCTGATGAAGCTAGAACATTTGGAATGGAAGGTTTTTTTCAAAAGATAGGAATTTATGCACATGAGGGACAAAAATATGAGCCAGAGGACTTTGCTCAACTAAGTTCGTATAAAGAGGAAAAGAGCGGTCAAGTTTTAGAAGAAGGAATTAATGAAGCTGGAGCAATGTCATCTTGGATAGCTGCAGGAACCTCATATACCAACCATGATATAGAAATGATCCCAATTTATCTTTTCTACTCAATGTTTGGTTTTCAGAGAATTGGAGATTTTGCTTGGGCAGGTGCAGATAGTCAGTCCAGAGGATTTTTAATTGGAGCTACTGCTGGAAGAACAACTCTTGCTGGAGAAGGTTTACAACATCAAGATGGTCATAGCCACATAATGGCTTCGACTATTCCTAATTGCAGATCATATGATCCAACATTTCACTATGAGCTTGCAGTCATTTTTCGAGAAGGTTTAAGAAGAATGCATGAGAAAAAAGAAAATATTTTTTATTATATTACAACCATGAATGAAAATTATCCTCATCCAGAAATGCCAAAAGATAAATCATGTGAGGAGGGTATTTTAAAAGGAATGTACAAAATAAAGGAGTTTAATAAGTATAAAAAAACTAAAATTCAATTTCTTGGATCTGGCACAATATTAAGAGAAATGATAGCTGGTGCAGAAATATTACAAAATGAATATCAAATCGATAGTGAAATTTGGAGTGTAACAAGCTTTAACGAATTAAGAAGGGACGGTCTTGAGGTAGAGAGATATAATCTTCTAAACCCTGATAAAGAACCTAAAAAAAGCTATGTAGAAAAATGTTTGGGTAACACCGAAGGGCCAATTTTAGCAGCCTCTGATTATATGAGAATGAACTCCGATCAGATAAGACCTTATGTAAACAAAAGTTTTTATTCACTAGGAACAGATGGATTTGGACGAAGTGATACAAGAAAAGAGTTAAGAAAATTTTTTGAGGTTGATAAGGAACATATCACAACATATGGGTTGAGCATTTTAGCTAAGGAACAGCTTATTGCATCAAAATATGCTAAAGAAGCAATTAAAAAGTATAAGATTGATACTGATAAACCTATGCCAACAAAACTATAGAATGTCAAAAAAAGATATAAAAGTTCCAAACATTGGTGAATTCAAAGATGTAGAAGTTATTGAAATTTTAATCAAAAAAGGTCAAGAGATTAAAAAAGATGATCCTTTAATCACAATTGAAAGCGATAAATCGAGTGTTGAAATTCCCTCATTACATGATGGATTAGTTACAGAATTAAACTTAAAAGTTGGTGATAAGGTTTCTGAGGGTAGTAAGATTTTAGAAATTGAATTAAAAGACAACAATGTAGAAACTAAAGAAATACAATCAACTAAAAAAGAAAACATCAAAGAAAAAAAAATAGAAATTGAAAAAGAAGTTGGACCAAAAAATATCATCGTAAAAGATTTTTCAAAAAAAACTTCAGCCTCACCAAAAGTTAGAAAATTTGCTAGAGAACTCGGTATCGATATTAGTAAAGTTGAAGGCAGTGAAAGATTAGGAAGAGTAACCGAAAGTGATATTAAGTCATTTGTTGCAAGAACGCCTGAGAGAAATATTGAAAAAGAATTCAAGAAAGATGAAACAATAGAACTAGAGTATCCTCACTCTGAATTTGGAAAAACGGAAATAAAGGATATTCCAAGAGTAAAAAGACTTTCATCTAAATATCTTATGAATTCTTGGTCCAATATTCCTCATGTGACCAATCATGACGAGGCAGATATAACAGAATTAGAGGAGTTTAGAACTTCTCTTAAAGATATTTACACAGGAGAAAAAAAAAAAATTACTCCTTTAGCTTTTATTGTCAAAGCTTTAACTGCATCACTAAAAAAATTTCCAAATTTTAATTCATCTATTGATGAAATTGATAAAGGAAAAATGACTCAAAAAAAGTATTATCACATTGGAATAGCTGTGGATACGAAGCATGGGCTTATGGTACCAAAACTAAGAAATGCTGATAACAAGAACATAACTTTAATAGGTACTGAGCTTAAAAAATTAAGTGATCAATGCAGAAATCTTAAAATTGACAAAAAAGAATTATTTGGTGGTTCCATGACTATAACGAGTCTGGGAGGTATTGGTGGTTCTTTTTTTACACCAATTATTAATTATCCTGAAGTCGCAATCTTAGGGGTTGGTAAATCTCAAAAAAAACAAATTTTTATTGATGGAAAGTTTATAACGCGAACAATTCTACCTTTATCTTTATCATATGATCATAGAATAATTGATGGAGCCGAAGCTGCTCGATTTAACAACGATCTAAAAGATAATCTTGGAAAAAATTTTGCTTATAAATTAGCTGTATAAAGAATATGTCAAAAACTCTCTCATTATTTAGTGCATTATTATGCACTTTCATTTGGGGGACTACATTTATTGCACAGGATACAGGTATGGATGACATCGGTCCATTCACTTTTAATTCTGTAAGATTTTTTGTAGGTTTTCTAGCAATTATTCCATTAGCATTATTATTTGAAGCAAAAAAACTAAAAGAGGAATTTAGATTTGATACGAAAACATTCATTATTCTGTCCTTTTTAATTGGAGTGTCATTATTTTTAGGCTCAGCATTACAACAGGTTGCGTTACTTTACACCGATGTAGCAAATGCTGCTTTTTTTACGATTTTTTATGTACCAATGGTCCCCATAATTATTTTCATCTGTAAAAAAGATTTTTTACATTGGAGTGTATGGCCATCAGTAATTTTATGTTTGATTGGTGGATATTTGTTAACAAATTTTCAAGATGCAACTGTAAGACTGGGTGACACTCTTGTGATATTGGGAGCTTTATTTTGGAGTACACATATTATTTTTACTGGCATGATTATTAAAAAGTACAATCTACCATTAACGATCGGTGCAATTCAAACTCTACTAGTTGCACTATTTTCATTTACTATAGGTTTATTTTCTGAAGAATTTGTAATTGAAAATATTTTGAACGAAATAGATTCAATTTTATATGCTGGAATTCTATCGGGTGGTTTTGCATTTGTTTTGCAAATTTATGCCCAAAGAAACATAACACCAGCACCAGCAGCAATAATTTTTTCCTTGGAAGGTGTATTTGCAACGATCGCTGCTTGGTTTCTTTTAAATCAAATATTAGGAATTAATAATCTACTTGGTTGCTTTTTCATATTAAGTGGGGTCTTATTATCCCAATTAGTTCCATTAATTAAGAAAACAAGCTAAGTATATATTATTAAAAATAAAATTAAGCCAAGAATTATTCGATATACTACAAATATGTTAAAAGAAATTTTATTAATAAATTTAAGAAAATATTTAATTGTAAAAAATGAAAACATAAAGGATAAGAAGGCAGCAATTAATAATAAATAATTTATTTCTATTGATTGTTCAAAAGCTTCTCTTAAACCTAGAAAGCTTGCACCTGCCAAAGCAGGTATAGATAATAAAAAAGAAATTTTGCTAGAGTCAATTCTATTAAAGTTTAAAAATCTTGCTGCCGTAATTGTTATTCCAGCTCTACTAACTCCTGGTATTAATGCTAAAATTTGAAATAAACCTATCAATAAAACTGATTTAATATTCAGATCTGATGAGATAGATCTATCAGTTTTTCTTTGATCAGCAAAAAAAAGTATAAATCCAAAAAACAATGTTGTTGATGCAATTACTTTTGTGTTTCTTAGAAGATGAATAAATTCTGTTGTGTACAAAATATATCCGAATAGCATTAAAGGCAAAGAGCCAATAATTATTAAACTTAATAACCTATTATTATTTCTTAGATTAAATAGTTCTTTTCTAAAAAAAAAAATTACCGCAATTAATGAGCCTAAATGTAAACTTATATCTATCAACAAAGAACTTGTCTCTAAATCATAAAAATTTGATACCAATATTAAATGAGCTGATGAGCTTATGGGTAAAAATTCAGAGATACCCTGAATCGAAGAAAGAATTAAAATTTCTATAAAATCTCGAAACATTTAAGTGTCGTAACTTAAAAAATATTCATTTTAAACAATTCGATTTAATCATATTAGATATGCAAAAATCAGATTAAGTAGGTTTTAAGCTAAATATTGTTAAAATTAGGTCAAAGTGACTGACCTATATATTTCTTTTACTAATAAAAACAATGTATATCTTGCCTTAAATTTAAAAAAATATGACTGATAAAATGCTAAAATTCGTCAAAATAGGTCAACAAACTCCACCTAAAAGAGGAGTAGATAATAGAAAAGATGATTTTAATGAAATCTATGACGAATTTATAACTCAAAAAGCACAAGAGCAGTCAAGTAGATGCTCTCAATGTGGTGTTCCCTTTTGCCAAGTCCATTGTCCGTTAAGTAACAATATACCAGACTGGCTCAAATTGACTGCTGAAGGCAGATTAAGAGAAGCTTACGAATTATCTCAAAGCACAAATAATATGCCTGAGGTTTGTGGTAGAATATGCCCACAAGACAGATTGTGTGAGGGTAACTGCGTTATTGAGCAGTCAGGCCATGGCACTGTTACAATTGGATCAGTCGAAAAATATATTACAGATAGTGCATGGGAGAATGGATGGGTAAAACCAATTTCAGTCAAACATGAAAAAGATCAAAGTGTTGGAATAATTGGTGCGGGACCTGCTGGACTTGCAGCCGCTGAACAACTTAGGAAAAATGGATATCAAATCACTGTTTATGATAGATATGACAGAGCAGGTGGCTTGTTAATTTATGGTATACCAAATTTTAAACTAGAAAAACATGTAGTCGAGAGAAGAACCAAATTGTTGAAAGATGGTGGAATTAAATTTGAACAAAATTTTGAAGTTGGTAAGGATGCTACTTTAGAGCAACTAAGAAAAAGACATGATGCAATTTTAATTGCTACTGGAGTTTATAAACCAAGAGAGATTAATCTGCCAGGGAACGACTTAGATAATATTTTTCCTGCTATGGAGTTTTTGACTGCATCAAATAAAAAAGGATTGGGAGACAAAGTTGATTTATTCGATAAAGGTATATTAAATGCTGAAGGTAAAGATGTTGTAGTTATTGGAGGTGGGGACACAGCAATGGATTGTGTACGAACCTCAGTAAGACAAAAAGCTAACTCAGTTAAATGCCTGTATAGAAGAGATAAAGATAATATGCCTGGATCTGCAAGAGAAGTAGCTAACGCAGAAGAAGAAGGTGTTGAATTTGTTTGGTTGTCTAGTCCCAAAGAATTTAAAGGAAAAAATAAAATCGAAAAATTAATTGTAGATCAAATCCAACTTGGAGATCCAGACGACTCAGGTAGAAGAAGACCAGAAATTAAACAAGGATCTGAATTTGAAATTAAAGCAGATATGGTAATAAAAGCTTTAGGATTTGATCCTGAAAACTTGCCATTATTATTTGAAGCACAAGAGTTACAAGTTACAAAATGGGGAACAATAAAAGCTGATTTTGATACCATGGAAACAAATATCAAAGGTGTTTTTGCTGCTGGAGATATTGTAAGAGGTGCATCTTTAGTGGTATGGGCAATAAAAGATGGAAGAGATGCTGCGTCATCAATTAAGTCTTATCTTGAGAATATAGAATTAAAAAAATCAAAAGTTGCATAATGAGTACTTATAAAAAAAATATAGATTTACTCACTAAAAATAATGTTTACTCTAAAGAAATGGAACATGATGCATGTGGTGTAGGGTTAATTGCATCGACAGAGGGAAAAAAATCAAGAGAAGTTGTAGAGTATGGAATTGAAGCTTTAAAAGCTGTTTGGCATCGAGGTGCTGTTGATGCTGATGGAAAAACGGGTGATGGGGCAGGAATACATTTAGAAATACCTAAAAATTTTTTTGTAGAAAAAATAGAAGTTACAGGTCACACACACGATGGTTCTGATATTTGTGTTGGGATGATTTTTTTACCCAGGAATGATTATGCTTCACAGGAAAGCTGTAAAACCATTGTAGAAAGTGAGTTAACCAAAAATGATTTTAGTATTTATGGTTGGAGGCAGGTGCCTGTTAATCCAAAAGTTTTAGGGGAAAAGGCTCTTCAAACTATGCCAGAGATAATTCAAGTGCTTTTCAAAGCAAATAATAAAAATCTACTTGATAAAGATCTTGAGAGAAAAATTTATGAAACAAGAAAAAAAATTGAGAATAAAGCATTCAATTTATCATTAAATAACTTTTATATTTGTTCAATAAGCGCTAAATCAATTATCTATAAAGGCATGTTTTTAGCTGAGGCTATTTCAGATTTTTTCTTGGATTTAAAGGATGAGAGATTTATTTCAAGATTTGCAATTTTTCATCAGAGATTTTCAACTAACACCGCTCCGAGCTGGAGTTTGGCTCAACCGTTTAGAGCAGTCGCCCATAATGGTGAAATTAATACTTACAAAGGAAATAAAAACTGGATGAGAGTTCATGAACAAGAGATGAGTAGTCCTTTTTTTGAAAATATTGAAAATTTAAAGCCAGTTATACAAAAAGGAGTTTCAGATTCTGCAGCCCTAGATAATGTTTTTGAGTTATTAAATAAATCAGGTCAACCTGCGCCTTTAGCAAAATTAATGATGATCCCTGATGCTTGGTCAAAAAGAAATAAAACTCTTCCAAAAAACCATCAACAACTGTTTAATTTTTTAAATAGCACTATGGAACCTTGGGATGGTCCTGCAGCAATTGCTGCAACAGACAATGAATGGGTTATTGCAGCAAATGACCGTAATGGTTTAAGACCCTTAAGGTACGCAATAACAAAAGATAAATTTCTATTTGCTGGATCTGAAACTGGAATGATTGAATTAAATGAAAAAAGAATTTTATCAAAAGGTAGACTAGGTCCGGGTGAGATAATTGGGGTTAGAATTGAAAAAGGTAAATTATTTACCAATAACCAAATTAAAGACTATTTGGCAAAAGAATATAAACATTTTAATTCTCAGATAATAGATTTAGATGAAAAATTGTCCATTTCAAACGAGAAATATAATTTTGATGGCGAAGATCTAAGGAGACGACAACACACTTTTGGAATAAGCTTAGAAGACTTAGAGCTAATTTTACATCCAATGGCAGAAGACGCCAAAGAAGCGACAGGTTCTATGGGTGATGATACGCCTCTAGCAGTTTTATCAGATAAATACAGACCGCTTTATCATTTTTTTAGACAAAACTTTAGCCAAGTGACTAACCCACCGATTGATTCTCTAAGAGAAAATAAAGTTATGAGTTTGAAAACTAGATTTGGTAATCTTGGGAATATTTTAGATTTTGATACCTTAACGAAAGAAAATATTTATGTTTTGAATAGCCCAGTATTATCGAATTCACAATTTAATAAATTTATTAATTTTTTTGGCAAAAATTCTGTTTCTATAGATTGTACTTTTTCGAATGAGAAAAATTTATTTGACTCTATTAAAAGGATCCAAAAAGAGTCAGAAATTGCTGTTAGACAGGGTGTGACACAATTAGTTTTAAGTGACAAAGATATTTCGGATAAGAGAATGCCTATGCCAATGTTGTTATGCGTTGGAGCGATTAATACTTTTTTAATTGAGAAAAAATTGAGGGGATATGTTTCAATTAATGTTCAATCTGGTGAGGCGTTAGACACCCACTCTTTTGCAACATTGATAGGAGTTGGAGCTACTACAGTTAATCCATATATAGCTTTTGATAGTTTATATCAAAGACATGAGAAAAAGTTATTTGGTCAGTATAGTTTTGATGAATGTGTTGAAAGGTACATCAAATCAGTGAATGCAGGATTATTAAAAATCATGTCAAAAATGGGTATCTCTGTTTTAAGTTCTTATAGGGGTGGATGTAATTTTGAGACTGTTGGTCTAAGCAGATCAATAGTTGATGATTATTTTCCAGGAGTTACCTCAAAAATTTCTGGTATTGGATTGTCAGGAATTGAAAAAAAAATACGTGCAATACATAAAGAAGCATTTGAGAGTACTGATACGGTTTTGCCTATTGGTGGTATTTATAGATACAGAAAAAATGGAGAAACTCACCAATATCAAGGTAGATTAATCCACTTATTACAGAGTGCAGTGGGGTCAAATTCTTATTCAGCATATAAAAAATATGCTGAGGGAATATATAACTTGCCACCAATTAATTTAAGGGATTTGATTGATTTTAGAAAAAAAAAATTAGGCCCATCTATTCAAATTTCTGAGGTTGAACCGATAGAAAAAATATTAAAGAGATTTGGTAGTGGAAGTATGTCTCATGGAGCATTATCTAAGGAGGCACATGAAACTTTGGCTATTGGGATGAATAGGATTAAAGGTGCATCCTGTAGCGGAGAAGGTGGTGAAGATGCAAATAGATTCAAAATCATGGACACTGGTGATAGTGCGAATTCGAGAGTGAAGCAAATCGCATCTGCAAGATTTGGTGTAACTATAAATTATTTAAACAATTGTAATGAAATTGAGATTAAAATTGCTCAAGGTGCAAAACCTGGTGAGGGTGGTCAATTACCAGGATTTAAAGTAACAGATGAAATTGCTAAGCTAAGACATTCAACGCCAGGCGTAACATTAATTTCTCCACCTCCACATCATGATATTTATTCAATTGAAGATTTAGCTCAGCTTATTTATGATTTAAAACAAATTAACCCAAAGGCACGAATTGGAGTTAAATTAGTTGCGTCATCAGGCGTAGGTACTATTGCAGCTGGAGTGGCTAAAGCTAAAGCTGATATAATTTTAATTTCAGGACATAATGGAGGAACTGGAGCTACACCACAAACGAGTGTAAAATATGTAGGCATTCCTTGGGAAATGGGACTTACAGAGGCAAATCAAGTTTTGACATTAAATAATCTAAGACACAAAGTTACTTTAAGAACTGATGGAGGCATTAAAACGGGAAGAGATGTTGTTATTGCAGCTATGATGGGTGCAGAGGAATATGGTGTAGCAACTACTGCTTTAGTGGCGATGGGTTGCATTATGGTAAGGCAATGTCATTCAAATACTTGTCCTGTAGGAGTATGTACACAAGATGAAAAACTAAGAGAAAAATTTACTGGGACTCCTGATAAAGTAGTAAATTTGTTTACGTTTATCGCTACAGAGGTAAGAGAAATTTTAGCTTCACTTGGTTTTAAATCCTTAAATGAAGTTATCGGTCGAACAGATTTATTGATGCAAGTAAGTAAAGCCTCGCCCAATCTAGATGATTTAGATCTTAATCCATTATTTGTACAAGCAGACCCTGGTAATAACAAGAGGTACTGCGAGATATCAGAAATTAACGAAGTTCCAGATACGCTGGATCAAGAGATTTGGCCTCAAATAGAAAAGGCTTTAGATAACTCTGAGAAAATAAATAATGAGTTTTTAATTCAAAATACGAATAGAGCTGTGGGTACTAGAATTTCACATCACTTGTATAAAAAATATGGCTATGAAAAATTAGAGGAAAATTTTTTAACTCTTGATTTTAAAGGTTCAGCTGGACAATCTTTTGGGGCATTTACAGCTAAAGGACTTAAACTTAATTTAAAAGGTGATGCAAATGATTACGTTGGTAAAGGTTTATCAGGAGCCACCATTTCAATAAAACTTCCTGATGAAAGTAATTTGATATCAAATGAGAATACTATTATTGGTAACACAGTTCTTTATGGTGCAACGTCAGGAAAACTCTTTGCAGCCGGTCAAGCCGGGGATAGATTTGCAGTAAGAAATTCTGGTGCAATAACTGTTATCGAAGGTTGTGACTCAAATGGTTGTGAATATATGACAGGTGGAACGGCAGTAATTCTTGGAGATGTTGGAGATAATTTTGCAGCTGGTATGACAGGGGGTATGGCTTTTATTTATGATAAATCAAAAGAATTTGAAAAAAAAGTAAACCCCGACTCAGTTGTATGGCAAAATGTAGAGACTGAATATTGGTCAAAATTTTTAAAAGAATTAGTACTCGAACATAGTAATGAAACTGGATCTAATTTGTCAAAAAAAATAATTGATGATTTTGAGAACGAGTTAAAGAATTTTGTACAGGTTTGCCCAAAAGAAATGATAGATAAACTTAAAAACCCAATTTCTACAAAAACAAAAATACAAAAAGTTAGCTAATTATTAATTTTAATTCTCTTTTCAATATTTTAAGCCATTTGGGTGAAGACAAACTATGATCACCGTTTTTTACAATTACTAATTTCTTTTTTTTCGATTTAAACATTTTCAGAATTTTTTTTGAGTAAATTACAGGAACAGACTCATCTTTACTCCCATGAACCATTGTTACATTTACATTTTGATTTATTTTTTTGTTTAAAACTTTGTTTTTTTTCCCATCTTTTATTAATTGTTGGGTAATTAGATAAGTGTAGTCACCATATTTAAGAGGATATATGCCATTTTTGATTATTTCCAATTTAATTTTTTTTGTAAATTTCTTCCACATTAAGTGTTCTAGAAATTCGGGCGCAGACCCAATTCCTAAAAAACCTACGATTTGTTTCTTAAAATATTTAAATTGATTTAATGAAATCCAAGAACCCATGCTTGACCCAATTAATATTATGTTATTTTTTTTGACAATTTTTCTAATTAGTTGTGAAGTTTCATTTGTCCATTTGGTTATATTTCCATGAATAAATTTTCCTGATGATCTTCCATGGCCTGAATATTCTAAAGCTAAAAAACCTAAATTATTTTTTTTTGCAAATCTTAAAAAAGCTTTAGGTTTTTGACCCTCTAGGTCTGATTTAAAACCATGAAGAAAAACAAGATAAGTGTTTTTCTTCTTAAAATTCGTCAAATATCTTATTCTTTTGGTTTTTGTTAGTTTTAAGTATTTAAACTTAGTCATAAAAGTTTATTAGTTATTTCGATTATTATATAATTAATTCCAATGTCATTTAATTTAAAAGTTTTACAAGTTATCCCCAAACTAGGCTACGGGGGGGCTGAAACCGGTTGTTATGATATTGCTCATTATCTTCCAGAAAATAACTGTAAATCTTTCATAGTTACAAGTGGTGGCGAGCTAACAAAATTTATAGATAGGAAAAAAGTAAAACTAATTAAATTACCTGTTCATAGCAAAAATCCTTTTTTAATTTTATTAAACTCAATAATTTTAGTTTTTATTATTTTATTTTACAATATATCCATAGTTCACGCTCGAAGTAGAGCACCAGCCTGGTCATGTTTAATTGCAACTAAATTAACGGGAAGAAAATTCGTAACAACCTTCCATGGTACATATAATTTCAACGGAAAAATTAAAAAATTTTATAATTCAGTTATGGTTAGGTCAGATCTTGTTATAGCTGGATCTAATTTTATTTTTTCCCACATTAAAGAAAAATATTCGAATCTCGTTGATGTAAAAAAAAAATTACTTGTAATATTTAGAGGTGTAAATGTTGATTATTTTGACTCCAGCACAATGTTAGAAAAGGATGAAAAAAAATTATTGAATGAATGGGGTATATTAGAAAATAAAAAGATTATTTTGTTACCTGGTAGATTAACACCCTGGAAGGGTCAGGAACTATTTATTGAAGCGATAAATTTAGTTAACATTGAATTAGGTTACGAGGCATTTTATGCAGTAGTCTTAGGTAATGATCAAGGACGAAATGCGTATAAAAAAAAGTTACATCATCTTTGTGAACAATTCAAAACTTCTAACCAAGTAAAATTTATTGACTCATGTAAAAATATGGCTTTGGCTTATAAAGTTTCAGATATAATTGTTTCAGCATCAATTGAACCGGAGGCATTTGGGCGAGTTGCAGTAGAAGCTCAATCAATGGAAAAGCTGATAATTGCTAGTAATATCGGTGGATCAAATGAAACTGTGATTAATGAAAAAACAGGTTTATTGTTTCAGTCTGGAGATCCAAAATCTTTAAGTAAAAAAATAATCCAAGCTTTAACTATGGATGAAAGCTTATTGAAAACTATGGGTATTGAAGGTAGAAAAAACATTGTAAAAAAATTTAATGTTGAAAAAATGTGCTTTTCTACTTATTCAGAATATAAAAAATTAGTTAATTAAATGCTTACAATAAAATTACCAGATGGAAATAATCTTAAGTTTCCAAAAGAGGTCACAGGTTTAGAAATTGCAGAAAAAATAAGCAAATCTCTTTATAAAGAAGCCTTGATAATGAGTGTAAATGGCGAGTTAAAAGATTTATACTTTTTGATTAAAGAAGATTCTCTAGTAAAAATTTTTACTGCAAAAGATCCAGAGGGATTAGAAGTCATTAGACACGATGCTGCTCACATTATGGCTATGTCTGTTCAAGAACTATATCCTGGAACCCAAGTTACCATTGGACCAGTGATAGAGAATGGATTTTATTATGATTTTGCAAGAAAAGATCCATTTACTGATGAAGATCTTAAAAAAATTGAGAAAAGAATGTCAGAAATAATAGACAAGGACGTAAAAACAAGAAGAGAAGTTTGGGATAGAGATAAAGCAATTAAGCATTTTAAAAAGATTGGAGAAAAATATAAGGCAGAAATCATAGAAAGTATTCCTGAAAGTGAAGAGCTTTCAATTTACCATCACGGTGATACTTGGCACGATTTATGTCGAGGGCCACATTTGTTATCCTCTGGTAAAATTGGTAAAGCTTTTAAACTTACAAAAGTATCAGGAGCATACTGGCGTGGTGATTCTAATAATGAAATGCTTCAAAGAATTTATGGAACTGGCTGGGCAACTAAAAAAGACTTAGATGATTATTTAAAAAGAATTGAAGAAGCTGAGAAAAGAGATCATAGAAAATTGGGTAAAGAAATGGATTTATTTCATTTTAGAGAGGAAAGTCCTGGCTCTGTTTTTTGGCATGAAAAAGGTTGGGCACTTTTTCAAAAACTTATTAGTTATTTAAGAGCTAAACAAGATAAAGCAGGATACAAAGAAGTAAATACACCAGAGGTATTAGACAGATTACTTTGGGAAAAATCTGGTCACTGGGAAAAATATGGGCAAAATATGTATACATCTCAAACACCTGATGAAAAAGTTTTTGCTATCAAGCCTATGAATTGTCCAGGTCATATTCAAGTCTTTAATCAAGGTCTTAAAAGTTATAGAGATTTACCACTAAGAATTACAGAATTTGGAAAAGTTCATAGATATGAACCTTCAGGTGCACTTCATGGCCTTTTAAGAGTCAGAGCTTTTACTCAAGATGATGCACATATTTTTTGCTCAGAAGATCAAATAACAAGCGAATGTTTAAACGTAACAAATTTAATTTTAGATATTTATAAAGATTTAGGATTTGAAAAAGTTATTTTGAAATATGCAGACAGACCCGAGATAAGAGTTGGTGAAGATCATGTTTGGGATAAAGCAGAGGCATCTTTGTTAGAAGCAGTTAAAGCTACTAAACTTGAATATAGCATCAATAAAGGGGAAGGTGCTTTCTATGGACCTAAAATTGAATTCGTTTTAAGAGACGCAATCGGTAGAGATTGGCAATGTGGTACAGTACAAGTTGATTTAAATTTACCTGGGAGATTAGATGCTTCTTATGTGGATAAGAATGGAGCAAAAAAAGTACCAGTAATGTTACATAGGGCAATGTTTGGTTCACTTGAGAGATTTATTGGAATATTAATTGAAAATTATGCTGGCAAATTCCCATTTTGGATTTCTCCTTTACAAACTGTGGTGATACCCATCTCTGAAGACTTTGAGAACTATGCAAAAGAAGTAACTAAGAAAATAAAAGATGCAGGTATAAGTTCAATTGTTGACTTAAAAAAGCATAATCTAAATTATAAAATTAGAGAACATTCTTTAGCAAAAATACCAATTCTACTGATTTGTGGTAAAAAAGAAGTTGACAGTAATAGTGTAACCATTAGAAGATTGGACTCTAATAAACAAGAAAACATGAAATTAGATTTATTTTTAAAAAGTTTTTCTGCACTAAACAAAGTATCATAAAATTTAGTGGCAGACAGCAAACAAAATTATTTTCAAAAAAGAACTAAAGATCGTGGTCCGAGATCTAATAATAGAATTTCATCACCCGAAGTTCAGGTAATCGCAAATGATGGAAATAATTTAGGAATTTTGAATACAAATGAGGCAATTACAATCGCCAAGAGAGAAGGTTTGGATCTTATAGAAATTTCTCCCAATGCCAATCCACCTGTCTGTAAAATTATGGATATGGGAAAGTTCAAATATGATGCACAAAAAAAAGCAAACCTTGCAAAGAAAAAGCAAAAAATAGTTTCACTAAAAGAAATAAAGATGCGACCTGTTACAGAGACCCATGATTATGAATTTAAAGTAAAAAATGCAAAAAAATTTATTGCTAAAGGTGATAAAGTAAAATTTACAATAAGATTTAAAGGTCGTGAGCTTCAACACTCTCATCTTGGGAACGAGCTTATGGCTAAGATTAAAGAGGATATGAAAGATATTGGCAAAATAGAATTACATCCAAAGTTTGATGGAAAGCAAATGATTATGGTAATCCAGCCTTTATAAGCCCTAATATAGGTTGTAAATTTATTTCTTTGTATGTATAACCTCGCTCAATTATGCCAAAATTAAAAACAAAAAGCTCAGCAAAAAAAAGATTTAAGATATCGGCCAAAGGAAAAGTTATCATGGCCCAGGCTGGCAAAAGGCATGGAATGATTAAAAGAACTAATTCACAAATAAGAAAATTAAGAGGCACTACCACAATGTCAAAACAAGATGGAAAAATTGTTAAGTCGTATATGCCTTATAGTTTAAGAGGTTAAAATGGCTAGAGTAAAAAGAGGTGTTACAAGTAGAGCAAAACATAAAAAAGTTTTAAAAGCTGTTAAAGGTCAATGGGGTCGAAGAAAAAATACTATTAGAGTTGCAAAACAAGCCATGGAAAAGGCAATGCAATATGCTTACAGAGATAGAAGAAATAAAAAAAGAGATTTTAAATCTTTGTGGATTCAAAGAATTAATGCAGGTGTGAGAGCTGAAGGATTGACTTATTCCAAATTTATTAATGGCCTAAATAAATGTGGAATTAAAATTGATAGAAAAATACTTGCTGAGATAGCTTATGATAGTCCAGAAGCCTTCAAAACTATTGTCCAAAAAGCACAATCTGCACTAAATTAATCTTCACTATTGTTTTATTTCACTGAAGAAATAATCTGTAAAAATGTCAGATCTTAAAAAAATAAAAGATGAACTTTTTTTGAAACTGAAAAGTAAACTAAACTTGTCAGAGGTAAATCAAATGAAATCCGATTTATTTGGTAAGAATGGATTAGTTTCATCACAATTTAAAAAGATAGGAACCATCGCAGAAGCTGAGAGAAAAAAATTCGCCTCAGAACTAAATGTTATTAAAGTTGAATTACAAGATTTAATTAATTTGAAAATAAAGGAAATTGAAAACGAGGAAATTAGAGAAAAGTTACAAAAAGAAAAAATTGATATTACTCTGCCTGAGAGACCATTTGTGAGAGGCAAAATTCATCCTGTGTCACAAACAATTGATGAAATATCCTCGATTTTTTCTGAAATTGGTTTTAGCGTTGAAGAAGGTCCAGATGTTGAGAGTGAATATAATAATTTTACTGCACTCAATACGCCAGAAAATCATCCAGCTAGAGATATGCATGATACATTTTATCTTGATGAAAAAAAAGAAAGATTACTACGCACTCATACTTCTCCAGTTCAAATTAGAACAATGTTAAAAGACAAACCACCGTTTAAAATAATAGCTCCTGGCAGAACATATAGGTCAGATAGCGATCAAACACACGCACCTATGTTTCATCAGGTTGAGGGTCTTCATATAGACAAAGATATTAATATGGGACATTTAAAAGGATGTTTAAATTATTTTATTAAGGAATTTTTTGAATTGGATAAAATTAAAATGAGATTTAGACCAAGTCATTTTCCTTTCACAGAGCCATCTGCTGAAGTTGACATAGGATACGAGATGAAGGATGGCAAAATAATAATTGGTGAAGGCGATCAATGGCTTGAGATTTTGGGGTGCGGGATGGTACATCCAAACGTTTTAAGAAATGTTAAGGTAGATCCAATAAAGTTTCAAGGATATGCATTTGGGATGGGCATTGATAGGTTGGCTATGTTAAAGTATGGAATTAATGATTTAAGAGCTTTTTTCGATTGTGACTATAGATGGTTAAATCATTTCGGATTTGATCCTTTGGATGTACCAACAAATTATAGAGGCTTGAGTAGATGAAAATCACATTTGACTGGCTTAAAGATCATTTAAAAACAAATTTAAAAGAAAAAAATCTTTTAGAGCAACTCACCAATGTTGGATTAGAGGTAGAGGGAGTACAAAATCTTTCTTTAGGTAAAGAACTTTTTAAAGTCGCTAAAATTATTAAAACAATAAAGCACCCAAATGCGGATCGGCTAAAAGTTTGCGATGTTGATGTTGGAGAAAAAGAATTTAAAAAAGTTGTATGTGGAGCTGCTAATGCAGTTGAGGGACTAATTACAGTATATGCACCTCCAGGATCAATTATCCCAAAAACTAAAACAAAACTAGTTGTGGCTAAAATAAGAGGAGTTACCTCTTATGGTATGCTTTGCTCAGAGTTTGAATTAAATTTATCTGACGAGAGTGATGGTATAATTGAGCTATCATCAGGATACAAAAAAATTATTGGTAAGAATTATTATTCAAAATCAAAATCTAACTTGATTGATTTATCTATAACACCTAATAGACCAGATTGTCTTGGCATAAGAGGAATTGCAAGAGATCTAGCCGCTTCAGGTTTCGGAAAATTAATCGATTTTAAGAAAAAAAAAATTAAATCAAATAATAGACAACCTTTAAAAGTAAAAATAACAAAAGAAAAAAATCAGGGATGTAGCATGTTTGGTAGCTGTCTTATTACTGATGTAAAGAATACTGAAAGTCCTCAATGGCTTAAGGACAAATTGATTTCAATAGGCCAAAAACCAATTTCTGCAATAGTTGATATTACAAATTATGTAATGTTCGATCTTAATCGTCCGTTACATGCTTATGATGCTGATAAAATTGAAAAAGGTATTATTGTTCGAAATTCAAAATCAGGAGAGAAATTTACTGCTTTAGATAACAAGGATTATAAGCTGGAAGATGGAATGTGTGTAATCAGTGACCACAAAGGTGTTTTAGGGCTGGGCGGAATTATTGGTGGAACAAGATCAGGAACAGAATTAGACACAAAGAATATATTATTAGAGTCAGCTTATTTTAAACCTGGATCAATAAGGACCACGGCAAAAAAATTGAATCTTGATACTGATGCAAAGTTTAGATTTGAAAGAGGCGTTGATCCATTATCAATTGAAGATGGTTTAAATAAAGCCGCAATATTAATAAAAGAAATTTGTGGTGGTAAAATCAGTAAAATTGATATTCAAAAAATTGAAACTCATAAAACAAAAATAGTTAAATTTGATATAAATTCAGTCGAAAAAATAGCAGGTTTTAAAATTTCTACTAAAGAAATTTTTAAAATTTTGGAAAATCTTGGTTTCAAATTTAAAAAGAAAAAAAATTTTTTTGAATTGATTGTTCCATCATGGAGACCTGATATCACGCAAGAAATAGATATTGTTGAAGAATTGGTCAGAATAAGTGGTTACGATAGAATAAGGATTATAGATCCAATCAAGGAAAGAAAGAAGTCTACTTTAAATAAATCCCAAAAATTATTTCATTTTTTACAGAGATCAATTGCTTCAAAAGGTTATATAGAAGCAATCACTTGGTCATTTACAGACTCGAATTACAATAATTATTTCAGGAATACTAAGAAAGAAATTAAGATTGTAAATCCAATAAGTACAGAATTAGATGTTTTGAGAAATTCAATATTCTCAAACTTGATAATATATATGAATAAAAATCTTGATAGAGGTTTTAAGGATTTATCAATATATGAAATTGGCCCAACTTTTAGTGGTTCTAAGCCTGGTGAACAAAATACAGTGGTATGTGGTTTGTCATCAGGAAAAAAATACAGATTATCTTGGATTGAGAAAGAGAGAAATGTTGATGTCTTCGATGTCAAAAAAGATGTAGTCCAAACTTTAATTGAGACAGGGTATAAATCAGAAGAATTTTTTATAGACAACAAAACCCCAGATTATTATCATCCTGGTAAATCTGGGAGATTATTTTTAAAAAAAGATGAAGACTTAGTAGCAGCCTATTTTGGAGAAATTCATCCTAGCATAATTAAAAAAATTGATATGAAGACAGAGTCTTTAGTAGGTTTTGAAATTTTTTTAGATAATTTAAAATTACCAGCAAAAACCTTAAATGATCAAAAAAATAAATTTAATGTTTCAGATTATCAAAAGTCTGAAAGAGATTTTGCATTTATCATAAACAAAGATGTTAATGCGCAAGACCTTATTAATGCTATTGCAAGTGTAGACCAGAATTTAATTAGCAATATTAGAGTTTTTGATGTTTATGAGGGTGATAATATTCCAAGAAATCAAAAATCGATAGCGATTAGTGTTACGATCCAATCTACAGAAAAAACATTAAATGATAATGATTTAGAAAATATCAACAAATTAATCATCGAAACAGTACAAAATAAAACTGGTGCAAAGATCCGTTCCTAATAAAAATGTCCACAATAGATCACATAAGAAATTTCGCAATAATTGCTCATATAGACCATGGCAAATCTACAATAGCAGATAGAATAATTCACAAATGCGGAGGATTGACAGAAAGAGAGATGAAAGCTCAAGTGTTAGATTCAATGGAGATTGAGCGAGAAAGAGGAATAACTATCAAAGCTCAAACGGTGAAACTTAATTACAAATCTAAAAACGGTAAAGAATATATTTTGAATATAATAGATACACCTGGTCATGTGGACTTTAGTTATGAGGTAAGTAGATCTTTATATGCTTGTGAAGGCTCTATACTTATTGTTGATAGTACGCAGGGTGTAGAAGCACAGACATTAGCAAATGTCTATCAAGCTATGGATATAAATCATGAAATTATACCTGTTTTAAACAAGATTGATTTACCAGCATCAGATTTAGATAAAACAAAAAAACAAATAGAGGATGTGATTGGTATTGAAACTGAAAATGCTATTCCTTGTTCTGGCAAAACAGGTGAAGGTATAGATGAGATATTGGAACAAATAGTCAATCAGCTACCTGGACCAAAGGGAAATTTAAATCAAGATCTAAAGTGTTTGCTGGTAGATAGTTGGTATGACACTTACCTTGGGGTTGTAATTTTAGTAAGGGTAATTAATGGAAAAATAATCAAAAATATGAAAATAAAAATGCTTTCAACAAATCAAGATTACATTGTTGAAAAAGTAGGTTTATTTACGCCTAAACCAAAAGATGTGAGTGAACTTAATTCTGGAGAAATTGGATTTATAACAACCGGAATTAAAGTTTTATCAGACACGAAAGTTGGAGATACAATTTGTGATGCTTCAAAACCAATAGTTGAGGCTTTGCCAGGTTTTAAACCAAGTAAACCGGTAGTTTTTTGCGGCTTATTTCCTGTTGATAGCTCTGAATATCAAAAATTGAAAGATGGTTTAGCAAAGTTACAACTTAATGATGCTAGCTTTTCTTATGAGGCAGAATCTTCATCGGCCTTAGGTTTAGGTTTTAGATGTGGTTTTCTTGGATTGTTGCATCTTGAAATAATAACAGAAAGGTTAGAGAGAGAATTCGATGTTAACTTATTAACAACCACGCCAGGCGTTGTTTATAAAGTAAAACTTAACAATGGAGAAACTAAAGATTTACAAAATCCCTCAAGTTTACCTGATCCAACATTTATTAATTCGATAGAGGAACCGTGGATTAAGGCTACGATAATAACACCAGATAATTATTTGGGTTCTATAATAAAATTGTGTCAGGATAAAAGAGGAATTCAAAAAAATCTTACCTACTCGGGTAACAGAGCTGTAATTTCTTATGAACTACCATTAAATGAAGTAGTCTTTGATTTTAATGATCGAATTAAATCTATGACAAGTGGATATGCTAGTTTTGATTATGAAATACTTGAGCACAGAGAGGGCGATCTAGTAAAACTTGGCATTTTGGTGAACAGCGAACCAGTCGATGCTCTAGCAATGATGATTCACAAAGATTTTGCTCAAAAAACAGGCAGGGAAGTATGTGAAAAATTAAAAGACTTAATCCCTAGACATAATTTTATGATTCCTGTCCAAGCCGCAATAGGAGGAAAAGTTATTGCAAGAGAGACAATAAAAGGATTCAAAAAAGATGTTTTAACTAAAATTCATGGCGGAGGAGCAACTGATAGAAAAAGAAAACTTTTAGAAAAACAGAAAAAAGGAAAAGCTAGATCAAAACAATTTGGTAGAGTTGAAATCCCACAAGAGGCATTCATCGGCGTATTAAAAATAAATAAAGAAAAATAGATAATTAGACTTAAATGATAATTGATGCCTTCCCTTTTTTTAATGAGATTGAATTATTAGATTTAAGGTTAAATTATCTTAATAATTCAGTCGATAAATTTGTATTGGTAGAAGGTACTAAATCACACCAAGGTAAAGAAAAAAAACTATATTTTGATGAAAATAAATCTGAATTTAAAAAATATGAAAATAAAATAATTCATCATATTATTGATGATTATCCACTTATTGAAGATTTAAAAAAATTTGAACCTTTTACTTACGATTATCATACTCGCAATGGGATCGGGTATGCTTTAAAAAAATTTAAGAAATCAAGTAATGATATTTTATTAATTTCAGATGTTGATGAAATTCCAAATTATAATTTTTTTTCAAAATTTAGAGGCAATATCACTGTATTTAAGCAATACATGTTGTATTTTCATTTAAACTTAAGATGTGTAGGTTTTGAATTAGATTATGGAGATGGTTTGTGGGGTGGTACAAAAATGCTTTATTTAAAAAATTTTACGACAGCACAGGAAATAAGAAATATAAAACCAAAAAGATATGGGTGGTGGCGCTTTGATAAACCAAAATTGGATTTTATTATGAATGCTGGTTGGCATTTTAGATTTTTAGGTGATGAAGAAACTTTATTTAATGAATTTAAAAATCGTGCAATTGGAACTACAGAAGAAAAATTAAATAAATATAATAAATCTGATTTAAAGAAAATTATACAAAAACAATTAGAGTTAGTGGGTGGAGAAAAATATAGTAAATTTGATTTATCGATGTTACCTGATGAAATTATTTTAAATAAAGAAAAATATAAAAAATATTTGATATAATACAATATTAAGAGAAATTTTTTGGTATTCTAAAAAATTTAAGGAAGGATAATCTTTGTAAGTTCTGAAAAAATTATATTTGATATTTTATTTGACCCTTGTTCTGATGTATGAACAGGGTCATAAAAATCATTTATTTCACCATTATATATTTCATCTAATTTTATAACTTCGATATTATTTTCTTTTGAGAATTTTTTTGTCATTTCATTAAGTAAAAATAACTTTTCATCTTTTAAACCATTATATTTTACTTGAGTAATAAAGATAATCTTTGAATTAAATTTGTATGCTTGTTTGGTAATATTATTCAATCTTTCACTGTATCTTTGGTAAAGTATTGGATATTTATTCATTAATTTATAAGCACTATGAACTTTTTTTGCCCTATCATAATTTACGTAGATAAAATTATTTTCATAAATGTTGTCTGAGTTATTAATTTCATATTTAATCTGAACAGATTTAGAATATCTCCAAATTATCTTATTTAACAATTCAACAAAAATACTATTATTTGATATATAATCTAAAATCTTTCTGTAATTTTTTATTCCAAATGTTAAATCATATTTTAAATCTTGACCTAAAACGCTATCGTTTATTCCTGTATAAATTATGAAGTATTCTGGTTTAAAATTCTCTAACTTTGTAAACCAATGTTTGAAATCATTAGTATGACCTCTTAGAGTTTTACCATCAACTGAGGCATTATAAATATGAATTTTTTTGTAATTATTTTCTTTTAGTTTCAAATTTAATTTTCCTACAATAGTAACCTCTTCTGGAAGAAATCTTTCATTACCTGTGCTTCCACCTAAAAAAACATATTTTATTTTTGATAAGTTAGTAAATTCTTTACCTCTAAACCCATAAAAATTTCTTCTATAAACAAATTTGTAATTTTGATCGTTAATTTTAACTTCATAAATTTCATGTTGGTTTCTATGCTTTCTCATATGAATACCGAAATTATTTTCACTGAACCAATATCCAAAAATTAATTCAATTCCAATTATCAGCAAAGCACTAAAAAAGAGATTATAAAGAATTATTTTTTTCAATATCTAAATATTATAGTTGAACATTTAAAAATTATTTTAATCAAACTTCATTTTTTGAATAAAGTTATTTAAATCTTCAGGAGTCCCTAATCCCCACATTTTATCTACTTTATGAATTTTTATTTTTTTATTTTTTGATAGAAATTCATTATAAACTGGACAGACATAAAACTCATTATTCACTCTAATATTTTTTTTAATCATTTCCTCAGCAGATTTGATGTAATCTGAACCGTGCTTCCAATAATAAACTCCAACAGTTGCATTTTTTGAAATAACTTTTTTTTCTGCAACTTCCGTTACAAATCCTTCTTTATTACACTTTGCATAAGACCATTTTGGATGTATTGCCTCAAAAGTTAAAATTGCACCATCTAAATTTTTTGAGTTAAAATCATAAAATGCTTTTGAACTATTCCAATTAATATATTGATCAGAGTTTGCAATTATTAGTGGATCATCAGTATTGATAAACTCTTTAGCTAATAATGTTGTACAAGCTGCTCCCTCTGTTAAATGATCTAATTCAATAATTTTGCAATTTGGTTGTAAAATTTTTAAAACACTTTTAATATTGTATTTTTCCTGATGTTCCTTCTGAATAATAAATATGTAATTAGCTTTTAAATTTAAACTTTCGATTACCCATTGTATCATTGGTTTATTATCAATCTCAATCAAAGGTTTTGGGAATATATAGCCAGCATCAAAAAATCTTTTGCCTGCTCCTGCCATAGGAATTAAGACATTCATCTTATTATCTTCCCATGATACATTTTTTTTATTAGCCATTTTTTTTGAAATCAAGTTAAGTCTAATTTTCTTTAAGTCCAAATCTTCAATTCTTTTAATCGGTAAAAGTTTAGCTCCAGAGGAAATCGCAGCCTCTCTTCCATAATGAGAGTCTTCGACTATTAGTGCTTCCGATGGATATATCCCAAACTTAATAAAAATTCTTAGATATATTTCTGGATTCGGTTTAGGTTCATTAATGTCCTCGTTTGATAATTTAAAGTCTACATACTTTTCAATTCCAAGTTTATTCAAACAAATATTCAAAGTAGAATTAACAGCATTTGTAGCCACAACAATTTTATATTTATTGCGTAAATTTTTCATAATTTTTATTATCTTGTTATTTTTTTTAATTTTTCTTTTAAGTATTTTCAAAGTTATTTTCTGCTTAAATTTCTGTATTTTTGTAAAAAATTTTTTAGGAATTTTTTTATTGTTTTTAAGAATTTTTAATTTTTCAATTGTAGGCAAACCGTCAAAAATTTTTACATGATCATCAATAGAAATTTCGTCAAAATTATATTTTTTTAATGCTAAATTTAGGGCTTCAAAATGTATTAATTTTGTATCAACCAATACTCCATCCAGATCAAATATTATAACCTTTATCATGATTTATTTGTATTTCCCTATAAAATCTGAGCAAATTCCCAAACAATCTATTTTTTTATAATTAACTCTTTCTGGTAAAACACAAATACTTTTGGGTAATATTTTTTTCCCAGGATATGTCCAAATATATCCTTTACTTGTAATAGTATAATCATCTTCTTGATGCCAAAAATAATGCGCTTTAATTTGGTCTAAAGCTATTAAAGCTTCATTTGTTTTTGCGTGACACCATATTTTACTATTTAGGAGAAATCTTTTATCAATTTCAAATTGATTAAAATCGTGACCTAGAAAAAATTTGCCATTTTCAAATCTTACATCTACTTCAACATCAAACCCATTTTTCAACGCTTCATTAATATAATCAGGACTATTTTCCTTGTCCTTTTCAATACTATTAATATTTCCTCGATGTGAAATTAAATACATATATGTTTAATATAATCAATTTTGTTTTTAATAACTATTAGATTATAAATTTATTATTATATGGAGAGGTGGCCGAGTGGTTGAAGGCGCACGCTTGGAAAGCGTGTATAGAGGAAACTCTATCATGGGTTCGAATCCCATTCTCTCCGCCATCAAAAAGATCAATATTTTCAGGCTTAATTCAGTCATTTTAATTCAAGCAAAATATTATAAGTGAACAAATTTATTAAAAAAATGTTATAATAATATTTTCCGAAATATAAAAAATGACAAATAAAAGTAATTATCAAGCAGACTCTATTAAAGTTCTAAAAGGTTTAGAGGCGGTTAGAAAAAGGCCTGGGATGTATATTGGTGATACCGATGATGGCACCGGCTTACACCATATGGTTTATGAAGTTGTTGATAATTCAATTGATGAAGCATTAGCAGGTTTTTGTAAAAATATTTATGTTAAAATTAACTCTAATGGAACAGTTACAGTTAAAGATGATGGCAGGGGCATACCCGTTGATATTCACAAAGGAGAAAAAAAATCTGCTGCAGAAGTTATTATGACACAATTGCATGCAGGTGGTAAATTTGATCATGACTCATATAAAGTTTCTGGTGGATTACATGGGGTAGGTGTTTCAGTTGTTAATGCACTTTCAGAAAATCTTAAGCTTGAAATTTATAGAGATGGCAAAAAACATTTTATTGAATTTGAAAATGGTGAGTCTAAAGCCCCATTAAAAGTTAATGGCAAATCAAAAGAAACTGGAACAATTATAACTTTTAAACCTTCCAAAGAAATTTTCTCGTCTGTCAGTTTTAGTGAAAAAATCCTTACCAAACGTATGAGAGAATTAGCATTTCTTAATAAAGGAATTAAGATAGCATTTATTGATGCAACTACAAAAAAAGAAAAACTTTCTGAGTTCAAGTTTGATGGAGGCATTCTAGAATTTGTAGAGTTTTTAGATCAGAAGAGAGAAAAATTAAAAAATAAAAATGGAAATGATTTATTTAGAAAACCCATTTTTATTGAGGGCAAAAAAAGTGACGTGGAAATTGAATGTTCATTAAAATGGAACTCTTCTTATACAGAAGAAGTTTTTCCTTATACAAACAATATTTTTCAAAAGGATGGTGGTACTCATTTATTAGGTTTTAGAAGTGCTTTAACAAGAGTTATAAATAAATATGCTAATGAGCATAATCTTCTCAAGAAAAATAAATTAACAATATCTGGTGATGACATTAAAGAGGGCTTAACTTGCGTGATATCTATTAAAATTCCGGATCCTAAATTTTCCTCACAAACTAAAGACAAACTTGTTTCTTCTGAAGTTAGAATGATTGTAGAAACAATCATTAATGAAAAATTATCTATTTGGTTTGATCAAAATCCGTCTATTGCAAAAGTTATTTTGGCAAAGATTATCCAAGCAGCGTTAGCTCGTGATGTTGCAAGAAAAGCAAGAGAAAGTGTTAGAAGAAAAGGTGCACTTGAATTAAGTGGGCTACCCGGAAAATTAGCTGATTGCCAAATTGGAAAACAGGAGGGAACTGAATTATTTATTGTTGAGGGGGACTCTGCTGGTGGCTCTGCCAAACAGGGTAGAGATAGATCAAATCAGGCAGTCTTACCCTTGAGGGGTAAAATTTTAAATACATATGTCGAAGATCTTAAAATTGGAAAAAATGGAAATGGATCAGATAAAAGAACTAAGGCTTTGTCTAAAATGATTTCATCAAATGAAATTGTAACTTTAATAAATGCTCTTGGCCTAGATCCTAAAGCGCAAGAAATAGATTTAAAAGATTTGAGGTATGGTAAAATTATAATTATGACAGATGCTGATGTAGATGGATCACATATCAGAGCCTTGCTTCTCACTTTTTTTAATAATAGTCCATTTAATAAACTAATTGAAAATGGACATATTTATTTAGCTCAACCGCCATTATTTAAAATAAACAAAGGTTTAAAAGGTATCTACATTAAAGATGAAAAAGAATTGGAGAGTTATATTGTCAAAAACAATAAAGATTTGAAAAAAAATTCAAAAGACTATCTTAAAAAATTAGAATTTGAAAAATCAAAAATGAATATTCAAAGATTTAAAGGATTAGGTGAAATGAATCCTGAGGAGCTATGGAATACTACTTTAAATCCTCAGACAAGAAATTTGTTGCAAGTCCAATATTCTAAAAATTTAAAAAAAGATCAAGATTTGATACATACATTAATGGGAAGTGATGTTGCTTTGAGGAAAGATTTTATTGTGTCAAACGCAATTAATGTTCAAAATTTAGATATTTAGAAATGAAGTTCTTTGAGGACTCAAAGTATTATTCTCTTAAAAAATCTACATATATAAATCTAAGATGGATTGGAATTATTGGCCAATTAATTTCTGTTTATTTAGTTCATTTTTATTTTGGTTTTAAATTTGATTTTTTTCTTGCTAATTTAGCAATTTTTTTTGGTGTATTAAGTAATTTATATTTAATCTTTATTTATAAAAAAACTCAACTATCAGATAAGTTCGCTTTACTATTTTTACTTTTTGATATTATTCAATTAACTGTTTTAATTTATTTAACCGGAGGTGCAAAAAATCCTTTTATAACCTTTATAATTATACCAAGTATTTTTGCTTCAACTAATCTTGGATTAAAAACTAATTTATTCATAGTTTTGATAACCTGTATTATGATCATTTTTCTCACATTTTATGCAAGTGAGTTACCATATCCATTAGCTAACCACTTTCATATAAGTGACTATATTTATTATTCAATACCTGTTTCTTTGATTATAGCATTAATATTTTTGAATTATTTTGCAATAATCTTTGGAAGAGAATCAAGATTAAGAAAAGAAGCTTTAAACAAAATGGAAGAAATTATGGCAAAAGAACATGAAATGTTATCTTTAGGAGGTCAAGCAGCAGCAGCAGCCCATTCTCTTGGAACGCCTTTATCGACAATTAAAATAATTTCACAAGAATTAACAAAACAATTAAAAAATCAGAAAGATGTAATTCAGGATATTGAATTACTCTCAAGTCAGGTCGAGAGATGTAATCAAATTTTAAAAAAACTATCATTAAATCCTGATGTAGAGGATAATTTTATTGATGAGGATGCGACTATGAGAGATTACCTTAAAGAGATAATATCCTCTTTTAAAGAAACTAGTAAAAACGAGTTTAATTTGAATTTTGAGCAAGACGCTTACTCAAAAAAAATAACCAAATCAATTGAAATAGTTTATGGTCTTAGAAATTTCATAGGTAATGCAAATAAATTTTGCAAAAGTAAAATTTATATAAATTTAAGATCAAATACCGAAAATACTATTGTGACCATTGAGGATGATGGCGAGGGATACCCAAATGACATTCTCTCAAAAATAGGAGAACCTTATTTGAAATCATCTGATAAAAATAGCGGATTAGGTTTAGGATTATTTATAGGAAAGACTTTATTAGAAAAAAATTTTGCCACTGTTAATTGTTGGAATTCTCAAACAAGAAGTGGAGCTGAAGTGACAATAAAGTGGAAAAATAAAGATTTGTTCAATCTTTAATGTAAATTCTTTTTACTTTTAAAAAGTTCACTCAATTGAGAAATCATGACATCCCCCAATTCATTGACATCTGTAATTTTTATCGCTCGATTATAGTATCTTGATACATCATGGCCTATTCCAATCGCTAAAATTTCAGTTTCAGTTTTTTCTTCGATAAATTTCACAATTTTTTTTAAGTGTTTTTCAAGAAAATCTCCTGAATTGACTGACAGAGTTGAGTCATCAACTGGTGCACCATCGGAAATTACCATTAATATTTTCCTTTCTTCTTTTCTTTTTTTTAATCTATTAAATGCCCAGGAAATTGCTTCTCCATCAATATTTTCTTTTAATAATCCCTCTTTTAACATTAAACCAAGATTATTTTTACATTGTCGCCAATGTGTGTCAGCCCCTTTGTAAATTATGTGTCTTAAATCATTTAATCTACCAGGTGTTTTTGGTTTACCCTCTTTATTCCAAAACTCTCTACTTTTTCCACCTTTCCAATTTTTAGTTGTGAAACCTAATATTTCAACTTTAACAGAACATCTTTCTAAAGTTCTTGATAAAATATCAGCGCAAATTGCAGCGATTGTAATTGGACGTCCTCTCATAGACCCTGAATTATCTATTAAAAGAGTAACAACAGTGTCTTTAAAATCTAAATCTTTTTCTTTTTTAAAAGATAATGAATTATAAGGGTCCATTATTATTCTTGGTAATTTTGAACTATCTAATAACCCTTCCTCTAAATCAAACTCCCAGGCTCTATTTTGTTTTGCTAACAGCTGTCGCTGAAGTTTGTTCGCAAGTTTAGTGATAACGTCCTGGAAACTTATTAACTGCTGATCTAAAGTTTTTCTTAATTTTGAGGCTTCATCGGAGTTTTCTAAATCTTCTGCCTTCGTAATTTCATCAAACTGGGTCGTAAAAATTTTATAGTCTGTATTTAAATCATAAATTGTTTTTTTTTTAATAATTTGTTCGTTATTTTGCTGATCAGACTCGCTATCAATTAGTTGCTCATCAAGTTTGTATTCGTCTATCTCATATTCAGAGTCTAAACTAGCTTCGGTTTGTTCATTTTTATTTTCATCTCTAGAGTCGTCAGAATTACTGTCTTGATCATCATTGGATGGATTATTTTGACCATCATCTTGGTTTTCTTTTCTGGTTTCCTCATTGTCCTCATTTTTAAAAATATCCATTTCTTGTAATATTTTTGAAAACTTTGAAGAATATTCATTTTGATATTCTAAATTTTCTTTTAAAAATTCAATGTGTTTGTTCATTACTTTATCGAAGTCTTTCTGCCAAAAATTTAGCATATTATTGGTTAAAGTATTTAATTTGACGTTTAGAAATTTCTTTAACATATACAATTCAAAAGCCTCCACTACCGGTACATCTTCTTTTGAATTTAATTGGTCTTTTCTTTTTAACTGGATTGTTTGACCATAATTTTTTTTAAGATTTTTTTCTATACCTTTCAACATTCTTGATCCCAAGCATTCATACCTTACTTTTTCTGCAATAGAATAAAGAGACTTATGTGAGGGATCTAAAGGTAAATTCTTTTTGTAAATTCCATCATTTGAGAACTTTTTTTTTAAAGCAGCAGAGTCAGACTCTGCCCTAGCTTTAATGAAATCTCCTTTTGAGTTAAGATTTTCAATATTTACAAAATTTAAATCTTTTTTATTTTTTTCATCAATATTTTTAAGACTAATATCATCAGAAATCACTCTCGCTGTTGAAGTTAAAGCTTGCTTAAGTTTTTCTCTTAAGTTTTCAGCCTTATTATTTTTCATTTAAATTTGAATATTTGCTAGTGACTCTGGCAGTTCTTCTCCGAAACATCTTTGATAGTATTCAGCAATTGTATTTTTTTCAATTTCATCACATTTATTTAGAAAAGTGACTCTAAATGCGTATCCTACATCTTTAAATATTTCTGCATTTTCAGCCCAATGCAGTACTGTTCTTGGACTCATTACAGTACTTATATCTCCAGCAATAAATCCTTTTCGAGTTAAGGATGCAACTTTTATCATATTTGAAACTTTCTCTTTTCCTTTAGGATTATTTAAAGATTTATTTTTAGCTAATATAATTTCCATTTCTTTATCTAAACTTAAGTAGTTAAGAGTTGTTACAATATTCCACCTATCCATTTGACCTTGATTTATTTGTTGTGTGCCATGGTAAAGTCCACTCGTATCACCAAGTCCTACTGTATTAGAAGTTGCAAACAATCTAAAATATTTGTTTTGTTTTAAAACTTTATTTTTATCAAGAAGTGTAAAATTCCCTTCTGACTCAAGTACTCTCTGAATGACAAACATTACATCCGGTCTACCAGCATCATACTCATCAAAAACTAGAGCTACAGGATTTTGTATAGACCAAGGAAGGATTCCTTCTTTAAATTCAGTAACTTGTTTACCGTCTTTTAAAACAATTGCGTCTTTTCCAATCAAATCAATTCTACTTATATGACTATCAAGGTTTACTCTTATACAAGGCCAGTTCAATCTTGCAGCGATTTGTTCAATGTGAGTAGACTTGCCAGTACCATGATAACCCTGGACCAAAACTCTCTTGTTGAAAGCAAATCCAGAAATTATTGCTAATGTTGTATCTCTGTCAAATTTGTAGTTTTTATCTATTTCAGGCACGTACTCATTTTTTTCTGAAAAAGCCACAACTTCCATTTCAGAGTCTATACCAAAAGTTTGTTTTATTGAAACTTTTATATCAGGTTGAGTGTTAATGTTAGGTGTCAATTTTTTCTCTATAAGTGTTTTTTAATTGGGTGTAAGCTAAAGTTATTAGTTTAAGTCTTTCTTCATATTTTTTATTTCCTGAATTCATATCAGGGTGAAATTTTTTGACAAGTGTTTTGAATTTTTCTTGTATTTTCAACCACTTCATACCAGCTGACAATCCAAGTATTTCAAAAGCTTTCATATCTTTGTGGTCAAATTTAAATTGACGCATATAATTGAAATCACTTTTAATTTTCTTGTTATCAAATTCATCTTTTAAGGTGTTGTTCCATAGTACCTTAAAAAAATTATCTGAGGAGCTAAAGCTCTGAGTAGGTTTATGCCAGGTCATATCTGATTTTAAAAAATTCATTATTTGATTGTCATTCATGCCAGAAAAATAATTCCAATTTTTATTAAATTCTTTAACGTGCTTTAAGCACAACATTCTGTATCTTTTACTATTGTCTCTTTCAACTGGAGCTTTATATTCACCAATCTCTTTACAATTATTCCAATCGCAAATATTTTTCATGATATAATAAATACATAATGAATATAAATGATTTAATTGCAATCGTAAAAAAAAAAATCGAAAAAGAAATTATTGTACAACATATTAATATAGAAGATAAATCTTTTCTACACACAGGACATAAAGGTAATGATGAAAAAAAGTTTCATTTAAAAATTTTGATAAGTTCAAAAGAGTTAGTAAAAATGGGCAGAATTCAAAGTAATAAAAAAATTTATAAAATTTTAGACAAGGAACTCAAAAATAATATTCATTCAATTCAAATTTTAATCACGTAATTGTTTATCTAAAAATATTTTTAATTTTTCTTTACCGAACTTTTTATTAATTAACGGAGTCCCAATCTTTTTTAATAATATTAGATTTATTTTATTTGTACTATTTTTTTTATCATTGATCATAAATGAGATAATTTTGTTCACGTCTTTTAAAAAAAAATATTTTTTAATATTATTTGGTAAATTGCAGTTTTTTATATGGTCTAAAATATTTTCAAATTCGTTTGAGGGTAAAAAATTGTTTGATTTACTAAAGTTAAGAGCTGTAGTCATTCCTAAAATAACAGCCTCACCATGATTTAATTTTTTAGAAAAATTTAAGCTGGCCTCATATGCATGTGCAAATGTATGGCCAAAATTTAATATTTTTCTTAAATTTTGTTCTTTTTCATCTTTTTCGACAACATCTCTTTTAATTTTACAACTTTCATAAATAGTTTTTTCAATATGTGGAGATCTAAATTTTAAAATATTATTAAAATTTTTGTTTAAAAATAAAAAAAACTTCTTACTTGAAATTAGAGAATGTTTCAAAATTTCTCCATATCCGCATATAATTTCTCTTTTAGGAAGAGTATTTAGAAAATCAGTATCACTTATGACTAATTTAGGTTGGTAAAAACTTCCAATAAGATTTTTACCTTGTTTTGTATTTACTCCAGTTTTACCCCCTATAGAGGAGTCTACCTGAGCTAAAAGAGTAGTAGGTATATTGATAAACTTTAATCCT
Source organism: uncultured Pelagibacteraceae bacterium (assembly GCA_902618485.1). GTDB lineage: Bacteria > Pseudomonadota > Alphaproteobacteria > Pelagibacterales > Pelagibacteraceae > Pelagibacter. The sequence goes on from CACNAR010000005.1 coordinate 96,954, forward strand.
CTTTTAAAAAGACTTGCAGCGTATCCGGCAATGTCACCAGTTATACCACCACCAATACTTATCAATATATCTTCTCTTGAAAAATTTTTGTTTAACAAAATTTCTAAAATTTTGTTTGCAGTTCTTTGATTTTTATTTTTTTCATTTGCGTTTATGTAAAGTATAAATACTTTATTATCTTTTAATTCTTTCCTGATTATATCAATTTTTTTTTTTGGAACGTTCTTGTCTAAAATTAGCAGACATTTTATAAAATTAATTTTTTCATTTTTAATTATTTTATTTAAATTTGAGATTAGGCCTGCACCTATAAATATTGGATATTTTTCCTGATTTGTTCTAACTATTAATCTTTTTGTTTTCATAAATATCTATAATTTCATTTACTATCTCATTTTTCGATAATTTTTCACAATTAATTTTATATTTCGATTTTGAATAAACTACAGATCTTTTTTTTATTAAATTAACCAACTCATTAGTAGAGGACTTTAAAGCTATAGGTCTATTTGTATTTCTTTTAATTCTTCGTATTAATGTTTTTGAATTCCAGTTTAACCAAAAAGACAAGTGATTTTTCAAAATTTCTTCTCTAATTTTTTTATTGATAAATGCGCCACCTCCTAAAGATATAACAATCCATTTTTTTTTTAAAATTTTAAGTGTGGTTTTTTCCTCAAAATCTCTAAAAAATTTCTCTCCTTTTTTTTCAAAAATATCGGAAATACTCATCTCTAATTCTTTTTCTATTATTTGATCTATATCATAAAACTCTAAATTTAGTTTTTTTGAAATCAGTAGTCCAATACTGGTTTTACCAGATCCCATCATACCTAAAAAAACAATATTTTCTTTTGATTCCATAAGTTTCTTTATTGAAAAAACACAAATATGTCTTAATTTGAAAATACTTAAAGTTATATGCAAATTTATAAAAAAACAAGTTCGAGACAAAGTTTAATTGGTATAGTAATAAAATTAACTTTATTTTTACTATTTATTCTAGGGCTTGTTTTTTTCTTAAATAAAATTGAATTTCCAGCGCCAAAAAAAGACATACAAAAAATAATCCCGAATGAAAAATTCAAAATTGTTAAGTAAAAAACTTTTACTAATTACTTTCATACTTTTTACCTCTTTCAAAGTATACTCCTCAGATAAACCAGTAGACATTTGGAAGGAGAACGAGAAAAAAAACGATCAAAATTCAGAATTTAATTTACCGGTTGATGGAGACAATAATTTATCAAGTGAAATAAGTATTTACAACAAAAAGTTAAATGATGAAACTTCAGACATTGTTCAAGATATATCATTAAATACAAAGAATATAAAAATAACAGGATTATACGATCCAGAGGATTATGACTTAAATATTAATATGTGGAGTAATTCAGATGGTGATCAATTAAAGGATCTGTTTGGTAGAATTGCAAAACTAAATCTTTCTGACGATGCTTCAGAGTTGATGAATATATCAATTTTGACTAATGCTCACTATCCTAAAAAAAATATTACTGAGAAAGAGTTTTTAAAATTAAAATCAGATTGGCTTATAAAGCATTCAAATTTTGATTTAATTAGAGAATATTTGAATAAAAATAGAATTCTTAATGATAATCCTAAATTATCTAGATACTTTATCGATTATTATATATCGGAATCTAAATTGAAAGAAGCTTGCAATATATTTTCAAATAACTCAGAGCCCATTACAGATGAATATCTCTCAAAATTTAACATATACTGCCTGATAAATGCAGGCAAGACAGAAGAAGCTTTATTAATTTTAGACTTAAAAAAAGAGTTAGGTTTCAAAGATAGATATTTTGAAATAAAAATTGATTATCTACTTGGTTATACTTCAAAAATCGATGACTCTATATCTGAGAAATCAATATTTGATTTTCATCTTGCTCATAAGACAAATCCTAATTTTGAATTTCAACCAAACGAAAAAACATCCAAAATTATTTGGAAATATCTATCATCTGCAAATTTATTATCATCTTTAAAGGAATTTGATATTACAGAAATAGATAAGATCTCAAACATAGAAAAAGCCGTTCATAATAAAAATTATTCTGAAAAAGAGTTATTTAAAATTTATATGAGGTTTCAATTTAATATTAATCAACTTCTAAATGCAAAAGAGTCTCATAAATCTTTATCCAATATTGAGGCAAGAGCTTTAATTTATCAGAAAATTTTACTTGAGTCTGAAATGATTGAAAAATTAAAATTGTTAAAAATTTTAAAAGAATTATTTAAAAAAGATAATTTATATTATGCTTTTGATAATGAATTAAAAAACTTTTTAAAAGAGATGGATCCTACTGAAGTACCTGATAATTTAACTAGTTTTTATTATACGAATATAAAGTTGAATAAAGATTCACCAACGGAAATAAAATATAATAATGATGTTCTGCATCAATCAAAATTAATCAATTATTTTAATGGAGATTATGCTAAGTCAAAGATTGAAAAAGATGTTGATAATTTTTTAAAAAAAATTAAAAAAAATAAAAGATATTCTTTTTCCAAAAAAGATGTAATATTTTTAGAGTCTCTTAAGTCAGATGGTATAAAGATTTCTGAAAAATATGATGATTTATACGAGATAAGCGAAGAAGAAATGCCTACTGACATACAAATAATGGTCAATAATAATGAGTCTGGTGCAGCATTATTAAGAATTGTTGAAGTGATCGGTCAGGATAAACTTGTCAGAATGGATGAAGATACAATTTATTTTATAATTAGTACTCTAAACCAACTAAACATAGATTCTATAAGAAATAAAATTTTGTTCAAAGTTCTTCCTTTAAAAGTATAAAAATTAGTTTATTCATTTATCTCATGACCATTAAAGAAATTATTACTGTACCAAATGAAGTATTAAAAAAAGTTTCCAAACCAATTGAAAAAGTTGGAATAAATGAAAAAAAATTAATAAATGATTTATTTGAAACAATGTATAACTCTAACGGAATTGGTCTTGCAGCAGTTCAGGTGGGTATACTTAAAAGAGTTTTAGTTGTCGACGTTTCAAGTAAAAATGAAAAAAATCGACCGATAGCGTTAATCAATCCTGTGATTAAAAATTTGAGTGATGAAATGTCAGTTTACGAAGAAGGATGCCTTTCAATACCTGAAACATTTATTGAAATTGAAAGACCGAAAATATGCGAAGTTGAATATATTGATGAAAAAGGTTCAAAAAAAATTTTAAAATGTGATGGACTTTTATCTACGTGTGTTCAACATGAAATTAACCATTTAGATGGGAAACTAATAATCGATCATTTATCAAAACTAAAAAAAGATTTTATTATAAAAAAAATTTCTAAAATTAAAAAAAATCCAGATAGAGTAATAGTTTAAAGATGGCAAATAAAATTATTTTTATGGGCACCCCATTATTTTGTGTCCCAATCCTAAAATCTCTGTATCAAAAAGGGTATAATATTGCTGCAGTATATACTCAACCGCCACAAAAATCTCACAGAGGTCAAAAAATAAATAAAAGCCCTATCCAGGTAATCTCAGAAACTTTAAATATAGAATATAGAACACCGAGGACTCTTAAAGATAACAGAGAGGAATATAAATTAATAAAAAGACTAGATGCTGACCTTGCGATAGTTTGTGCTTACGGACAAATTATTCCAAAAGATTTTTTCAATTTAGTTAAAAAAGGTTTTGTTAATATTCATGCTTCAATACTTCCTAAATGGCGAGGAGCAGCACCAATTCAAAGATCAATTATGAATTTAGATCTTGAAACAGGTATAAGTATTATGAAAATAAATGAAGAGTTAGATAGTGGACCAGTAAGCAATATATATAAAATTAAGATAAGTCCAAGCCAAAACGCTGAAGAAATTTCAAAAATACTATCTACTTTGGCTGCAGAAAAAATCTTAGATAATGTCAATGATATACTTGCAGATAAAGCAAAGTTTATAAACCAAGATCATTCAAAAGCAACTTATGCAAAAAAAATTCGTAAAGAGGAGTCACAAATTGATTGGAATGATGAAGCTTCAAAAATTATTGGTAAAATTAACGGTTTGTCTCCATCTCCAGGTGTTTTTTTTAGTTTTAGTGGTGAAAGATATAAAATTTTGAAAGCTGTAATAGGCAGTGGCTCAGGTCAAGTCGGAGAAGTAATTTCAAATCATCTAGAAATAGCATGTAAAGGTAATAAATCTATTAAGATCCTCGAAATTCAAAGAGAAGGAAAAAGATCACAAAAAATTAGTGAATTTATTTTGGGTTCCAAAATCAAAAAAGGTTTAAATTTACAAAATGTTTAGATATCAAATATTAATTGAATATGTGGGTACCAATTTTAGAGGATGGCAAATTCAAAAAAAAGGAAAAACAGTTCAAGGAATACTACAAAATGAAATTTCAAAATTATTAAAAGAAAAAATAATAATATTTGGAGCTGGAAGATTAGATGTAGGCGTCCATGCAAAAGAACAATCAGCACATTTTGATTGTAAAAAAAAGATTACTGAATTTGATAGATTTTTAAAATCAATAAATCATTTTTTAAATAAAGATGGAGTAACAATACTTAAGATTAAAAAAAGAAATAAAAATTTTCATGCAAGATTTTCAGCTAAAATGAGAGTTTATAATTACGTGATTATTAATCGGATTAGTGGACCAGTTTTAGATGAAAATAGAGGCTGGCACATTGCGAGAGATCTTGATGTAAAATTAATGAGAAAAAGTGCAAAAAAATTAATAGGAACTATGGATTTTAGTACTTTTAGAAAATCTAGTTGCAGGGCTAAAAGTCCAATAAAAACTATGAAATTAGTTAAAATTATATCTACAAAAGATAAGATAGAAATAGAATTTAGATCCCAATCTTTTTTACAACAGCAAGTCAGGTCTATGGTTGGCTGTTTAAAATATGTTGGGGAAAAAAAATGGACATTAAAAAAATTTGTTAATGTAATGGAGTCTAAAAAAAGAGAATTATGTGCACCACCTGCACCATCACAAGGTCTCTATTTAACGAGAGTTATTTATTAAATTTTTTTTATTACTCATCGCAAATTTACGATGAATTCTCCAACGACTTTCTTCACGAATTATAAAACCACAACAATTTTTTGATCTACATTTGCAGGGAAATTGTTTATAATCTTCTTTATCAAAACTAAAGCCATAATCACAAGTTATCTCTTCACCTTTCTTAATGTCTCTATCAGCTGTTATCCAAATTTTTAAACCCTTACCATCATAACGTGCGTTCGCATCACAACTATGATTTACTAATCCAGCAATATTAAATTTGAAATCACCATCCAAAGTATATTTTTTATTTAGAGTAAATAAATAAATAGGTTTTTTATTGTCATATTTGTCTGACTCTTCAACCTCTTTATTTGTAATTATTTTTCCTAAGTAATTAATAATTTTTGTACCCTCTGTAATATCTCTAGTAGCATAAAGTCCACGACCTTTATTATCAATTTTTGATTTTCTTATTTTGTATAATTTCATGAAGGTGATTTATGATGAGCCAGATATTTATCAATTGAATTCTACCAATGCATTAACATGTTCATTAGCGCTTTCTGCCAAAGCACTTAAATCATATCCACCCTCAAGTATAGAAACAACTTTACCGGCAGTAAACTTATTGGTAGCTGTTAATGTTCTTTTAGTAATCTCATAAAAATCTTTTGAACTTAGTTGAAATTGAGCTAGTGGATCATCTTTATGTGCATCAAAACCTGCTGAAAATATAAGAAAATCTGGTTTATATTGTACTAATCTTTCTAACACTCTATCAAATGCATTAAAGTATTCTTCTGAGTTTGTACCAGCGGGCAAAGGGATATTCAATGAATTGTTAAAGTCTCCTTTATCTTTATCTGTTCCACCTCCAGGATAAAAAGGATATTGATGTGTAGAAATATATAATGAATTTTTATTATCACGCATAACATCATAATTTCCGTTACCCCAGTGCACATCAAAATCTACACAGGCAATTCTTTTGTATTTATATTTTGTCACTAAATAGTTTGTTGCTATCCCCGCGTTTGATATACAACAAAATCCCATCGCTTTATTTTTTTCAGCATGGTGCCCAGGGGGTCTAGCCAAACAGAATGCATTTTTATATTTATTGTCCTCTATTCCATCTATTGCTCTTATTGTTGAACCTGCAGCATCAAAAACTGCTTTTTTACTTTCGGGTGATACAACTGTATCGCCATCTAGAAACTTAAGACCTTTTTTAGGAAAAGAGTCTTTTAAATTATTTATGTAGTCTTTTGAATGTGTCATAGATAATATATCATCAGGAACATTATCTGGTCTATCCCAGATTAGGTCTTTTCTTTTTTTTAATTTTTCTTTTATAGCAATTACTCTTTTAGGCTGCTCAGGATGACCATCACCAGTATCATGTTTTTCATAAGAGTCAGAATTAATGATTGCTGTTTTCATTTAAAATAATTTATTAAAATATTTTCATAAATTTTCTTAAGATTTTTCAAGTCTTTTAAAGACACGGCTTCATCCACTTTATGCATTGTTTTTCCTACTAAACCAAATTCTAGACCGGGTGAGATTTTTCTTATAAATCTTAAATCAGAGGTTCCACCTGTAGTAGATAACTTTGGTTTGATTTTAGTAATTTTTTTTATGATCTTTTGTATCATATGTGTTGTTTCATTTGACCTTGTTAGAAATGCTTCACCTGAAACTTTATATTCAATTTTAAATTTTGATTTATTTTTCTTTGTTATTTTTTTGAAAATTTTATTAAGTCTATTTTTAATAGAATTTGACGTATGTCTTTTATTAAACCGTATATTAAATGTTGCTTCAGCCATTGCTGGGATAACATTATCAGCGTTATTATTTATATTTATTTTTGTAACTTCTAAGTTTGTAGGTTGGAAGTTTTTTGATCCTCTATCAAATTTGATATCATTTAATTCTTTTAAAATTTTTACAATTGTAGTTGAAGGATTATTAGCTCTATGAGGATATGCAACATGACCTTGCTGACCAAATATAGTTAATTTACCAGTTAAACTACCTCTACGTCCAATCTTTATCATTTCTCCTAATTTATTTGGATTTGTTGGTTCACCAACAAGACAGAAGTTAATTTTCTCTTTCCTTTTTTTTAAATAATCTACAACTTTTTTGGTGCCATTTACTGCATCACCTTCCTCATCTCCTGTAATAAGTAAACTTATTGATCCATTGAATTTTCTGTTCTTTGATAAAAAAGTGCTTACAGCAGATACGAAAGCTGCAACAGAGCTTTTCATATCATTTGCACCTCTTCCTATTAAATGGCCTTTTTTTATAGATGGTTTAAATGGATTTACTGTCCAATCCTTAATGTTTCCTGGTGGGACAATATCAACATGTCCGGCAAACATAAAATTTGGTGATTTAGAACCTAATTTTGCATACAAATTTTTTACAGGTAGAAATCCTTTTTCTTTAAACTCAAGCAGTTTTGTTTTGAAACCAAGTTTTTTTAATTTTTTTTCTAGAAATTTCATAACACCCGCATCAACAGGTGTGATTGAAGGAAATCTAATTAGCTCTTTAGCTAATTGTAATTCATTTATTTTCAGCATGTTCAGTCTCTTAAAAGATCATTAACTGATGTTTTTGATCTTGTTTTTTCATCAACTTGTTTAATAATCACTGCACAGCTTAGAGATGGTGCGGATGGATTATTTTTATCAGGTAAAGAACCTGGGACAACAACTGAGTATGGAGGAATTTTTCCATAAGTAATTTCGCCACTCGCCCGATTAACTATTTTAGTGCTTTGCGTAATCAGCATACCCATACTTAATACAGAGCCTTCTCCAACTATGACACCTTCAACAACCTCTGACATTGCCCCAACAAAAACATTATCTTCAATAATTGTTGGTAATGCTTGAGCGGGTTCTAAGACGCCTCCAATTCCAGAGCCTGCAGATATATGACAATTTTTTCCAATTTGACAACAGCTTCCTGCACGACTAAACGTATCCATCATGGTACCTTCATCGATCCACGCCCCGATATTCACATAACAAGGCATTAAAACTACATTCTTTCCTACATATGATCCTTTTCTCACGGGTGAATTGGGCACCATTCTAAAACCAGCCCTTTCATGGTCTTCTTTTGTCCATCCAGCTGTTTTTCCCTTAAGTAAATGAGCTTTATCATACCAGCTACTGTAAGGACCATTTAAATTTTCCATTGGATACATTCTAAAACTTAACATGATTGCTTTTTTTAGATGTTGATGAGTAACCCATTCACCATTGATCTTTTCAGCCACTCTTGATTTACCACTATCTAAATCTTCGATAACTTGATTTACAGCATCCTTTAAAGACTGGTCCGAATTAAGACCCACCTGATTTTTATTTTCCCAAGCATCATTTATAATTTTTTCTAAAGACATATTTATTTGTTTTTTAATAACCGTATTTCTTTAAGAAATAAAGACAGATTTTCAATTTTATGTGAAATAAAATCTTTATCTGCATCCATTTTTCCAAAATGTTCATCATTAATTAACCAAACAGTAGTGCACCCTCGTTTATGACCTATACTTAAATTTTTAGCTATATCTTCAATGTAAATTGTATCTTTTGGATTTATACCAAATTTTTTAATCATTAAGTCAAAAGTTTCTGCTTCTGGCTTAGGTACATAACCAGCATCTTTAATATCAAAAACCTTATCCCTTCCAAATAAATCATACACACCCAAGTGAGTTAAAATATTAGCTGCATGTTCAGCACTACCATTGGTGAAAATAAATTTTTCCATATCTAATTGTTGAAGTTCATTTCTCATAATTTTATCTTCTTTCATAAATGATAAATCAATTTCATGGACGTAAGATAAAAATTCATCTGGTGATATTTCATTATGGACCATTAACCCCCTTAATGATGTATTATATTTATAGAAATAATTTGTTTGTAATTCTTTAGCTTTATCTTTATCAATTTTAAGTTTTTCAGATATAAATTGCGTCATCCTCTTTGAAACTTGACCAAATACACGCTCTAAAGAATAGTTATTATGCTTTCCATAACAAACACCATCAAGATCAAGTAGCAGATATTTTTTTTCTTTTAGATTCATTTTCTAATTAATGTACCTGACCCCTTGTCCGAGAAAATTTCCCATAAACAAGAATGTTGTTTTGTACCATTAATTATACCAACTGCTGTAACTCCATTATTAACAGCATCTAGACAAGCATTTATTTTAGGTATCATTCCTTCAGTAATTGTTTCATCTTTTATCATTTTTAAAATCTCAGACGAGGATATCTCATTTATAAGTTTTTTTTCTTTATTTAAAACACCATCGACATTTGTCATCAACAGTAATCTCCTTGATTTGACAGATTTTGCTACAGCCATTGCAGCAGTATCACCATTAATGTTATGTGTTTGATTGTTTTTATCTAAGCCCAATGGTGAAACAATCGGTATTTTATTTTGTTGAATTATATCCAATAAAATATCGTTATTGATCTTATTTGGTAGACCAACAAAACCCAATTCTTTTGCCTCTGGTACGACCTCAATAATATTATTTCTTTTAGTATGGATTGAGACTGCTTCTGTATTTTTTTTGTCCAAAGAGCTTACAATATCATTATTAAAATCTATTAAGACTGACTCAACAATTTTTATAATTTTTTCATCAGTGACTCTTAGCCCTCTTATAAATTTTGATTGAATATTAGATTTACCTAATTCTCTCTTAATTCTCGGACCTCCACCATGAACAACAATTACTGAAAGGCCTAATTTATTTAAAATACTTAAATCTGTAATGAAATTATCAAAAATATTTCTATCAATTAAAACATTTCCTCCGTATTTAATGACTATCAAGTCATTTTTATATTTTTCTATATATTTATTAACCTCGTTTATTGGAGGTCCATTTTCAGGAAGTATTTTTTTTAAGTCCATTGGTTTATTTTAAATTAAAAATTTAAGTTGTCGTTTTGACTGTTGTTCTTCTCATAATAAATACTTGCTGGGCCATTGTTAAGACATTATTAACAGTCCAGTAAATAACTAACCCACTTGGGAATGGTGCGAGTATTACAGTTAAGAAAAGTGGGAAGAAAGCAAAAATTTTAGCCTGCATTGGATCAGTAGGTGCGGGATTTAATTTTTGTTGTATCCACATCGAAACTCCCATTGCTACCGGCCAAGCTCCAATTACTAAAAAACTTGGAACATCATAAGGCAATAAACCAAAAATATTAAATATACTTGTAGGATCTCTTTCACTTAAATCATGGATCCACCCATAGAATGGCATTTGTCTCATTTCAATTGTTACAAATAGAACTTTATATAAAGCAAAAAAAACTGGAATTTGCACTAGAATTGGCAAACACCCAGACATTGGATTAACTTTTTCTTTCTTGTACAATGCCATCATTGATTGTTGGAGTTTCATTTTATCATCTTTATGAAGTTCTTTTAGTCGGACCATTTCTGGCTGTAGAGCTTTCATTTTAGCCATGCTTCTAAATGAAAAGTTGGCCAATGGAAAAAAAGCCAGTCTGATACAAATCGTTATAGCAATAATAGCTAAACCGTAATTTCCTAGGAGTTTAAAAAAATAATCTATTCCATAAAAAAGAGGTTTTGTTATGAAGTATAAAAAACCCCAATCAATTACAAGATCAAACTTTTCTATGTTTAATGACTCCGCGTAACCATCAATCACATCTACTCGTTTAGCTGCAACGATAACTTGTAATTCTTCTTCTACAAAGCTGTTTTCATTTAATGTCAATGGTTCTGTTGCTATAAAGTTTGCTCTAAATTTATTTTTGTAATCAAATGTTGTTTTAAATTCTTTATCTTTAGGGGGAATTAAAGATGTGATCCAATATTTATCACTTATTCCTAACCAACCTTTTTTGGCTACTCTAGAAAACTTTTTTTCTTGAATATCATCATAATCTTCTTCAATTAATTCATCATCTAAAGTCGCAATTAAACCCTCATGGAGTATTAAAAAATCAATAATCTCTGGAATTTCATTTCTTATTATCTGACCATAAGAATAAAAATCGTATCTTTTATTACTTTGATTAATTACTTTTTGTTTTATTGTAAAAAGATATTTATCATCAATAGATATTTCCTTTTCAAATCTTAAACCTTGCTTGTTTAACCAAAAAAGTCTAATGGGTGATTGTGTGGTCAATGTGTCATTACCCTCTAATGACCAAACCGTATTTGATGTTGGAATTTCAATGTTTTTATCAGAAGTTACAAAACCACTCTCAATTAGATATCCCTCAGTTATGTTTCTTGGTCCTAACAATGTGACTTTTTTTTCATCATCTAAATTCACTTTATAATTTTTGAAGGTTAAATCATCTATAGTTGCACCTTTTAATGATATTGATCCAGTAACATTTTCATTTTCAAATTTAATTCTCTCATTTTGCTTTAATGACTCGTCTCTCGATAAAACGATCACTTTTTCTTTCTGATCTAAAGATGGGGTGTCAGTATTTTTTTCAATTTTTTCTTTTTGTGTAAGATCTTGATTTGTCGTTCGTTGTTCAGGAATAAAAAACAAAGACCACAAGACAATAACTGCAGAAGATAGCGCAATAGCTGCAATAACATTTTTGGAGTCCATTATTTTTTTTCCATTTCTTTATTTACTGGATCAACTCCACCCTTTTTGAAAGGATGACATGATAAAATTCTTTTAACAGCCATATACAAACCTTTGAGGAAACCATAAGTTTTTAATGCTTCAATACTATAATCCGAACAGTTTGGAAAATATCTGCAATTATCACCAAGCAATGGACTTATTAGAAATTTATATCCTTTGATTAATTTTATTAATGTTTCAGTAAAAATATTCATTATTTAATTTTTTCAAATTCCTGAAATAAAGTATCTTTTATTATTTTAAAATCATTATTTAACATAGTTGGCTTAGCAATAACAAGATATGAATAATTATATTTTAAAGATATACTTTTGACAGCATCATTCATAATATTTCTCAGCCTCCTTTTTATTTTATTTCTCTTGATAGCATTACCAATTTTTTTCTTTGTTACAAATGAGATATTTAATTTCTTATTGTCTTTTTTAATAAGATGACCAAAAAATATAGTAACGAATTTATTAGATATTTTTTTCTTTTTTAGTAATGATTTAAATTCTTCATTTTTTGAAAGAGCAACTATTTTGCTTTTCATTGAACAGGTTTTATTTTCTTTTTCTTTTCACAGTAGAGGATACTGTTAAATTTTTTCTACCTCTCGCCCTTCTTCTTTTCAAAAGCTTCCTTCCACCTTTAGTTTTCATTTTTGAACGAAAACCATGTTTACGACTTCTTTTTATACGAGATGGTTGATATGTTCTTTTCATAAATATGGTTAAATATATATATAAAATTTCGCTCTTTATAATAATTAAATTTATAAATAGCAAATAGAAGATTTATAGATACGATAAACAACAATGGAAAAAGCTAAAAAAACTAAAATAATTATAGGAATATGTTATTTAATTTTATTATCTGTTTTTTTACTAATTTTTTTTTCAAAATTCAGTATTCAAGAAATAACCTCCTATGAATTTATTAAAGAGAATAAAATGTATTTCCAAAAACTTAAAAATTCTAATTTATTTTTATTATCAATAGCTTTTTTAATTTTCACAATATTATGGGTATTCCCATTTTTAGGGTTTGGTTCACCAATCGGTTTACTTGCAGGATTTATGTTTGGAAAGTGGTTGGGAACTGTTATTGCTGTAATAGGACTAAGTATCGGTGCAACATTTCTTTATGTATTTGGTAATTATTTTCTTAAAGACTTAATTAGGGAAAAATTTTTAAGCAAATATGGAAATCTTGAGAGAAAATTTAAAATTTCAGAATTTTATTATTTATTAATTTATAGATTTATTGGAGGTATACCTTGGCAGCTTAGTTGTATCTTACCTACAATTTTTAATGTAAAATTAAAAAATTTTTTCTTTGCATCTTTTATAGGTATTGTACCCCAAGTTTTTTTGGTAGTTTCTATAGGTAGTGGATTAGAAAAAATAATTGATCAAAATTCGGAATTACCCAAAATTACAGAAATAATTCTCTCACCAGAAATATATGTTCCAATTTTAGCTTTCATCACATTAGTTTTAATAACAGTTTTTTTCAGAAAATCTTTTTATAAAGATTAGTGGTGCTCCCATCAAGAATCGAACTTGAAATTTATCCTTACCATGGACACGTTATACCATTTAACTATAGGAGCAATTAAATCAAATCTAATTATATTGATAATAAAGCATTTTTTTCAAATAATTGCCTTAATTTTTTGATTAATATGATTTATATCTTACCAAGGAAATTTTATGGGAATTCATTACGATTATAAATCAACAAAAAGTGCTAAGCTTATGGAAAAACAAGCTAAAAGACAGAAAAAGCTTGCTGAAAAAAAAGCTAAAAGATTAGCAAAGGAAGGTTTTAAAAAAGATGATAATAAAGATAAAGTTTTGGATACATCAAAACCAATAACTTTAGATTTCCTTACAAATCCCAATAAAGAATGATTGCAAAAAATAAAGATGAGCGCTTGAGCCTGGCGCTTAAAAAGAATTTAAAAAAAAGAAAAATTTTTCAAAAAAAAAATAAAAAGAAAACAAAATAATGTCTATTCAGCCAGATACTTGGATTAAAAAAATGTGTAAAGAGCACAATATGATCGAGCCGTTTTTAGATCATCAAGTATCCGAAGGAAAAATATCTTATGGACTAAGCAGTATGGGATATGATGTAAGAATATCTGATGAGTATAGGATATTCACAAATGTAAATAGCTCTTTAGTTGATCCAAAAAACTTTTCTGAAGATAACTTTATAGAGAGAAAAGGACCATATTGTATTATTCCACCAAATTCGTTTGTTTTAGCGAAAACCATTGAATATTTTAGAATACCAAAAGATGTGCTCTGTATTTGTGTTGGCAAAAGTACATACGCTCGAACTGGAATTATATGCAACGTTACACCTATTGAAAATGAGTTTGAGGGTAATATTGTTATTGAGTTAAGTAATACAACCCCTAACCCTGCAAAAATTTACTCAAATGAAGGAATAGCTCAATTTTTATTTTTTAAATCTGATACACAACCAGAAACAACTTATAAATCAAAAAAAGGTAAATATCAGGGACAAACCACCATTCAGGTTGCCAAAATAAAAAAGTAATTTATGGATAAATTTCTGATTAACGGTCCTTGTAGAGTGAAGGGCAAAGTCTCAATCTCAGGTTCAAAAAATGCATCTCTACCAATTCTTGCAGCGACTCTACTATTTGATAAGCCGGTAATTATTAAAAATTTACCAAGAGTAAGAGATATAAAGACTATGCTTAACTTATTAAAATCTCTTGGATCACAAATAATTTTATCTAAAGACAAAAAAACTGTAAAAATTATTAATAAAAAAAAGATGAAAACTTTTGCAAGTTATTCACTTGTGAAAACGATGAGAGGATCAATTTTAGTTTTAGGTCCATTAATCTCAAAATTTAAAAAATCTAAAACTTCATTACCTGGAGGATGTTTAATAGGTGCAAGACCTGTAAATTATCATCTTTCAGCACTGAAAAAACTCGGTATGGATTATAAAATTAAAGATGGATACATTTTAGCTAAAACTAAAGGAAGACTTAAAGGTTGTCATATAAAGTTTCCCAGAATAAGTGTTGGGGCAACAGAAAATTCAATTATAGCTGCATGTTTAGCAAAAGGTAAAACAGTTTTAAAAAATTGTGCTATAGAACCTGAAATAAAAGATCTCACAAATTTTTTAAATTCAGCAGGAGCAAATATTAGATGGTATGGGAGAACGTGTAAAATTTTAGGTACTGACTCATTAAATCAAACTGAATACAGAGTTATGGCTGATAGAATAGAAGCAGGTACTTTTTGTGTAGCTGCCACTCTCACAAAAGGCAATCTTGAAATAAAAGACTTTAACCCTGATGTGATTAAAACAGAGCTTGAGTTGATAAAAAAAGCAGGAGCAAGAATTAAAATCGATAACAATAAGATTAAAATAATTGGGCCAAAAAAGATAAACCCTATTAAAAATATAAAAACAAAAGAATGGCCAGGTGTAGCCACTGACCTGCAATCACAATTGATGGTCTTAATGTGTAAGGCAGATGGCAAAAGTTTAATTACTGAAAATATTTTTGAAAATAGATTTCTTCACGTTGGAGAACTTCAAAGACTTGGTGCAAATATTCAAATTAAAAAAAATAAAGCTTTAATTAAGGGGAATACAAAATTTATTGGTGCCGAGTTAATGTCTAGTGATTTGAGAGCGTCAGTTGCACTCGTTCTAGCAGCAATGATTTCAAATGGTAAATCCTTTATTAATAGAATTTATCATTTAGATAGAGGATATGAAAATTTAGAGATAAAATTAAAAAAAATTGGTGTTAAGATAAAAAGAGTTAAAAAGTGAGTAAATATCTAGCAAAAATAATTGCAAATGATAAGGAAGGTTTACAAGTTATTTCTGCTTGTAGCTCGGGAGCAAAAGTAAAAATAGCTAATATAAAGTACCTTTCATCTAATAAGGTTTTTTTGCTTTCAATAGAGAGAAAATTAATTGAAACTGGTCAAGATCATAAGAAAATCAGTAGTATCTGCAGATTTGATTTTGTTGACAAAGTAAGATCAAAAAACATCAATCAATCAAAGAAAGATTTAGTCTTAGAATTAATTGGGATTGATTATTTGAAAAATAAGGATGATTATGAAATAAATCTTATTTTTAATAATAATTCTCATATTGTTTTGACAACAGAAACTATAGAAGCACGACTTGAGGATCAGAATGAAATTAAATGATTATGAAAGTACTTACTAGTAAAAGTAAAAATTTTGAAAAAGATCTCGACGTTTTACTTAATAAAAGAAGAGAAAAAATAATATCTGATAAAGTGTCAGTAACTAAAATAATTAAAGATGTCAAAAGTAATGGCGATAAGGCCTTAATTAAATATGAAAAAAGATTTAATAAAAATAATAAAATTGTTCCAAGTTTAAAAAAAATTAATAGATTAATTAAATCTTTAGATCCTAAAGTTAAGAAGGCAATTGATATAGCTTATAATCGAATTTATAAATTTCATTCTCTGCAAAAATTCAAAAATATTTCATATACAGACAAATTTAAGAATAAACTTAACTATAAGTATTTACCCATAGATTCAGTTGCAATTTATGTACCAGGTTCAACTGCCTCTTATCCCTCTAGTGTTCTGATGAACGCTATCCCGGCTATAGTTGCGGGTGTTAAGCGAGTTGTTATGATTAACCCTGGTTATAAAGGTAATCAAAATCCTGCCGTGTTATATGCAGCAAAAAAATGTAGGATAAAAGAGATTTATTCCATCGGAGGTCCATCAGCAATTGCAGCAGTTTCCTATGGTACAAAGAAAATCAATAAAGTTGATAAAATTGTTGGACCAGGCAATTCATATGTTGCAGCTGCAAAAAAAGAAGTTTTTGGAGATGTAGGAATAGAAGGAATGACAGCAGGACCATCTGAAATAACAATTGTTTGTGATAAATATTCCAATCCTGAATGGGTTGCTAGTGATTTAATTGGTCAAGCAGAGCACGATCCTCTTGCGCAATGTATTTTAATCTCAAAAGATAAAAATTTAATAAGTAGAGTCAAAATAGAAATTGCAAAACAATTAAAAAATATTCCAAGAGAATCTATTGCAAGAAAAAGTTTAAAAAGTAACGGAATTTTAATGTATGTATCTAAAGATGATAAAATTATTAATATTGTAAACAAAATCGCACCTGAGCATTTAGAGCTCAATATTAAGAATTACAAATCATTAGTTTCCAAAGTAAAAAATTCTGGATCAATATGTCTTGGAAAATATGCTGTTATGGCAATGACAGATTATAATGTTGGTTCAAATCATATATTACCAACTAATGGTTCAGCAAAATATTCAAGTGGAATAAGTGTAAATGAATTTTATAAAAGAATTTCTTATATAAACTTATCAAAAAAGGGTATTGAAAGTCTTGGACCATCAGTTATAACTCTTGCAAATTATGAGGGGTTGAAAGGTCATGCACAATCAATCATAAAAAGAATTAAAAATAAGGAGTAAATAAATTTGTCAAAACAGGACTTACTTGAATTCAAAGGTAAAGTTACAGATTTATTGCCTAATGCAATGTTTAGAGTGCAATTAGAAAATGGTCATACTGTTACGGCTCACACCGCTGGAAAACTTAGAAAAAACAGAATTAGAGTTTTGCAAGGTGATAATGTTACAGTTGAAATGACACCTTATGATCTCACTAAAGGTAGAATAATCTTTAGAGGATAATTTTAAGGCTGAGTAGCTCAGGAGTAGAGCAGAGCCCTGAAAAGGCTTGTGTCGGAGGTGCGAATCCTTCCTCAGCCACCACCACAAGATTTCATCTTGAAATTACCCCAAAACAAATTAACTTCTGTTTATAATAATTAACAAAAGGACTAAGAAATAAGATGAGTACAATACAAGGTAAAGT
The DNA here is from genome assembly GCA_902618485.1 of uncultured Pelagibacteraceae bacterium. Classification (GTDB taxonomy): domain Bacteria; phylum Pseudomonadota; class Alphaproteobacteria; order Pelagibacterales; family Pelagibacteraceae; genus Pelagibacter. The sequence continues at coordinate 114,608 of CACNAR010000005.1, forward strand.
AAAGTGGTTTAACGGTAAAAAAGGTTATGGTTTTATCGAAAGAGATGACAAAGAAAAAGATGCTTTCGTTCATGCATCAGCAGTAAAAGCAGCTGGAATGCGATTTTTGAATGAAGGTGATAAAATAGAATTTACACTAGAAGATGGACCAAAAGGCCCTTCAGCAGTAAATCTTAAAAAATTAGATTAATCCTCAAATTTATATAAAGGACGTTTTTTCTTTAAAGGAGAATTTACGTCCTTTTTCTTTTTAAGGTTGCATATTAAAGTTTTTTGTCTAAAAAACACTTAATGAAAAAATATGAGTTAATAAAATGGTCCAACAAAAGTACTTTGAGAATAGCTCTTAAAGGAAGAGAGATAGTTGTACATGCTCATATCCATGCTGGCTAAAGCTAGCATTTTATCATTTAATTATAATTTTAAATCCACACAAAAATAAGATAAAAACAAAGAGGATAAGCCCGGGTGGTGTAATGGTTAGCACGGAAGTTTGTGGAACTTTAAGTTTGAGTTCGACTCTCAGCCCGGGTACCAAAAAATGAGCAAAGATAATAAATTAATTCCTGGTTTACCATCAGGGTTTGAAGATAGATGGAATAAAAAATTATTTCTCAAAAAAAAACTTTTAAAAGTTATTGAGAAAAATTTTATAAAATATGGATTTGATCCGTTAGAGACCCCTTCATTTGAAATTGCGGAAAATATAGGGTCTTTTCTAGCAGAGGATGATAGTAATCCTATGTCTGATGTTTTCTCTTTTAATGACGGAGAAAAGAATATTACTCTAAGATATGATCTTTCTAGTCCATTAGCTAGATTTGTTGCACAAAACAATCAAGAACTTCCCTCCGTATTCAAAAGATATGCTATTCAAAATGTATTTAGAAATGAAAAGTCTGGCAATGCCCGTTTTAGAGAATTTACACAGGCAGATTGTGATATTGTAGGTAACGTAAATTCAGCTCAAGCAAATGCTGAATTATGTAATCTTGTTGCTAGCACTTTGATTGAATGTGGTTTAAATAAAAGTCAGTTTACTATTAATGTTAGTAATAGAAAAATTGTTCAAGGTTTAATCGAGGACCTTAAAATTCCAGAAAATAAAAAAATTAAAGTAATGAGAGCAATCGATAAACTGGATAAACCCGACTTTGGATTAAAGGGAGTAGAGGAATTATTAAAAAAAGAAAGAAAAGACAAAAGTGGAGCTATTACTAAAGGAGCCGATTTAAGTAATGATCAAGCTAACGAAATTTTAAATTTTTTAAAGATTAAGGATTTAAAGAAATTAAAACAAAATTTTAAAAACCCTCTTACACAAGAGGGAATTAAAGAATTAGAAAAATTTTTTGAAATTTTAAGTTTTGGATCTTATTTTGATCAAATTAAAACTAATTTTACAATTGTTAGAGGTCTTGATTATTATGACGGTTTTTGTGTTGAAACCAATTTAAATTTTAAAGCAAAAAATAATAATGGTAAAGAAGTTGATATAGGAAGTATTTGTTCAGGTGGACAATACGATAAATTGATTTCTAGATTCAAAGGTGTGGATATTCCTGGTACTGGCATAAGTATTGGTGTTGATAGATTGTTATTTGCAATGATGCAATTAGATCAGGTAGAAATTGATGAACAAAAACCAGTAATTGTTTGTGTGATGGATGAAAAATATTTAAAAAATTATTATGAGATTTTAGATAATTTGAGAAAAAATAACATTAATTCTGAAATATTTTTAGATAGTAAAAAAAATCTTGGTAAGCAGCTGACTTATGCAAATAAAAGAGGGTGCCCAGTTGCAGTAATTTGTGGAGAAAATGAGTTTAAAGAAAACAAAGTAACATTAAAAAACTTACTTGGTGTTAAAGGTGAAAATAATCAAAAGTCGTTTGCAAAAGAAAATTTAATTAATGAGATCAAAAAATTCATCTGACAAAATTCTTAGATCAGTAAAATCTAAAGGATTTAAGTATATCGAATTACCTTCTGTGATTGAGACAAACCATATAGTACAGCGGTCAGGTGAGAGTTTTAGGAAATTTATTTTTTCATTTATAGACCAGACAGGTAATGAGCTATGTTTGAGACCTGATTTAACAATAGCGTCTTGCCTTAGATATTTGGAAAATAATCTTAGGGGGAAAGAAAAAATATTTTACAGCGGTCAAGCTTATAGAAAATCTCAAAATAAAAAGGATTCAATAATTAGAAATCAAGTTGGTTTTGAGATTATAGGATCTCAAGATGAAAAAAATGATGATAAAGAAATTATAAATACCTCAATAAAATCAATTAAAAGTTTTAATTATTCATCAGGCATACTTACAGTTGGTAATGTAGAAATTTTTAACCTTTTAATTTCTAAATTAGACATTCCTAAGAGATGGAAATTGAGACTTTCACGACATTTTTGGAGAGAAGATTACTTTAATGATTTACTAAAAAGATTAGAAACAAATTCTGATGTAGACCCAACAATTGTTGAAGTCGATAAAAAACGTTATTTAAAAATGTTGAAAGTCAATCAATCATCTGTTGTTGCAGGTAGGACTATTAAAGAGATTTTAGAAAGATTTGATAAAAAAATTAAGGACCCAAGAAGAGCAAGTAGAGGGAAAAATGTTTCAAAAATTATTAAAGAATTTTTAAAAATTAAATGTCCGATTAATAATGCAGCGGATGAATTGAATAAATTTTTCAAGAAAAACAGAATAAATCTTATTGTCGATCAGAAATATTTCCCAATTTCAAAAAATAAAATATCTAAATTGAATGTAGTCTTCTCTAGTGCCTTTGGTAGGCAACTGGAATATTACACAGGAATGGTTTTTAAAATTGATATTAAATCAAAGTCAAAGATTACAAATTGTTGTAATGGTGGCCGTTATGACAAACTAATTTCTGATCTTGGTTCAAAAAAACAAATACCAGCAGTTGGAGCTGCTCTTAATCTTAATTATCAATGATGAATAATTTAATAAATATAGGAATACCTAGTAAGGGAAGATTAAAAAAAGATGTCTTAAAAATTTTTTATAAAAAAAAGTTAAAGCTTATTTCTGAACGAGGAGAAAGAGATTTGATTGGATCAATTAAAAATAAATCAAATATTAAGATTTTATATTTACATGCAAGAGAAATTCTTGAAAGATTAGGAGATGGCTCTTTAGATATTGGATTTTCTGGTTTTGATTTATTAAAAGAAAGTGAGATAAATACTCAAAACAAAATAAATGTTATTAAAAAACTTGATTTTGGAAATGCTAATCTAGTTGTAGCTATACCAGATCCTTGGATCGATGTTCAAACAATAGCTGACCTAGAAGAAATTGCATTTGAATTTAGAGATAAAAAGAAAAAAAGATTAAGAGTTGCAACCAAGTATCCAAATTTAACTAGGGATTTTTTATTTTCTAAAGGTGTTACCCAATTTAAATTGGTTGATAGTTTAGGAGCAACCGAGGCATATCCTTTTACTGGTTCAGCTGAATTAATCACAGACATAACATCTACAGGTGAGACTCTTAGAGCGAATAACCTACGTATATTGAAAGATGGAGAAATCTTAAAATCTCAAGCTTGTATTTTTACTTCAAAAAAAAATAGTAAAAAAAAAGGTTTAAAAAACTTTGTTGAATTACTTTCTAAGTAATTTATCTCTAAAGTATATGAGAATAATTTTGATGATATCTAAATTTCTTATTATTGCATAAGTAGCTATTAGAACCCCTATTCCAAAAATAATTTTCAAAATAAGATATAATTCCATAAAAATCCCTTATAATACAAGTTACGAATCATGGACACAATTTTATTAATAATTTTGATTTTAATGTTTGGAGCAATCTTGGCTATTTTGTATTTAAATATAAAGTCCAAGAAAGAGAACAGAGCTGATGAGACTAATGAAATAGCAAATTTGAATGCGGAAATTATTAGATTAAAAGATAGTTTAAACTCTACAATCAATACATCTCTAAGTTCGATGTCTACATCATTTAACTCTTTATCAACTGGGGTCACAAAGGACATGACCGAGGCACTTACTAAAGTTGATGAGAAGGTTGGGAATTTTAACGAACAAGTTAAATTATTAAATCAAAGCCAAGAGGGGATTACTAAAATTTTAGCAGGGGTTAAAAAGTATGGAACTTTAGCTGAATATTCTTTAGATGCTTTAATTAAAGATTTATTACCTGCGTCTCAATATATGACCAATGTCAAAATGAAAGAAGATACCAGTGAAAACGTGGAATTTGCAATCAAGCTTCAAGGAGATGTCTTGGTTCCGGTAGACTCTCATTTTCCAGTTGAAAAATTTAAAGCAATCACTGATGCATATGATGCAGATGATAAAAAAGCAGTTGCAGATGCTAGAACAAAATTAGCAAGCGCATTTAAGGCCAAAGCAAAAAGCGTAATGGAGAAATATATCGTTCCTCCAAAAACGTCAAATTTTGCAATAGTATATGCTCCTACTGAAAGTCTTTATAAAGAGTTAACTGAGTACCAAGATCCAAGCACTAAAGAGTTATTAACTCAAGAATTAATGAAAAAATATAAAATAGTAATTTGTGGCCCTAATACTTTATCAGCATATTTACAATCTTTACACATGGGCTTTCAGTCTCTTAAAATTTCAAAACACGCCACAGAGATTTATGATCACTTAAAAACTATAAGTACAAGATTTTCTAGTCATTTTGATAATATTTATAAATTAAGAAAAAAACTTGAAGAGGCTATGACGGTTGTTGATAGTTTTGGTAAAGACGCAAGATCAATAACAAGAACTTTAGAAAACATAAAAGATCCCGAGCAAGTTGAAAAAGCTGTGTTGACAGAGAACGTTGAGAAATTTGTTGAAAGAAATAAACAGCTCAAAAAATAATTTCTTTTTTCACATATTACCGACTATAAGAAATCACATGCGTTGGAACAAAAAATACAATTATCCATCAAGTTCAAGGGCCACAGAAGATGGAATAAGAAGATATGTTTTGGGAGAAGCAAAATTACCAAGTGTAACCTCAATACTTGATGCAACAAAGTCAGAGGAAGATAAAGCAGCATTAGCAAATTGGCGAGAAAGAACTGGCTATAAAGAAGCAGAGGCAATTACTAAGGCGGCTAGTAGTAGAGGATCTCAAATGCATAGTTATTTAGAGTCTTATCTTTTAGGAAGAGAAAATTTGAGTTTTTTTGAGGATAATGAACAGTATAAAATGATGGCAAAAGAAATTATTGATAGAGGATTAACAAACAGGTTAGAGGAAATCTATGGGGTTGAGTGCACCATGTATTACCCTGAAAAGTATGCGGGCACCGCAGACTGTGTTGGACTATATGAGGGAAAGGAAGCCATAATTGATTTTAAACAATCTAATAAACCAAAAAAAGTAGAGTATATAGACTCTTGGCTACTACAAACCGCAGCCTACGCATTAGCTCATAATGTAGTTTATAATTCAAATATCAATGCTTGTGTTATACTTGTATGTACAGTGGATAATTTGTTTCAAGAATTTAAAATTCAAGGAACTGAATTAATTACCTATCAAAATTTGTTTTTAGGAAGATTGAAAAAATTTAATGAACTTTCAAATTTAAATTAATTTTAAAAATGGATAAAATAGTAATTTACGATACAGAAACAACTAATAGTACAATTTGGGGTTCAATAATTGAGGTTGGAGCAGTCGTAGTTGATAAAAATTTAAAAGAAATTGGAAAACTTAACATTAGAGGCAGAATGCCAGAAGGAGAGGTACCAAGTGCAAAGGCATTACTCGTTAATTCAACAAGTATTGATCTACTAACTAAAGGCAATTATTCACATTATGAATTTTTAGGTGCAGTAGAAAACTTTTTTTCAAAGGCTGGTCCTGCAATGTTTATGGGTTGGTCAAACCTAAATTTTGATAGGAGGATGTTTCATTTTAATTTCTTTAAAGGGAATAGATATCCTTATCTTACTCACTCTTCACCAAATCAAGAACATGATGGTTTGCATATAGCAAGGGCAGCACAAACTTTAAACCCAGAAACCTTGAAAACAGAATTGACTGAAGCTGGAAACCCAAGTTTAGCCTTAGAAGCATTAGCTAGAATGCAAGGATTTGATACATCTCAACAACACACGGCTTTTCACGATGCGTATACCTCACTAAAAGTACTTAGAATCATAAGAGATAAACATAAAGATAATTGGGATACTTTTCTAAAAACTTCAACAAAGACAAGTGTGGAGACATTACTTACAAATGAGGGTATATATTCAATCTTTGAAAATGTTAAGGGTAGAAATATGATGTACCTTGCTTGTACCTTACACCCTAAGCATTGCTTTCATCCTTCATATGCATCATGGGGATATCTTTGGGATCTAAGAAGAGATCCCGAACCATTTTTAGATTTATCAGTCAATCAATTGAGAGATATTTTGAAAAAATTTAGTCCTAAAGCACTTAGGGTTTTAAAAACAAATAAAGCTCCAGTGGTGTTGAATAAAGAATATGCGTTAAAACAAAAGCCTTATTCAGATTTAGATTTAGCCACAATTCAAAAAAGAGCTAAACTTGTTATGGAAAATGAAAATTTCTGCAAAAATATTCAGATTATTCACAGAGAAGCAGCCGAAGAAAAAGCACAAACCAAGACTCAAGAAGACCTATTACCAGAAGAAACTTTGTACGAAAAATTTATTCCAAATAAAGATACTGCATTATTTAAAACATGGCACGGTTCTTCATGGGAGGATAAGTTGAGACTGCTTGATAAGTTTGAAGACAAAAGATGTAGTTGGTTCGGTCAAAAAATAATTTATCAAGAAGCACCCCAAATTTTACCACCTGACTTGTACAAAAATATTAAAAGTGAAATTGCCAGAAGAATTTTAAGTAAAAATAAGGAAAAATGGCAAACAATTAATATGGCATATACTGAAATTGATTATCTAAGAGATCAAGCATCAAATAGAGATGATGAGGTTGAATTAAAAAAATTGGATGAAATTAACCAATTTATTATGTCAATTGAAAAGAAATATGAATTTACATAGTTGACTTTATTATTATTATTAATAAACCCGTATTATGCTTAATGATTTTAAAGATGAAGATTTTGAAAGTAAAATTAAAAGTGAGGACGTATCTGTAATCCAATTTTCAGCTGCTTGGTGTGGTCCTTGTAAGACATTGAAACCAATAATGGATAAGTTAGCTGTTGAGTACAAAGATAAAGCTGGTTTTTATTATGCTGATATTGAAGATGGAGGCATAAACACAGGAAGTGCTGCAGGAATAAGAGGTGTCCCAACTGTTATAATTTACAAAAAAGGTGTTGAGGTTGATAGAAAAGTTGGTGGAGTTCCAGAAAGTAATATGAAAGAATTTTTGGAAAAAAATATTTAGTTAATTTTTAAAAATTCACCACTTAAATATAATGAACCAGTAATTAGAAGCAAATCGTTTTCTTTAAATTTTATCGATTGAATAGCTTTTTGAATACTTTCTTTATAAATAACATTAGGTATATTCTTAAACTTTTCTTTTAATTCTTTTCCACTTATCGCATTAGGTTGATTTGGTATATCAACTGTTGTTAAAGATGAAATATTTTTAAAATAACTTATGTATTCTTCGTGATTTTTATTAGCCATCATCCCTATAATAACATGCTTGTTACAGTCTAAAGTCTGAAGATATTCATTAATAACTTTTGCTCCACCAGGATTATGAGAAGAGTCAAGAATCAGTCTATTATTTTTTACTAAGTTTTTAAGTTTACCAGATTTAATTTCCTCGAGTCTAGCAATATTGGATGCTTTTTGAACTCCATCAATTATATGTTGGTCCTTAATTTTTATATCTTCTAAAATTCTTAATGTTGCAATTGCTGTAGCAGCATTCTCAAGTTGAAAGTGTCCATTTAAGCTGGGTTTTGGAATTTTTAAACCACCATATTTATCCTCATAATAAAAGAAATTATTTTCTTTTAAAACAAAATTGTAATTTTCATTAAAAAAATATTTATTTGCACTATTATCAGATATATTTTTTTTTATACATTCTACAATTTCATTAGAATTTTGTTTAGCAACTACTATATTTGAATTTAGTAAAGAGGAGGTTTTTTCAAAAATTATTCTTTCTATAGTTCTGTCATTTTCTGGCAGCCAGTCTAAATGATCCTCACTACATGAGGTAACTATATTACAAAGATTTTTTTTTAAAATATTTACAGCGTCTCCTCTTCCAAATAGGCCAAATTCTGCAATCACTAGATTTTCTTCATACATTTTGCATCCATAAAAAAATGCAGCCGTAAGAGCTTCAAAATATGTTAAAGGTTTATTATTGTTTACTTCCTCAATCTTAGATAATAAATCTGATAAATCATTATCGTTAATCATTTTGTCATTATAAACAAATCTTTCATTTATACTCTTTACATGAGGAGAGGTATATACATTACATTTAATATTTGCTTCTCTGAGTATAGATCTTAAAAAAGAAATTGTACTACCTTTCCCATTAGTTCCACAGACCTGTATACATTTTATTTCATCTTGCGGGTTTCCCAATTTTTTGCAAAGATTTTTTACTCGATCTAAGCTAAGATCAATTTCTTTAGGATGCAGCTTTTGTAAGCGGTTGAGAATTCTCTGAAGTTTCATTTTCTTCAGAATTTATAGCAGAATTTTTCTTTAACAATATTGATAATAAAGTTCCAATTTTTTCAGATAGATCTTTTCTATCAACAATCAAGTCTACAAATCCAGTTTTCTCAACATATTCACTTTTTTGAAAACCTTCAGGTAATTCCTCTTTGACTGTTCCCTGAATTACCCTTGCGCCCGCAAATGCAATTAAAGCACCTGGTTCTGCTATATGAATATCACCTAACATAGCGTACGATGCGGTAATGCCACCCGCTGTTGGATCAGTAATACAAACGATGTAAGGGAGATTGTTTTTTTTTAATTCATTAATCGCTAAAGTTGTTCTTGTCATTTGGGACAAAGAAATTAAACTTTCCATCATTCTCATTCCTCCACCAGCGCTAACACATAAAAAGGGTGTTTTATTTTCAATTGCATGCTGAATACCATATAAAAAAGCCTCACCCTCAGCGGCAGCCATTGATGCTCCTAAAAAATCAAAGTCAGATGCAACAGCTGTAATTTTGATATCATTGATTGTTCCACATACGACCATCATTCCACAATCCATACCTGTTTTTTTTCTAGCACTCTTTAATCTATCTTTATAAGATTTCGAGTCAGTCCAGTTCAAAGGATCATCTTTGGGAATTGGGGTTTTAAAAATTTCATAATTCTTTTCACCAAAAAGAATATCAAACCTTTGTTTCGGCGTAATTCTATGATGTTTATTGCATTCAGGTTCGGGACATACCCATAAGTTTTTCTTAAGATCTTTTTTTAAGATAGGACCTTTACAACATGAAGTCCAGTCACTATTAGCTATATCCTCTTTCGTAGCTCTTTTGTGAATAGCAGTCTTAATTTTTTCACCTGCCTTAATTATTTTGGTAATCCAGTTCATAAAATTTTATTTTTAAGCTTTTTCACTAAATTAGCAACATTTGTGACAGGATTTTGGCTTTTTTGAATTGAAACAGAAATTTCCTTACAAATTGCACTTCCTACAACTAATCCATCGGCTTTTTTTAAGGATTTTATTGATTTTTCTGTAATCCCAAAACCTATCACAACATTTTTTTTTGGATTTATTTTTTTAATTTTAAAGTAATTTGTCATAATCCTTTTAGGAGATACTTTTAATTTACCACCCGTAGTAGATAGCATTGATATGAAATAGTTCATGGGATGAGAATCTTTAATTATTTTGTTAAGTCTTTTCTCTGAAGTGGTAGGTGATAAAAGTTGAATTAGATAAACAGATTTCTTTATACATTTTTTTGAAAAAGATTTATTTTCTGGCCAAGGCAAATCTACAATTATTAAGCCATTAACTCCTACTTCTTTACATTTTTCTAAAAATTTTTTTTCTCCATACTGAAATATCATATTATAGTAACCCATTAAAATAATAGGTTTTGAATTTTTATTTTTCTTATATTTTTTTACTATCCAAAAAATATCTTTTATCTTAATTCCATTTTTTATGGCTCTGTATGCGCTAGTTTGTATTTGACTACCATCCGCAACTGGTGTGTTATGTGGAATTCCTAATTCTAAGATATCTGAATATTTTGATATCCTATTTAGTATTACTAAAGACTGACTTTTTGAACTATCACCTGCCACAGTATAAGTTAAAAGAGCAGGTCTATTTTCGTTTTTAGCTTTTATAAATGCAAGATCAATCGGGTTAAGCATATTTTCTTCCAAGTCTATTTCTTAAAATTTTTTTATCTTTATAAGCGTCACCACAACTATTAACTACGACAACTGTATTCTTGCTCATTTTTTTTGCCTCTTTTATTGCAACAGAAAAGGCATGACTTGGTTCTAAAGATGGCCTCAATTTTTCATATTTAGTTACAAGCTTATAAGCCTTTAATGCTTCCTCATCACTGGCAGCTGTATATCTTGCTCTTTTAGTATCTTTAAGAAAACAATGAAGAGGAGAAATTCCTGGATAATCAAGTCCAGCAGAAATAGACTCTGTCTCTTCTATTTGTCCGTCTGAATTCTGATTAACGTATTGTGCTGCCCCGTGTAGAATTCCAATTTTTGAACCATAAGTAAGAGGTGCAGCATGCCTCTTACTTTTTGCAGGCCCACCAGCCTCAACTCCGATAAATTCACATTGTTTTTTGTCATAATCCATAAATTCATTCCAAAAACCAAAACTTGAACTACCACCTCCAACACAATTATAAAGTTTAAGTTTTTTTGGAATAGAACCAAATTCGTCGATTAATTGGACTTTTAATTCCCTGGATATTTGACTTGTACTCCATCCACAGATACGAACAAAAACAGCTGGACCTACAGTGCTTCCAACACACATAGCCGTAGTGTCACAATTAGCAACCCAAAAACGCATACACTCAGAAACAGCATCAACTAGAGTTTGACTTCCTGAATAAACAGGTATGACTTCAGCACCATTTTTTTTCATAGCTTTGACATTTGGTTGTTGTCTTTCAATATCTTTTGCTCCCATAAAAATTTTGCATTTTAGGCCGAATTTTTTTGCTGCCATACTCAACATTTTACCCGCATATCCAGCACCAGTGTCACCACATATAATTTTTTTACCAGAGCGTTTTGCCAACAAACAATGAACTGTGGCGTTATAGATTTTATGTGCGCCACCATTTGCATCTGATACAACCTTGGACCAGATTTGGGCCCCTCCCACATGTTTTGTTAAATTTTCCAATTTTATA
>CACNAR010000006.1 GCA_902618485.1 uncultured Pelagibacteraceae bacterium
TATACTTAAAGTAAAACCAAACACTGTTCTTGGTGAAGATAATCTTGGCAATAAAATACAAAAAAGAATGGTTGGCATTAAATTAGGTGCATACAATAATGAAATTAATCATGTAAAGTTAGGGCCTGTTAAAGCTTTATACCATGCAGCTAATGAAGTTATCTATGTAAGTACTGCATCATTAAAATACATAGGTAGCATGATAATAGGTAAAGCTGATACATCACAATTAGGAGGACCTATTAGAATTGCAAAAATATCTGGTCAAGTTGCGGAATTCGGAGTTTTGGCTTTTATAAGCATGATGGCTTACATATCTATAAGTCTTGGGCTAGTAAATTTATTCCCAATACCAATGCTGGATGGAGGTCATTTGATGTTTTATACATTTGAGAAAATTTTAGGAAGACCTTTGTCGCAAAAAACTCAAGAGGGTTTTTTTCGAATCGGTATTTTTTTACTTTTAACATTAATGTTTTTTACAACATTTAATGATTTGAAGGATCTGGGCGTATTACAATAAAATTTGTTTAAGTTTTAAAAAAGCCTTTAAAATCAACGTTTTTTTACTATACTAGATATTGTGTATAAGTATTTTATTTACACTAAAAAAAGTCTTGATTTATCAAGGTTTTTGATAAAGATAGCAAATAACCTAATAAACCGGAGCTAAAATGAACAAAAAACAATTAGTGGTCAAGCTTTCAGGAGCTTTAAATTTGAGCAAAGCTGATGCTGAGAGAACTTTTGACACAATTACCAACACTATTTTGGACGCTTTAAAAGCTGACGATTCAGTTAAAATTGCTGGATTTGGTACATATAAAGTGGCTAAGAGAAAAGCTAGGGTTGGAAGAAACCCAAGAACTGGTGAGCAAATTCAAATTGCTGCATCACAGAAGGTCAAATTCTTACCTGCAAAAGCTTTAAAAGAAGTTTTCAATAAATAAAGGTCTTTACAGCCTTAACATAATTGTGTGTTAAGGCTGTTACTATATGCAAATTCTGCATATCAAATTCTCATAATCAACGTTAGTTTTTCGTATTTTTGAAAATATAAGAACACCCTTAACAGGGAGGTCTTAATGACTAAATTATTAAAAAAAATAAGTGTGCCACTTGTTAGTTTAATTTTTTTATTAAACATGAGTAGTGCAGGATATGCAGAATCAACTGTTTCTGCAGAAGTAGGGTTTATTTTTAATACTCTACTATTTTTAATGTGTGGATTCCTGGTCTTTTTTATGGCTTGTGGATTTGCAATGTTAGAGTCAGGTATGGTTACATCGAAAAGTGTATCTGTAATCTGTGCAAAAAATATAGGTTTAGTATCCATTGGAGCAATAATGTTCTGGTTGGTTGGATATAACCTAGCATATGGTATCCCAGAAGGAGGATACATTGGAAAATTCATTCCATGGAGCGACGCTAGTAAGATCGATACTGGTTACGCAGATGGATCGGATTGGTATTTCCAAATGGTATTTTGTGTAACAACAGTTTCAATTGTTTCTGGAACAATGGCTGAAAGAATTAAATTATGGCCATTCTTTTTATTTGCAGCAATTTTAGCTGGTGTTATTTATCCAATTGTAATGGGTTGGCAGTGGGGAGGCGGCTGGTTAGCTAAAGCTGGTTTCTCAGACTTTGCTGGTTCAACATTAGTACACTCAACTGGTGGAGCAGCTGCTTTAGCTGGTGCAATACTTATCGGGCCTAGATTAGGTAGATTTACTAAGTCTGGAGCTCCGGCACCACTTAAACCTTTTGCAGCATCGTCAATTCCATTAGTTACACTAGGTGTATTCATCCTATGGTTAGGTTGGTTTGGATTTAATGGTGGTTCACAATTAGCAATTGGAACTGCTCCTGATGCAATTGCTGTGTCAAAAATATTTATAAACACTCTATTAGCTGGTGCAGGTGGTGTAATGGCCGCTGCGGCTGTCACTAGATTATCTGGTAAAACAGACGTAGTGCAAATGCTTAATGGATGTATTGGTGGTCTAGTTGCTATCACTGCAGAGCCATTAATGCCTTCACCGTTTGCTTCAATTTTAATTGGTGCAGTAGGAGGTATAATAGTTGTTTATGGTACGAAGATGTTGTTTGCTTTGAAAATCGATGACGTAGTCGGAGCAATTCCTGCTCACATGTTTGCAGGTATCTGGGGAACTTTAATAGTTCCAGCTACAAACTCGGGTGCGAATTTTGGTACTCAGTTACTAGGCGTAATTTCAATAAATGCATTTGTATTTGTTGCTGCGTTTATAGTTTGGTCATTGATGAAAGCTACAATGGGTATCAGATTGAGTAAAGAAGCTGAACTGAAAGGAACTGACGTGTCAGAGACTGGAGTTATAGCTTACTCAATTAGAGACTAATTGCTTGCAATATTAAGGAACTCTTCGCTCTCTGTAAAAAATTACTCATCGGAGAGTTCCTTTCAAACTTTTCTCTCTAGTTAGTTAAAAACTAAAAGCCCCCTCCCTCGGGGGCTTTTTATTTATTATCCTCCCACAATTTTTTATAGTCTAAAAAAGGAGATAAACCGTAATTTGAGTTAACATTAGTTAAATGAAGAGATAAACTCTTTATAGGTGAAATACAAACTTCATTTTTATAAATTTCATTTATATACTTTTCAAAAGGTTCATGACGATCTAAGCAAGTTTTGTAAAAATTTTCCCAATATTTATTTAGTAAATCTTTACTTAACATAAATGTGCATAAAGTCTTATTTATGGTTCTCCAATGCCTTTTACTACCAATCAAAATGTTTGTTTTTTCATTGTTCATATAATGATATGGGTAGTCTGCCGGACACATAATTATATCTTTTTTAACTTGTGAGGCTACTCTCTCATAGGAAGTAATCATTTCATCTATCATTGTTTTAGAGTGAATATAATCATCTTCGATAAAAAAAATTAGATCATCACCTTGATTTTTACCAATTTCAAAACTTTGAAGTAAACTTGCTAAGTTAGAAAAGGTTTCTGTTGTTTTTTGTTTTTTAATTATGGACTTATATTTTTCATGATCTAGTGAAATAATTTTAACATTTTGATCTTGAATTAATTTTCTAATTCTATCTAAATTGACTTTTTTTGATTGGTCATCAACAATAATTGTCTTGATTTTTATAAATGGATATTTATTACGACAATCAACTATTGATTTAAGCAATGAATTTATAGATCTTATTGAATAGTCAATTTTTGGTTGTTCAAACAACCTTTTTTTACTTTGATCCCAAATTTCTACTTCTGTATTCATACGTAACACAATTAATAATGACTTAACTTTTTTTGTAATGCTAACATTTCCTAAAGGTAATATTATTGATTTTTGATTAATAATTGAAAGTTCATCATTTAATTCTTTTTTTAATGATGGTGATACAAAATTATTTTGATCAATGATTTCATACCCTAGTAATCTTGCAAGCTTTATAAAAATTTTTTTCATAATTATAAAATATATGATATAAATATTTATCTGATTATGACAATTAAATCATCCCAAACTCTTGTATCTGAAGCACTTAAAGAAATAAAAACTGTTTCAACTGAACAAGCTCATGAAATGTTTAATAATAACCAATGTAATTTAATTGATATAAGAGATATTAGGGAACTTGAGAGGGAAGGTAGAATAGATAATTCTCTTCACATACCAAGAGGAATGCTAGAGTTTTGGCTAGACCCTGATAGCCCATATTTTAAAGAAGGTAAGTTAGATATGAAAAAAGAGATGGTTCTTTTCTGTGCTGGCGGCTTGAGATCTGCTTTAGCAGCAAAAACTCTAAAAGATATGGGGTTTGAAAAAGTTTCTCATATTGATGGAGGTTTTGGCAAATTAAAAGATAGTAAATTTAAGATTACCTAAGAATTAAATTCATCAAGAGCATACTCAAGTCTATCTTGTCCCCAAAAAAGTTTGTCATTTACAATAAAAGTAGGAGCACCAAATATATTTTGTTTAAATGCTAAATTTGTCAAATTTTTTAATTCATCTTTAATTTTTTCATCTTTTATACCGGTGATAAATGAATTTTGATCAATTTCAGAATCAGATAAAATTTTTTTAATATTTTTCTCTTGTGATATATCGATATTATCTTTCCAGTAGGCATCAAAACATATATCAAAAAATTTATCTTTTTTATCTTTATTGATAAAAAGAAATCCTCTCATAAGATACAAAGAATTAATTGGAAATTTTTCATTCCACTGAAAAGGTATTTTATTTTTTTCTGCGATTAAAATGCAGTCATTCTTCATATTTTTCATCTTTCTTTCATTGAAAGCTGGAGCAGTAATATTACCAAGGTTATGTAAACCTCCTAATAAAATACCTTTATAGTTAAAATTTTTTCTTTGATTTAAATTAATAATTTTTCTATGTGCTAAATATGAATAAGGGCTAATAAAATCAAAATAAAAATCAATTAATTTATTCATATAAATTTATACTTTTTGCATAAAATATTCTTATCAACCAATATATGAATATTCCTACAGGACCAATCAAGTAAGTTATTATTAATGGAAAAGCGACAAGAATTTTGTTTATTAATAACTTTTGAGAATCTCTTACCATCCATCCTCCTATAAATAAATTTATAGATACAAAATGTATCCAAAATAAAATTAGAAATAGATTATTTGTAAATAAGTTAGATAAATTTGATATACTTAGATAAAGCTCAAAGTTACTGATGAAATCATATGTATTTAAATAAGATTTGTATAATGCAAACATGTATGCCCCACTAAGTAATAAGATTGGCAAGATAGAAGTAACAAAAAATTTATTTATATTTGATGAAGGAAAAAAAATTAATATCAACCAAAAAGGTAATACACCTAAATTTACCCAAAAATAGAGAATTTCAATTGTAAAATATGCATAAATTTGTTCGATCATTTAAAATTATATTATATTAAATCTAACAATGATTCCTATAAGAAATAAACGAAAAACATTACAAGCCACTGTAGATGAAATAAGAAATTTTGCGCTGGCTTATGTTGATAAATATGCACCATCAAAACAACAATTACGCACATATTTATTAAAGAAATATTTAAAATTATCAGTACCAAATATAAAAAAACAAGATGTCACCAATTTAATTGACGTTGTTCTTTCTGATTTAGAGAAGAGTAAATTTATAAATGACAAATTTTATTCAGAAAGTAAGGCTAAAAGTATGATCCGTAGGGGAAGCTCGATAAATAAAATTAGAAATTATCTAATCGGAAAAGGTGTGAAAGATCAATTCATCAAGGATACTGTTAATAAGATTAATGAGAATAATTCAGATCAAGATTTTTTTTCAGCAATTAAAATTTGTAAAAAGAAAAGAATAGGCCCAGCTAGAACTGAGGATAATCGTCCGTTATTTTATAAAAAAGATATATCTTTACTAGCAAGAAACGGATTTGATTTTGAAACTTCAAAGAAAGTGATGGATTTACAAAAAGATGATTATATAAAAATAATTAGATTACTTTAATTTATTTTTTTTTTCCTCTTTAACTAAATTATTAATTTTATTTCTGATATAATTTTTTACAAAGACAAATACTAAAAGACCAAAAATTGATACAGAGACAATTATAATTAATATTATTCTTAGCTGTTCATCCATTTTAAATATTACTTCTTTTTAAAATTAAGCTAGGATTTTTAAAACCCTTTTTGCCATACTTAATTTTTTGATTATTGAAATCAGTTACAATACCACCTGCATGCTCTAAAATAGCATGGCCTGCAGCTATATCCCATTCATAGGCTCTTGGCTCTGCTACATAGCCATCATATTCACCAGCTGCTATAACGCAAAATTTTAAAGAACTTTTCATTTTAACAACTTCTTTTACATTTAATTTTTTATGAATAATCTCAATTTCAGATTTAATATTATTTGAATAAGAAACAAATTTTACAAAATTTTTGTTAAAATTTTTTGAACATTCTAGTTTGATTTTATTTTCACCTATTATCTCATAAGCATTATTTAACCCATATGAATAAAACATTCTTTTTTTTGCTGGAGCAAAAATTAATCCTGCAGCCGGTTGGTTCTTTAAAATTAGCCCTGCATTAAGCGTAAATTCTTCTAAATTATTTATATAATCAAAAGTGCCATCAATAGGATCAATTAACCAAAAATCATTAAGATTTACCTCACTTTTATTATCAGAACTTTCTTCAGAGACGATTGGTAATTCAGGGGTAAGTGATTTTATTTTAGTAGTTAAAATATTATTAACTTCCATATCTCCATTACTAACAGGTGTATTATCAGATTTTATTTTTTTTTTAAGACCTTTGTCTCTCAAATTTAAAGCTACTTGGCCAGCGTGTAAAAAAGTAGAGATTAAATCTTCAACAATTTTTTTTATATTTTCATCATTCATATATTTTTATTAACACTATATTCTTTATGTTAATTACTTTTTTTCCCACATTTTCAAAATTAACTGTAACTTTGTCATCAATAATTGATTGAACTTGACCAACACCCCATTCACTATTTGCTGGATTTTTTACTTTATCTCCTGGCTCAAAATCTAAAATCATTCTATTTTATTTATAGTAAAAATGAGTATAAATACCAGCAAATGAATAAAGAATTAAACTCAATCGGCTTAAACAAAAAACCATCGGATACCACCGTGGTTGTTGCCATGTCAGGTGGTGTAGACTCCTCAACAGTGGCTGGTATGATGAAAAAAGAAGGTTATAAAGTTATTGGCATTACTTTAAAACTGTACGATGACAGTAAAGAGATAGCAAAATCTAAACAATGTTGTTCGGGTCAAGATATTATGGATGCCAAAAGAGTAGCCAATAAATTAGATATAGAACATAAAGTTTTATATTACCAAAATAAATTTAAACAAGGTGTTGTTGATAATTTTGTAGACAGCTACTTAAAAGGTGAAACACCAATACCATGTGTACAATGCAATCAAACTGTAAAATTTAAAGATTTATTTGAATTTTCAAAGGAATTAAACGCTGATGCTTTAGTTACAGGTCATTATGTAAAAAGTGTTACTTCAAACAATACCACCAATATGTATAGAGCAATCGATGAAAATCGAGATCAAAGTTATTTTCTATTTAACACCACAAGAAATCAATTAGATTACTTAAGATTTCCCCTAGGATTCTTGCACAAGAGTGAAACTAGAGGGATAGCACAAGAGTTAAATCTAAATGTTGCAGATAAACCTGATAGCCAAGATATTTGTTTTGTTCCTAATGGTGATTATGCGTCTGTTATTCAAAAATTTAGACCAGACTCTTTCAAAAAAGGTAATATTAAAAACTTACAAGGAAAAGTTATTGGTGTTCATGATGGAATAGTAAATTTTACGATAGGTCAAAGAAAAGGTATTAAGATTTCAAATGATGAACCACTCTATGTTGTTAAGATAAATTCTGATAAAAATGAGATCATTGTAGGTCCTAGAGAGTTTTTAGGAAAAAAAGAAATTTTATTAAAAGATGTTAATTTATTATCTGAACAACAGGAATTTGAAAAAAACATTTATGTAAAAGTCAGATCTACTGGTAAATTATTAGGTGCTAAAGTTAAATTAGCCAAGAATAATAGTGCAAACGTAGAGCTAGATATACCTGAAGACGGTATATCTCCAGGTCAGGCGTGTGTTTTTTACAACAAAGACCTTCAGGGTTATAAAGTTTTAGGAGGTGGTTGGATAAAAGAATAAGCTATTTTTTCTTATTCTTTTTTCGAGCTCTTCTCTTTTTAGAACCCATTTTTCTTCTGCCTCTATGTTTCTTTGGATAACTCATTAAAACCTTTTCATTAATTTATTGAATTTTTCATATGGATATAGCATTGTCAACTTCTCATATCAAATTTTTTATGGTTAGATCTTTTAAAACATTCTTAAAGCACACAGCAAAAGATTTTCATAATCAATCAGTAAACCCTCCAGTGGTTAGAGCCTCGACAATTATTTTTAAGTCAATGCAACATATAAGGAAGACACAAGTTAAAGCCCAAAAAAAACCTACTGGTGGTCACTTTGATTATGGGAGACAAGGAACATCTACAACATATATATTACAGAGAATATTGACTAAGCTAGAGGATAGCTATCATGTCTTTACAACTCCAACAGGTTTTGGATCAGTTTTTTTAGCTATATTTAGTGTTGTTAGACCTGGAGATGAAATGTTAGTTGCAGACCCTGTTTACAGTCCAACAAGAATTCTTACAGAAAACTATTTAAAAGAATTTAATGTAAAGACTGTTTTTTATAATCCTCACGATTTGAAAACATTAAAGAATAATATAACAAAAAAAACAAAATTAATTTTTGTTGAAAATCCAGGAAGTAATACCTTTGATTTTCAAGATTTAGGTAATATTATTTCAATTGCAAAAAAACATAAAATATTTACAGCGATCGATAACACTTGGGGAACTCCATATTACCTGAAACCAATTAAATTAGGTTTTGATATGTCAATTGTTTCAGCAACAAAATATTACTCCGGTCACTCTGATGTAATGGGAGGTAGTTTGGCAGTAAACAAAAAAGTTTTTAATAAAGTAAAAGCAGCAGAAAAAATCACAGGTTTAAGACTTGGTCCAGATGATGCTTATTTAATTACAAGAGGTTTGAGAACTCTTGATGTGAGATTAGATAGACATAGCGAGAATGCAAAAAAAATAGCAGCTTTTTTATCAAAAAATAAAAAAATTCAATTACTCTATCCATTTAAGAAAAATTCAGAAAATTACAGAATGTGGAAAAAATATTACTCAGGTGCATCTGGTTTAATGGGCTTAAAAATTAAATCAAGTAGTGCTAACTCAGTCAAAAAATTTGTAAATTCGCTTAAATTATTTGGCTATGGATATAGCTGGGGTGGATTTGAAAGTTTGGTATTGCATCAAGAATTTAGAGAAACAGGAAAAAGAAAGTATATGAATTTGTTAAAAGATGAACATTTAGTCCGATTGCATATAGGACTAGAAGACCCTAAAGATTTAATTCAGGATATCAAACAAGCGTTAAGATATTTAAAATGATTTCTGAAAAATTTTTTCAATCTAAAACTGCAATCATAACCTTGATAGCTGCATGTTTCGTTGTTTTAATTTCTTTAGGAGTAAGGCAAACTTTCGGACTATTTTTTATAGATTTTAACGAAAGTTTAAAAATCAGCAATACCGCATTTGGTTTTGCTATAGGAATGCAAATGCTTATGTGGGGTATCACAGGTCCTATTTTTGGGGCAATTGCAGATAAATATGGTGGACATATAGCTATAATTACTGCATTTATTTTTTATACATTAGGTATTTATTTTTTATACACGGGACCTAACACCGGAATATTTTTTCAAATTCATATGGGTTTATTAATTGGAATTGGACTTGGCGGTACAGCGATCAGTATTCCAATGTCAATTGTTGGAAAACATTTTCCATTATCAACAAGAACAATCGCTATGAGTTTTGTAACTGCAATAGGTTCATTTGGTTATTTTCTTTCACCAATTTTTACAAATTATTCATTAAATGAGTTTGGATGGAATTATACATTATATCTATTCAGTTTATTTTTGTTATCAGGACTGGTTGCGGCGTATTTTGTAAGATCTCCATCAGCTTCAGAAAAAATTGAAAAAACCTCTGATCAATCATTTAAAGAAGCTCTTTCAGAAGCATTTAAAACTAAAAGTTATATATTATTAGTCTCAGGTTTTTTTGTTTGTGGTTTTCATATAACCTTAGTTGGAACTCATGTACCAAAGTATGTGGTCGATAGAGGATTAGAGGACTGGACAGCTGCAGCAATATTATCTTTAATCGGAGTTTTTAATATTTTCGGTTCATTATTAAGTGGTTATCTTTCAGTGAAGATGAGTAAAAAAATTATACTGAGTGCGATCTATTTTTTAAGAGGTATTTCGATTGCACTGTTTATATTCCTTCCTGCTAGTAATATTAATGCATTCTTATTTGGAGCAAGTTTTGGTTTCTTATGGCTTTCAACAGTTCCAGCTACAAGTGGAATAGTAGCTCATTTATTTGGTACTAAATATTTGGGTCTTCTATACGGCATTGTTTTTTTAAGTCATCAAATTGGATCTTTTTTTGGCGCTTATTTGGGTGGATTATTTCATGATACATATGGGTCATATGATTACGCGTGGTATTTAGCAATTGCTTTATCTGTATTCGCGGCAATAATACATTTACCAATAAAGGAAGAACCAGTTTTAAGATTAAGAACAGAATAAATTGAGCAGATCAAATCAATTAGTAGAACTACACCAATCGGGGAAACCTTTTATTATATACAAATCTCAAACAGGATTTGACCTTTACACCGATTTTTCAAAAAAAATTGTTTTAAATAATAAAAATATCAAAAATTTTTTAAAAAAAGAGAATAAAAAAAAAATGAAGAATACAGATCTTTATATAGGTTTTTTTGGTTACGAACTTTTAAATAATTTAATTGATATAAAATTGCCTAAACAAAAAGGTTTAAATTTTCCAAAAGGTATTTTTTATAAACCGGAAAAAAAAATCAAATTAAGTAATAGCCTTAATCATTTTGAAAAAGATTTTGAGTCTGGACGTTTTAGAATAAATATAAATAAAAAAAGGTATACAAAAATATTTAATAAATTTAAAAAAAAAATTAAAAGTGGAGAAACGTATCAAATTAAAATTTGCACCAAATATAAAACTAAGTCTAAAGTAGATCCATTAGATTTTTTTTCTAGGTTATCTAAGACAAATTTAGCTCCAGAAGCTTTTATGATTAAAGACAAGAACTATTCAATAGTTAGTTGTTCACCCGAGAATTTAATAACAAAAAAAGGCTGGGAAATATCTACAAAACCAATTGCTGGAACAGTAAAAAAAACAAAAAATCTTAATAAGTCAAAAGCATTAAATTATTTTAGAAAAAACATCAAAGAGACCAAAGAACATAATATGATTGTAGATATGGAACGAAATGATCTATCAAGAATTTGTAAGATCGGCACTGTAAGATTATCAAAACAAAAAATTGTTGAGGAATATAAAGATCTATTTCATTACGTAAGCCTGATTAAAGGAAAATTAAGAAAAAATGTCAACAACTTGGATATTATCAAAGCAATGATGCCGGGTGGTTCAGTTATTGGCTGTCCTAAGATAAACACGCTTAATCTTTTAAATAATCAAGAAAAAGAAAATAGAAATATTTATACAGGTAGCTTTGGTTATATAAAATTTAATGGTGATATGAGATTTAATATTATTATTAGATCAATTTTAAATTTTAAAAATATGTCAGAGATATCTGTCGCTTCAGGTGTCGTAGTTGATAGTAATGCCAACCATGAATTTAATGAAAATTTTTTAAAGGCCAAAGCATTAATAGATTTGTTTAAATGATATATGTGATAGATCATAACGACTCATTTACTCACAATGTAGTTCACCAATTTGCTTTATTTGATAGAGTTGAATGTGATAACTATAATGAGATTAGTGAAAAAAAAATCCATCAAGCTTCAACAATAGTTTTTTCACCGGGGCCAGGTAGCCCAAAAGATTATCCAATAACTTCTAAAATCTATAAAAGGTTTAAGGGAAAGAAAAAGATGATTGGCATTTGTCTAGGGTTTCAACATATCCTTTTTTGTGAAGGTGGAAGGATTATTGAACAGAAAAAGATATATCATGGTTTTCAATCAAATATCAAAGTAGTCAATGATAAATCTTTATTTCAAAAAGGAAAAATATTTAAAGTTGGAAGGTATCACTCTTTAAAGTTACAAGAACCTTTTAAATCTAATAATTTTGAGATAACTATGAGATGTTTAAATTCAAAAGTCGCGATGGCATTTGAAAATCAAAAGGAGAAAATATATGGATTTCAATTTCATCCAGAATCTTTTTTAACTATCAATGGCAAAATACTTATTAAAAAAATCTTATCAGCTTAAAAATTTAGAGGAAATAGAATTTCATGACCTTTGGGGAGATCATGGAATTTTCACGACGATGTGGATTTTTGGTAGGCCAGGAAAAATTTTATTTTTTAAAAATCATTTAAATAATTTAATTAAATCCTTAGAAGAATATAAGATCACTAAGAAATCTTTACGAGCTGATATTTTAGCTATTATTAAAAAAAATTTATCTAAAAAGAAAAGATATAATCATCTATTAAGAATTGCCCTAAATAAAAAAATAATTTCAATATCTTTAAGAAAAAGAATTAAACCAAAATTAAATTTTAATTTGAAATTAGTAAAATTAAAACGAGAAAAACCTGAATATAAAAACCTTAAATATAAAAAAATATTACTATATTTATCTAAAATGGATAATTCCCAATCAGACATTGGATTGGTATCTAATAAAAGATTATTGGAAACTGGAACCTCAAATTTATTATTTGTGAAAGATCAAAAATTTTTTACCCCTAGAAAAGGATATTATGAG
Organism: uncultured Pelagibacteraceae bacterium; assembly: GCA_902618485.1. GTDB lineage: Bacteria > Pseudomonadota > Alphaproteobacteria > Pelagibacterales > Pelagibacteraceae > Pelagibacter. The sequence goes on from CACNAR010000006.1 coordinate 12,515, forward strand.
GGTAATACTTATAAATTTTTTAAAACAAAAATAAAAAAGATAATCAAAAAAGATATTTTCATCAAAGAGATAAATAGTTATGATGAAATCTTATTGTTGGGTTCTGGTAAAGGTGTTACATCGGTTAAAACAATAAATGAGATTAAATGGAAAAGAAAAAATTTAGATAAATTTAGGTTTCTTTCAAAACACTATAATACAGCTATAAATAAATGTAATTCATATAGATTTTAAGAGAATGAAAGATCCCAACGAACCTTGTTTATTTTGTAATGCTAAAAAAACAGGATACACTCATGATAATAATCTTGCATATGCTAGTTATGACACTTACCCAGTTTCAGAATACCATTGTCTTATTATTCCTAAAAGACATACGATAGACTTTTTTGATTTATCTAACGAAGAATTGCTAGCATGTAATGATCTTATTAAAATAATTAAGAATGAAATAATAAGAAAAGATAAGTCAGTTAAAGGATTTAACCTGGGAACAAATATTGGAAAAGTATCTGGGCAATCTATTTTTCATTGTCATTTTCACTTAATTCCTCGCAGAGAAGGAGATGTTGATAATCCTCAGGGTGGAGTAAGATCAGTTATTCCAAACAAACAACATTATAAAAGAAATAATTAATTTTGTATAAAAAGACAAATTGACCTTAGTTTGAGGTTGAACTATTGATTCACAATATATAAAATTTAATATAATACAAAAATTTAACAAAGGCGGAAATGTTAAGTAATAATCCTTTTTCAATTTTATCAGAGTCAATCTCACCGTTGGCAATGCAATCTTTCATTGTGGCCATGATTTTGTTGATTGTAATCGGTACAGTTATTCAAATGATACATCATAAAAATCTGACTTATTTTTTTAATAATGCAAAAAAAGCAAAACTTTCAGCAACTAAAAAATTAGGTGTAGGAGAAAGAGTCTCTGTCATTGCTAAAACAACAGTAGTGGATATTGGAACAACTTCAGAACTTGGTTTTGGAAAGAGGAGACTTGCTCATGTTCTAGGAATGTATGGTACAATTTTGTTTTGGGTATCTTCGGCTATTTTAGTTTTTTGTTATACAGGTGCTGATAAACCTAGTTCTCAAACTTGGTCAATGCTTTGGCATGTCGGAGCAATACTCACATGCTTAGGAGGATATTGGTTTTGGTTTTTTTTAAGAGTTGACGTTTCGGCTGAAGCTCATCCTTGGTATAGAATTATTAAAGCTGATTTGTTTGTCTTGGCTTTACTTGCGTGTTCAACTTTTGGGTTGGCTTGGTCTTTCACTCAATTCAATGGGCAAATTGGTTTGTCTTATTTATTTTTAGTTTTATTCATTGCAGCTAATTTAATTCTATTTGGTGGTGTATATTGGTCAAAATTTGCACACATGTTTTATAAACCTGGAGCTGCTATTCAAAAAAATTTAGCTGAAGCTGATGGATCAAGAGATAATTTGCCTCCACCAGCTGATGCGCCTGAACAATTTGGCTTGGGCATAAAAAGAGAAGAGCCAAAACACTATTAATATGTTACATAGAAAGGATAATTAAAATTATGTCAACTTTTGTATATATGACGAGATGTGATGGCTGTGGTCATTGCGTAGATATTTGTCCTTCAGATATCATGCACATTGATGAAAATATCAGACGTGCAAAAAATATTGAACCAAACTTTTGTTGGGAATGTTATTCTTGTGTCAAAGCTTGTCCTAATCACGCTATAGATGTAAGAGGGTATGCTGATTTTGCCCCAATGGGTCACAGTGTTAGAGTTAGAAGAGAAGAGGAAAAAGGAACAATCTCTTGGAAAATAAAATTTAGAAATGGAACAGAAAAAAATTTTGTTTCACCTATCACAACTAAACCTTGGGGAAAATTTATTCCTAAGCTTGCAGAAGGGGACACACCCAATCAAGGTGAGATAAATTCACAGAGGTTATATAGTGAGCCAGAGGGATTAAATACTAATCAAGAATTACCATCGGTACCAAAAGAGTCCTTTAAAAAAGGAGTTTATTATTAATGGCCAAACACAAAACCCATTATGAAGAGTGTGATGTATTGGTTGTTGGTGGTGGAATGGCTGGAACAGGAGCTACTTTCGAAGCTCGTCATTGGGGTAGAGATTTAAAGATTGTTTGTGTTGAGAAGGCTAACATAGATAGAAGTGGAGCTGTAGCTCAAGGATTATATGCCATCAACTGTTACATGGGTATGCAGTGGGATGAAAATCAGCCCGAGGACCATGTAAGATATGCCCGAAATGATTTAATGGGAATGGTTAGAGAAGATTTAGGATATGACATGGCTCGACATGTAGACTCAACTGTTCACATGTTTGATGAATGGGGTCTTCCAATGATGAAAAATGAAAAAACAGGAAGATACTTAAGAGAAGGAAAATGGCAGATCATGATTCATGGTGAGAGCTATAAACCAATTGTAGCTGAAGCAGCAAAAAAATCTGCCGACAAAATTTATAATAGAATAATGGTTACACATTTATTGATGGATGAAGCCCAAGAGAATAGAATAGGTGGAGCAGTTGGCTTTAATATGAGAACTGGAGACTTCCATGTGTTTAGAGCAAAAGCTGTTATCGTCTCTGCAGGTGGAGCATCACATATATTTAAACCAAGAGCTGTAGGTGAGGGTATGGGTAGAACCTGGTACGCGCCATGGAGTAATGGATCAGCATATGCTTTACCCATAGCAGCTGGTGCAAAGATGACTCAAATGGAAAACAGAATTGTTTTATGTAGATTTAAAGATGGTTATGGACCTGTCGGAGCATACTTTTTACATTTAAAAACATACACTCAAAATGCGAATGGTGAAAACTATGAAAAAAAATGGTATGACCAAACTAAAGAGTTAGTAGGTGAATATATTGATCACCATCCAACTCCAACATGTTTAAGAAATCATGCTTTTATTCAAGAAGTAGCTGCGGGAGGTGGACCAATTCACATGGTGACTAAAGAGGCTTTCCAAGATCCGCATTTAGAGACCGTAGGTTGGGAAAATTTTTTAGGTATGACAGTTGGGCAAGCTGTTGTTTGGGCTTCGCAAAATATTGATCCAAAATATACTAATCCTGAGTTGACAACATCTGAGCCTTATGTAATGGGATCACATGCAACATGTTCTGGAGCTTGGGTGAGTGGACCAGAAGATTTATCTCCACCTGAATATTTTTGGGGATACAATCGAATGTTAACTATTGATGGCCTATTTGGCGCTGGTGATACTGTGGGTGGAAGCGCTCATAAATTTTCATCAGGTTCATTTACCGAAGGAAGACTAGCAGCCAAAGCAGCAGTGAAATACATACAGGATAAAAAAGCAGAGGGAATTAAAGTCTCGGACAAACAATGTGATGACTTCAAAAAAGCTGTTTATAAACCTCTAGATACTTATACTATTGCTCAAAATGAAATAACTGGGGGAACAGTTTCACCAAGTTATATTTCACCTATTCAAGGTCTACAGAGACTTCAAAAAATTATGGACGAATATGTGGGAGGAATTACCTCAAACTATATGACAAATGGAAACTTATTAAAAAAAGCTCTGCAATTGTTAGACTGGCTTCAAGAGGATTTGGAAAAAGTGGGAGCTGAAGATTATCATCAATTAATGAGAGCTTGGGAGTTAAAACATAGGGCGCTGACTTCTCAGTGTGTGACTGAACATACATTATTTAGAGAAGAAACTCGTTGGCCAGGATATTATTATAGAGGTGATCATATGAAGTTAGATGATGAAAACTGGCATTGTTTGACGGTATCTAGAAGGGATCCTAAAACTGGTAAATTTAGTCTTGAGAAGGTACCTGTGTATCATATTGTTGATGAAAAAGAGAAGAAAAAAGCTTCTTAATCTAATATTATAAAGAGTATTCAATGGATCTATTATCTAAATCAGATGAGGAGATATTCGAAATTGGTAAACCCTTCTGGGAAAACTTAGTTAGATCCTCTAATATGAAAGATTATGGCGGTTTTACTAGAGATTTTTCTACTCAAATGCTTTTTGGAGCTAATGAGGTCGAATTAGGTAAACAGTGGGCTAATAACAAAATAATTGTAAATTTAAATGAAACATATGAGCCATTTGGTACTTTAAGAAGAGGTGATCATATAACAGTGTTAATAAAGCAAACAAACAAAGAAATCCAAGGTGAATTCTTAGGCAGACTTGTGCTTGGAGTAGAGGATGGCGAAGTCAAAGTTTTTGGTGCAACTATCTACTAAAAAAAGAATTAATTTTTCAATAATAGTTTGACAATTTATCTACCAGGTGTATGAGAAATATAGATGCACCTTCCAAATATAAAAATGCCTCAAATACTTTCTGAAAAAAAAACAACAATTATTAAAACTGGAATTTTTTCAGCAATTGTGGCTTGTTGGGGTGTGATCTTATTTGGAACTTTTATAACTTTTAGTTAAGTTATATTTAAAGTTTTTTTAAGATGGATGTTTTTTTACCTATAGCTCAAGTATTTATTAACCCTGTCGAAATACTTTTAATAAGCGCTATAGTTGGAGTTCTCTCTGGTTTATTTGGTGTAGGGGGTGGTTTCTTAATGACACCTTTTTTAATCTTCATGGGTGTTCCCCCAGCTTATGCAGTTGCTAACGAGGCCAACAATATTTTGGCAACTTCTGTATCTGGATCTACCACTCATTGGTTAAAAAATACCTTAGATTACAAAATGGGATTAATGATTGTAATTGGTGGAACTATAGGAACCATAGTGGGTATTTTTACTTTCACATATTTTAAAGACATCGGTAAAATAGATACAGTAATTTCTTTAGCCTATATGTATATTCTTGCAATAATTGGGACTCTGATGTTAGTGGAAAGTTTGGGTGAAATTGATAAAGCCAAAAAGAACATTGTAGAGAAAAAAAAATTACATGTTCATTATTGGATACATGGACTTCCTTTTAGAATGAGGTTTCCAAAATCAAAACTATATGAAAGCATATTCACACCTATCATAATTGGATTATTTGTTGGGTTTATAGCAGCTATAATGGGTATTGGCGGTGCATTTATCTTAGTGCCTGCAATGATTTACATTATTAAGATGCCAACAAAATTAGTTCCTGGAACTTCCTTATTCGTAACAATTTTTGTTAGTGTCATAGTTACATTTCTTCATTCAATTAATTATGGTTCGATAGATCTAATGTTAGTACTAATGTTGGTTATAGGCTCAATAGTTGGAGTACAAGTAGGCCAAAAACTTGGTGAGCAAATTGATAGCTCTGGATTAAAAGCATTATTAGCAATTTTACTATTAATTGTAGGAATAGTAATTGCTTATGATACTTTCTTTGCAGAAGAAATAATGAATGGCACAACACCTATAAGCTCAAAAGACTTAAATTTCTTCTCAAAGTTTATTAAAGAGTTTTCAGAGGATATGCCATTCTTCTATGGATTATTTTCGATTTTATTTGCTGTTATTTTAGGAATTTCAGCTGCTTTTGTTAGAAGATCAATTTCAAAGTTTAGAGAAAAATATTTTAAAAAACCAGTTAAACAATCTAAATAAAAAATTTTATATAACTTTCTATAGTTATAATACTCACAACTCCTACTGTTAGCATGGCCGTAAATCCAACAACAAATGGTTTATAACCCATATTTCTAATATCTTTTAAGTTTGTTGATAAGCCTATAGCAGCCATAGCCATAGTTAGGAAAATTTTAGAACTTGTTTTAATAAAATCTATAATTTCAATCCAATTATTATTAGTTGAGAAAACTTCATCACCAACATTTCTTAAAATTATCATACCAACAAAACCTAAAATAAAATAAGGAAATATACTTAAAATGGAGTAACCCTTTTCTTTTATCTGACCTCTATTGTAAAGAAAGGCAAAAAGAGGAATCATCACTATCAAAAAAGTATTTCTTAAAAGCTTTGTGACAGTTGCAATATTTAATGTTTCGGGACTATTATACTGTTGATCATATATTAATCCTGCTGCAGCAACTTGTGATGTTTCGTGTATAGCTGTTCCTAAAAAAAGACCTGCAAATAATGAATTTCCTTCAAAATAGAAATTTGAGAAGTAAGGGTAAAACAACATGGACAATATTCCGAATAAAGTAATATTTGCGACTGCATAAGAAATTTCACTTTTATTTGCTTTTATTACAGGCGCGGTTGCCATGATAGCAGTGGTACCACAAACGCTGCTTCCAATTGATATTAAGTAAGCCATCCGAGTCGGTATTTGAAGTTTTCTAATTAAAAGCTTTATTACGATTAAGACGCTAACTATACAAATTAATATCAATGGAATTGCAATTTTTCCAAACTCTAAAAACTCAAAAGGCTTTAATTGTATACCCAAACAGATTATGCCAAGTTTTAAGATATAATCTCTACTAACATCTAATCCTTTTTGAAAACTTTCTCTAATTTTAAAAAAATTTCCAAAGAAAATACCAAGTAGGATTGCTATCATAGCTGTGGAGATCGGACTTTTGCTATATCCTAAAAGCTCAATACCAATAATGTTATTAAAACCTTGTGAAAGAGAATAAAGAACGAATGCAAGAACTATGCCTGGTATGAACACCAAGTAATTTTTAAAAAACATTTTTTAATTTAGTGATTATGCGCTTCTATAAAGTTTAGTCATTACAAATTCTTTATGACCTAAAGCTTCTGCACAGGTTAATCTTCCATTAGCCACTCTTAGCGTTGTCTCAATTAGCTTATCTCCTGCTTCAGACAAGTTCATTTCTCTTGAAAGAATCTTTGATACATCGCAATCAACATGCTCACTCATGCTTTTAGCTGTTAATGGGTTAGCAGTTAATTTAACAACAGGCTCTATAGGGTTTCCAACTATATTCCCTTGGCCTGTTGGAAATAAATGAATGTTAAATCCTCCTGCAGCTTGAAGGGTAATACATTCTGCAGCTGCCGATGATGTGTCCATAAAGTAAAGTCCTGGACCTTTTGCTGGTTCTTCAGCTGGTTCAAGCACATCTATAAATTTCAAGTTTCCTATTTTTTGAAAATTCCCGAATGCTTTTTCTTCAATTGTGGTCAAACCACCTGCAATATTTCCAGCAGTTGGTTGACTTTCTGAAAGATCATTAGTTGCTTCTTTTAATATGAAATCATTATATTCATTCCATGTTTTCATAAATTTTTCTGAAGCTTCTTTAGTTGCTCCTCTTGCGGCACACACATTTTCTGCTCCAGTTAGTTCAGATGTCTCACCAAAACATAAATGAACACCTAATGGTTCTAATTTTTCCATTAAGTTTCCAACAGTTGGATTTGATGCTAATCCTGATGTTGTATCTGACTCTCCACATTTTACTGAAATCCATAAATCACTCATTGGACACTCTTCTCTTTGTTTTTCAGATGCCCATTGTGAAAATTCTTGCGCTTTTTTGGAAGCTTTCATGACAGTTCCAATATCCCCTGTACGCTCTATGTGAAAACCCTCAACTGGTTTTCCTGTTTTAGCGATCCCATCAACAATTTTTTTAGTCCATTTTGGCTCAATACCAATCACAATAACGGCAGCTACATTCGGGTTACTGCCTGTTCCAATCATAGTTCTAAAGTGTAAATCTAAGTCTGCTCCAAATTGTAGTCTTCCGTAAGAATGTGGTAGTGCAATCGTTCCTTTTATATTGTTAGCGACTGCCTCTGCGCATGCATTAGAAATATCATCAACAGGTAATATAATTACATGATTTCTAGTTCCTGCTCTACCGTTTTCTCTTTTATAACCTAAAAAATTTTTTGGAATTTCCATAATTTACCACTTTTTAGTTTTTACATTATGAACATGAACATGTTCACCTTTTTTTATTGCCTTAACCACTTTGCCAATATCATGACCATACTTTAAAATAGTATCACCTTCTTTTAAATCGACCATCGCAATTTTATGACCTAAAGGTATTTCATCTATTGATTGAATAGATGCCGAGCTATCATTTTCCATAATCCAGCATTTACAGTCTTGTTTTGGGGTTATTTTCTCTATCACTACTACGCCTACATTATCTTTTTTATCGTGAATTATGATATCTGTAGCCATATATATAGTGTCGAAATGTTTATTTGAATTTCCAAAAATCTTATATATTAATCGCGTCTATTAAGAAATAGTTTTATAAAAAAACTATTACATATACTGGTTTAGAAAGGCTCTATTAATGACAAAAATGACAACAGAAGAAGCTTTTGTAAAAGTTTTACAAATGCACGGTATTGAACATGCTTTTGGTATAATTGGTTCAGCATTCATGCCGATCTCAGATATTTTTCCTGATGCCGGAATTACTTTTTGGGATGTTGCTCATGAAACGAACGGCGGATTGATAGCAGATGGTTACACAAGATCTACTGGAAAAATGTCAATGGTTATCGCACAAAACGGACCAGGTATTACTGGATTAGTAACCCCGATTAAAACAGCTTATTGGAATCATACACCATTGTTGTTAGTAACACCTCAGGCTGCAAACAAAACAATGGGTCAGGGGGGGTTTCAAGAAGTAGAACAAATGAATTTGTTCAAAGATATGGTTTGTTATCAAGAGGAAGTTAGAGATCCATCTAGAATGGCAGAAGTTTTAAATAGAGTAATAGAAAAGGCAATCAGAGGTTCTGCACCTGCACAAATTAATGTGCCAAGAGATTATTGGACCCAAGTAATTGATATTGAGTTACCGCCGATCGTTAGATTAGAAAGACAAGGTGGTGGGGCTGAGGCAATCGATAAAGCTGCAAAACTTTTATCCAATGCAAAATTTCCTGTGATTTTATCTGGTGCAGGAGTTGTTATCGGTGATGCAATTAATGAGACTAAAAAACTTGCAGAAAAATTAGATTCACCTGTTTGTTCAGGTTATCAGCATAATGACAGTTTCCCTGGAAGTCATCCTTTAGCGGTAGGTCCTTTAGGATACAATGGATCAAAAGCAGCGATGGAATTAATTTCTAAAGCTGATGTAGTTTTGGCACTAGGCACAAGATTAAATCCTTTCTCGACGTTACCTGGATATGGAATTGATTACTGGCCAAAAAATGCAAGTATTATTCAAGTAGATATTAATCCTGACAGAATTGGTTTAACTAAAAAAGTAACAGTTGGGATAAGTGGTGATGCAAAATTAGTTGCTCAGCAAATAATTGACAAACTATCTTCAAATGCAGGAGATACGGATAGACAAAAAAGAAAAGACTTAATTCATAAGACAAAATCTGCATGGTTACAAAAATTAGCAAGTTTAGATCATGAGGACGATGATGAAGGAACAGTTTGGAACAAAGAAGCAAGAGAAAGAGATAAAGACAGAATGTCACCAAGACAAGCTTGGCGAGCAATACAATCTGGGATGCCAGAAGATGTAATCATATCAAGTGATATAGGTAATAACTGTGCGATTGGAAATGCCTACCCAACTTTTGAAAAACCAAGAAAATATTTAGCTCCAGGTTTATTTGGACCTTGCGGCTATGGTTTCCCATCAATCTTAGGTGCAAAGATTGGATGCCCAGATACACCCGTAATAGGTTTTGCAGGAGATGGAGCATTTGGAATAAGCATGAATGAAATGAGTTCTTGTGCAAGAGAAGAGTGGCCGGCAATTACAATGGTTATCTTTAGAAATTATCAATGGGGCGCAGAAAAAAGAAATACTACTTTATGGTTTGATAATAATTTTGTAGGAACAGAACTTGATCCAGAATTAAGCTTTGCAAAAGTTGCAGATGCTTGTGGTTTAAAAGGAGTAACTGTTAGAACAATGGAAGAAACAACAGAGGCCATAAAAAAATCATGTGAAGATCAGAAAAAAGGTATTACGACGTTCATTGAAGTTATATTAAACCAAGAACTTGGTGAGCCTTTTAGAAGAGATGCAATGAAAAAACCTGTGAGAGTGGCTGGGATAAATAAAAAAGATATGAGGCCACAAAAATCTCTAAATGGATGAAATTAAGATAAGTTCTAATAGAAGCTTTGGTATAGTATTTTTTATTGTCTTTTTATTAATAGCACTTTATCCACTTTTAAAAGGTAATGATTTAAGAATTTGGTCATTAATTATTTCATTTGTTTTTCTAATTCTAGGTTTGATAAATTCAAAGATACTTACACCCTTAAATAGATTATGGTTTAAATTTGGATTACTACTTGGAAAATTCATATCACCTTTAATAATGGGAATTATATTTTTCTTAGTTGTAACACCTATTGGAATTATTATGCGGTTACTTAAGAAAGATTTATTAAATTTAAAATATAATAAAAAAGAAACTTATTGGATCGACAAATCAGGCCCAAAAAGTAAAATGAAAAATCAGTTTTAGAATGAGTTTTATAAAAGAATTTTGGGAGTTTCTAAAAGTAAGAAAGAAATATTGGCTTTTACCAATTATAATAGTCCTCGTTTTATTTGGTGGATTAATTGTTCTTACCCAAGGTTCTGCGGTAGCTCCATTTATTTATACAATTTTTTAAAGTGACTTCAATTTTAGGTATTTCTGCATTTTATCACGATAGTGCAGCTTGTTTGTTAAAAGATGGTAAGATAATTGCAGCAGCGCAAGAGGAAAGATTTTCTAGAAAAAAACACGATCCAAGGTATCCACATCATGCTGTTGAATTTGTTCTAAATTATTCAAGAATGAAATTGAGTGAGATAGATCAAATAGTTTTTTTTGAAAAACCTTTTTTAAAATTTGAGAGATTATTAGAAACCTATGTTGCCTTTGCACCGAGAGGATTTGTTTCATTTGCAAAAGCGATGCCATTATGGATTAAAGAGAAACTTTTTCAGAAAAATCTTTTATTCAATAAGCTAAAAGAACATGATGAAAATTTTAAATCTGATGAAAATATTTTCTTTTCAGATCATCATTTAAGTCATGCAGCTAGTGCCTTTTTTCCTTCACCCTTTGAAGAAGCAGTCGTATTAACTGCTGATGGTGTTGGTGAATGGGCAACGACAACTGTTGCTGTTGGAAAAAAAAATGATTTAGAGATAAAAAAGGAAATACATTTTCCACATTCACTTGGACTTTTGTATTCTACTTTTACTTATTATACAGGCTTTAAGGTAAATAGTGGAGAGTATAAACTTATGGGTTTGGCACCTTATGGAAATCCAATTTATGAGGACAAAGTAAAAGAATTGGTTGATATAAAAGACGATGGAACTTTTAGACTAGATCAAAAATATTTTAATTATGCAACTGGTCTTACTATGACTAACAAAAAGTTTCATGATTTATTTGGACAAAAACCTCGTGATCCAAAAAATGAAAAGATTACTCAATTTCATATGGATATTGCAGCCTCAATTCAAAAAGTAACAGAAGAAATAATGATCAAGTTAGCAAAAGCTATTCGTCAAGAATATAATATCAAAAATTTATGTTTAGCGGGTGGTGTAGCTTTAAATTGTGTCGCTAACGGAAAAATTCTTCAGGAAAAGATTTTTGATAATATTTGGATACAACCTGCAGCAGGAGATGCTGGAGGGTCTTTAGGTGCAGCTTTAGCTCTTTGGCATATTGAACAAAAAAAAGAAAGAGTTATTAATTCAAGTGATGACATGAAGGGTTCATATTTAGGAACTGAATTCAATCAAGAAGAAATTGAGGAAGAATTAAAGTCAGCAGGGGCCACTTTTGAAAAGTTGCAATACGAGGATTTAATAAGTAAGACAGCAGAATTTTTATCAAATGAAAAAGCAATAGGTTGGTTTCAAGGAAGAATGGAGTTTGGACCAAGAGCTCTAGGTGCTAGATCTATTTTAGGTGATCCAAGATCAGATAAAATGCAAAAAAACCTTAATTTAAAAGTTAAATATCGAGAAAGCTTCAGACCTTTTGCTCCATCAATTTTAAGAGAAGATTTAACTGAATGGTTTAATATAAATGTAGATAGTCCTTATATGTTGTTAGTAGCTGACGTAAATTCCAATAAAAAAATTGAAATGAACGAGGAACAAAAAAAACTTTTTGGTATAGATAAATTAAACATCAAAAGATCTGAGATACCGGCAGTAACTCATATTGATTATTCTGCCAGAATACAAACTGTTACTAAAGAAACTAATAAACCTTATTATGATTTAATCTCCAAATTTAAAGAAAAAACTGGTTGCCCAGTAATAGTTAATACATCATTTAATGTGAGAGGAGAGCCTATAGTTAATTCTCCAACAGATGCGTTTAATTGTTTTATGGGAACAGAGTTGGATTATTTAGTCATTGGAAATTGTTTTTTGGAAAAATCTAAACAAGATCCAAATCTCAAAAAAGATTATACTAAAGAATTCGAACTAGATTGATTAGTGGGGGCGTTCTGTTGCTAGGTTCACCTATTAGTGCATATCTGGCCAGTTTTTATTATTATATCTATCAAGTTCTTTTTTACTAAAAGGCCTAAACAGAACCCAAAATATTACTATAGCTAAAGATATAAGTATTAATGTTTTCACTTTGCTAGTTTAGTATAGTCATTAGTCTTAGTCTAGTTTGAAATCCTAAGTTTTTATAGTGTATTTTTAATAAATGGTATGGTTAAATATTTTTTGAATTTTTAAATACTAAAATCAAATTAATGAATAAAGAAAACAAAAAAATTAATAGAAAAAAAATTGCAATTATATCGTATGGTAATTGTGCAAATTTAGGTGATCGTATAGGACAATCTATAATTTTGGGTATGATACCATTTGATTGTTATGTGGATTTTCTTAATTTACCTCCATTTTGGAGTGATAAATACAATGATAATCAATATGATTTAGTAATAATTGGAACTGGTCACAGCATTTTCCATAAAACTTTAAACAACAATGAGTTTAATAAATTTTTAGAAAATCAAAAAAAAATAATAGGTGTTTTTGGTTTACAATATCATGATTTATTAGATAAAAAAAAATTTGATAATTTCACAGAAAAATTTACTCACATATTTGTAAGAAATAAAAAGGATTTAATTTTTTTTAAAAATAAAAAGATAATTTCACATTCTGGTGATATATTAACTTCATATTTTCCACTTACAAATTGGACAATCGATGATAAAGTAATAATTCATCCTGGTATTCAAAAAAATAATCAAGATGGATTACAATTAGTAAAAAAAATTCAAGCTCATAAAATTGTTGAAAGTAGCAGACTTCACCCTTTATTAGCAGGACTTCAATCTTGTGATGAGTTTGTTTTTCATGAGCAAAAAGAAATGGGAAATGAGATAAAATCTAATAAATTTAGCAATATGCTTTATGATATTTTTGACAAAAATTTCGAACCTGGAATTCAATATAAAGTTGATAGAGATTTAGTATTAAGTTACAGAAAATTTGTCTTTAATAGTTTATCATTAATAGAGGAAAAAATTAAAAAAAGTATTCAAAGTTAAAATTTATTTACTAATAATCGACATAGGATCTAATCTTGTTTGAAACCAATTAACCCTAAAATCTAAATGCGGCCCCGTGGATCTTCCAGTCGATCCAACTGTTCCAATAATATCTCCTTGATTTATTTTATCACCCACTGATACCATTACACTTTCAAGATGAGAATATATTGTGGAAATACCATGTCCATGATCCATAATTATAGTCCCACCAGTATAATAAAGATCATCCTCTGCCATTGTTACAGTGCCAGAGCCTGATGATTTGATCATAGTTCCTTTTTTAGCTGCGATATCAATTCCATAATGTGGCCATTTAGGTTTACCATTTAAAATTCTTTGACTTCCATAAACTCCACTTATAATTCCTTTAACTGGCATGATGAATTGATTTTTAAAGAAAGGTAAGTCGGAATTAATTGCTCTTGCTTTTCCTATCTTATTATTTTCCTCTTTAATTCTTTTATAAACTGACTCTGGTGGAGTTACTTTACTTTCCTCTAGTCCATCTATTCTTTGGATATTATATTTTCTTTTTAAAACTTTCTTTACTATTTTCTCTTTTTTACCATCTTGAATTTTCGTTATGGTAAGGTCAAATTTTCTATCTCTATCTATACCAAAAGCAAAAAAACCATCCTTAGATACTTTAACCTCTTTTTTATCAATTATAATTTTTGCCGAAGGGTTTGTAATACCAACAATAAAATGACCCTGTAAAAATTTTCCTTTAAATTCAATAGCGTATGAGTAAGTAGGGATGAGAAAGATTATGAAAAAAAATAATCTAAATATTATTTTGCTGTCCATCCACCATCAACCAATAATGAAGTTCCTGTAATCATTGAAGCTGCATCAGAAGCTAAAAATACTACAGCTGAAGCTACCTCAGATAGTTCTGCAAATCTTCCTAAGGGAATATTATTCAGCATATCTCTTTTAAATTTTTTATCTTTTAAAAACTTTTTAGTCATAGGAGTTACAACAAAGGTCGGGCAAACAGTATTAACTCTAATATTATATTTTGCTAAATCTATAGACATTCCTTTCGTCAAACCCTCTAAACCAAATTTATTCATGTTATAGACACTCCTTATAGGTCCACCTACATGCCCCATTTGTGATGACATGTTTACAATAGATCCTCCTAATTTTTTTCTATTTTTTGATTTTATCATTTTTAATGCACAAAGATGGGCCAAGTTAAAACTAGCTATTGTATTAATCTTAACCATATATTCCATATCTTCCTTTTTAACTTTAGTAAAATGGGCTGGTCTATTGTTTCCTGCGTTATTAATTAAGATATCTATCCTTGGCTGTTTATTGATAATTTTTTTAACTTCATCGTAATTTGTAATATCACAAACATAAGATTTACATTTTGATTTAAATTTTTTTATTTTCATAGAAACTTCATTTAAATCTTTATTAGTTCTACTTATAATGATTAAATTTGCTCCAGCTTCAGCCAAAGCTATTGCACAAGCTCTACCAATTCCTTTGCCCGCACCAGTTACAACTGCAGTTTTATTTTTAAAATTATAATTTTTTAAGAACATTATAAAAATAATATTTTAATATCAGTGTAAATCAACTCAATAGCAACAATAAGTATCGCTATCAAGCCAGCCCAAGCTATCCATTTATACTTTTTTATCCAATTAGATATTAATGTTGCAGCTGTTGCCATTAAGACAATTGATAAAACTAGTCCAAAAACTAATAAGTAGTAATGATCTCCAGCTGCTCCAGCAACTCCCAAAACATTATCTAAACTCATGGTAAAATCAGCTAATAAAATTGTCCAAATTGCTTTTAAGAAACTCGAATTATCTACTTTAATGTCACTATCATGATTTGAACCTTTAACCACATCTACGTAAAGTTTATAAACAATATAAAGTAAAAGTAACCCACCAATTAATCTTAAACCTGTTATCTGCAATAAATAAGCTGTCAATAATGTTAAGATTATTCTTAGAACAACTGCACCACCAATACCCCAAAAAATAATTTTCTTTCTTTGCTCTAAAGGAAATTTTGAGGCAACCATTCCGATAATAATTGCATTGTCTCCTGCAAGCACAAGGTCTATTAAGATTATTTGTGTTAAGATAGTAATTTGTTCTGGTGTAACAAAATCAGCAAACATTAACCCCTAAGTATCATATCAGCACCTTTTTCTGCAATCATTATTGTCGGTGCATTCGTATTACCAGAAGTTATATTGGGCATTATAGATGCATCAATAACTCTTAAATTATTTAAACCTTTAACTTTAAGTGTTTCATCAACCACTGCCATATCATCTTGTCCCATTTTACATGTACCAACAGGATGAAAAATAGTTTGAGCATAATCTGCACCAGCTTTTACCAGCTCTTCATCATCATTAATATTTATTCCTGGTCTATATTCTTCAGGGTTATATTTTTTAAAAGTTTCAGACTCCATTACAATTTTTCTTGTAAGTTTTAATCCTTTTGCTGCAATCATTCGATCATGTTCTGTTGATAGATAGTTAAGTTTTACTTTTGCATAAATTCTAGAGTCTTTATTTGTAATATTTACGTGACCTCTACTAGTCGGTCTAATGTTTGATACAGTTGGTGTAAACGCATGGAAATCATGATTTTTTGTTGCACCTAAAGTATCCATACTCATTGGTTGAACATGCCATTGAAGATCTGGTAATTCTAAAGAGGGATCACTTTTGGCAAACATGCACATTTGACTAGCACCCATTGTCATTGGTCCACTTCTATTGAAAACATATTCTAGTCCAATCATTAATTTACCGAACAAACTGTTAATTTTTTTATTTAACGACTTGAGCCCATGAATTTTATAAATTGGTCTAAACATTAGGTGATCTTGGAGATTTTCTCCTACTCCTTTTAGATCATGAACCATATCTATACCTAAATTTCTTAGCTTATCAGAGTTACCTATCCCAGAGGTTTGTAAAATTTGTGGAGAACCAATAGATCCAGATGATAGGATAACCTCTTTATTGACTATAACTTTTTTAAGCTCGTTCTCTTGCCAATATTCAACACTTTTTGTTGTTTTATTTTCAAAGTTAATTTTTTTCACATGAGCTTTGGTAACGATTTTTAAATTTGTTCTATGTTTTATCGGATTTAAATATCCAACTGCAGTACTACACCTAAAACCATCTTTTTCAGTAACTTGGAAATATCCACAACCATGATTATTACCAGTATTAAAATCTTTGGTTTTAGGTATGCCAAATTCTTCTGCAGCATTTTGAAACTCATTTAGTAATGGTAATTGTATTCTTTGGTCAGATACAGACAAAGGGCCGCCAACTCCATGAAAATCATTTTTTCCACGCTCTTGATTTTCTGCTTTGATGAAATATGGAAGAACATCGTCCCAACCCCAACCAGTATTACCTAATTGACGCCAAATATCATAATCTCTACTTTGGCCTCTAATATATAACAAACCATTAATTGCTGAACTTCCACCTAAAGTTTTTCCTCTTGGATACCGAATGGAGCGATTATTCATTGTCTCGTCTGGTTCGGTTTTGTAACACCAATCAACAGAGGGGTTGTGCATAGTTTTAAAATATCCAACAGGAATGTGTATCCAGGGATAATTATCTTTTCCTCCTGCTTCAATTAATAAGACTTTATTTTGTGAATTTTCAGAAAGTCTATTTGCGAGAACGCATCCAGCAGATCCAGCACCAATAATTATAAAATCAAAATTTTCCATCTCTAGTTGAATTAATTTTTTACTAAACTTAATTAATCATCTTTACACTCATATTAATCGATTGTCACTTGTATCAGGTTTGTTTTTCTGATTGAATTGATTACGTTAAATTTAACTAACAAGAGGAAATATAATGAAAAAAATCATTTCAATGTTATTTGCATCTGTTTTAGTACTTGGATTTGTATCCAATGCTAATGCTGCAAAAACACTAAAATGTCAGACAGTTCTTAACACTAAAGCTGATGAAGTGAAAATGTTAAAGGACTTTACTGATACAGTAACTGAATTAACAGCTGGTTCGTTAAAATTTGAAATTTTACCTGCGGGCGCTGTTGTTGGAGTTAAGGAAACCCTTGACGCTGTTGATAAAGGACTGATTGATTGTGGTTTCGCATGGACTCACTATTGGTCAGGAGATCATCCTGCTGCTATGTTATTTGGTTCGCCAGTAGCTGGTGGTGGAGTTGGTATCGACAATATCGCATTCTTATCATGGTTCCAATACGGTGGTGGTAAAGAATTATACGACCAACTATGGAAAGAAATGGGAAGAGACATAAAAGGATTTATGATTCAACCAGTAGGTCCAGAAGCTTTAGGTTGGTTTCCAAAACCAATTAAAGATATGGCTGACTTTAGAAAATATAAGTTCAGAACTCCTCCAGGAATTCCAGGACAAACTTACAAAGACATTGGTATAGCTTCTGTTGCAATGGGTGGTGGAGATATTTTACCAGCTCTTGAAGCAGGAACAATCGATGCTGCTGAATGGTGTTGTCCAAAACCAGATTTAACATTTGGTTTCCAAAAAGTATTAAAGCATTATTATTTACAAGGTTTACACCAAGTAGTCGTTAATGCTGACTTTTATATTACTGGAAAAACTTATAACGCTATGAGTGCTCATGAGAAAAAGTCTCTTGAAGTAGCTGCTAATGCTTCATTAGCAAAATCTTTAAGTTACAGAATCTATGAGAATGGTAAAGCTCTTAGAGAGTTAACTACTAAACATGGAGTAATTTTAGAGGACACTCCTTCTGATTATTTCACAGAATATATGGCTGCTGCAAAAGCATCTTTAAATAAGAATGCTAAAGATAACAAATTCTTTAACGAAGTTTATACTTCAATGAAGAATTTTGCTGATGTAGCTGTTCCTTTCTGGAGTGGTGCTCAAATGTCAAATGCGAAGCTAGGAATGGCTCACGCAGCAACATTAAAGTAATCAGTAATTAATCTTAATTTAATTAGAGCGGACTTTTAAGTCCGCTCTAGTTTCTAATTCAAACTTATGGCAGACGAACCAGGTAAACTAGATATATCAGATGAAATGATTGCCGAAAGGCGAGGTGGTTCGGGAAAAATGCCTGATGATATGCCATTATGGATGGCAAAAGCTATAACAGGAATTGATAAATTTAGTAAGTGGATAGGCAATATTGTTTGTTGGATATTAATGCCACTAATTTTTGCAATGACTTATGAAGTTCTTGCAAGAAAGTTATTTTTAGCACCAACTATTTGGGCTTATGATATAAGCCGATTTTTATATGGAGCACTTTTTATGTTGGGTGCTGGTTATGCTCTTTCTAGAGGAGTTCATATAAGAGCAGATTTTTTGTACAGAAATTTTAAAACTAAAAACCAAGGTCTGATAGATTTTTGGTTATATCTATTATTTTATTTTCCAGGCCTAATTGTTTTTCTATATATGACCGTTGGGTTTGTTGGAGAGTCAATTCAAAGAGGAGAAAGAGGTATGGATACCACATGGATGCCTTACATGTGGCCTATTAAAACATGTTTGCTAATTGGTATAATATTTTTACTAATTCAAGGCGTTTCAGAGTTACTCAAAAGTTATTGGGCAGCTAAAAAAGGTGAGTGGCCTGGAGAAACTAAATGATTGCAGAGTTTATAGATCCAGCAATCTTAGGTTTTATTCTTGTTGGAGTAATGCTATTTGCAATATTTGTTGGTTTCCCAATTTCATTTACACTAATTTTTTTAGGCTTTGTTTTTGGTTATTTAGGATTTGGAAAATTAGTTTTTTATTTAATGACACTCCAATTCTCTATGGTCATGACTGAACAAACACTCGCCGCTGTCCCACTCTTTGTTTTTATGGGAATTATGATGGAACAAGCTGGATTAATGGAAAGATTATTTTCAGCATTCCAGATGATGTTAGCAAAAGTTAAGGGGTCTTTATATTATGCAGTTTTATTTGTTTCTGTAATTTTTGCAGCTGCAACAGGGATTGTGGGAGCATCCGTGACCATTCTAGGAATTATGGCTGCAAAATCAATGAATAGATCCGGTTACGATGTGAGACTTGCGGCTGGGACTATTACTGCTGGAGGGACATTGGGAATATTAATTCCACCAAGTATCATGTTAGTTGTTATGGGGCCAATAATGGAAATTCCAGTAATAGATTTATTCGCTGCTGCAATTCTACCTGGAATTCTTCTTGCAAGTTTATACGCAGGTTACACAACAATCAGATGTATGATAAATCCTAAATTAGGACCAGTCATACCTGATGACATGAGAGCTGCGAGTATGAAAGAAGTTTGGATTGAATTTTTTTTAGGGCTAGTGCCACCAGCAGCTTTGGTATTTGCAGCATTAGGAAGTATTTTATTTGGTTTTGCCACTCCAACTGAAGCTGCAGGATGTGGGGCTATGGGAGCTTTACTTCTTTCATTAGCTTATAAAAAATTGACTCTTCCAAAATTACAAGAAGCATTAGTCAAAACATTAGAGATAACTGCATTGATTATGGTTTTAGTTGCAGCTTCAAATTTTTTTGGCGCTGTTTTTGCAAGATTAGGAACACCGACTTTATTGACAGAGTTTTTATTAGGTCTTGAAATGAATAAGTATCTTATTTTAGCGATGGTTATGGTAATGATTTTTTTATTAGGATGGCCTTTAGAATGGGTACCTATAGTAATGATTATTGTTCCAATTATTTTACCATTGATTGAAGCATTAGGATTTAATTTAACTTGGTTTGCAATACTAGTAGCTGTGAATTTACAAACCGCCTGGTTATCACCACCTGTTGCGCTTTCAGCTTATTTTTTAAAAGGTGTTGTACCTGAGTGGGATTTGAAAGATATTTATTATGGTATGATGCAGTTTATGGTGCTGCAAGTATTTGGTTTAATTTTAATTATTATATTTCCTAAAATTGCATTATGGTTACCAACTCTCTTATATGGACAGTAGATTGTTAAAGTTCTATATTGACTGAGTGAATCAGCAAAAATCAAATAAAACACTAGTTAATTGGGATTTAGTAACAGTAAATCCAAGCAATAAAAATTGGAACTGGAAAGATTTATTTTGTTTTTGGGGAGTTGGCATTCAAAGCGTAATTGGATTTTCTTTGATCGCATCTCTCTATGTCGTATATGATTTAAATACTTTTGTAGTATTGTTTGGAACAGTTTTTGCCTCTTTATTGGTTTATTTTTTTTCAA
This sequence comes from uncultured Pelagibacteraceae bacterium, assembly GCA_902618485.1. Lineage (GTDB taxonomy): Bacteria > Pseudomonadota > Alphaproteobacteria > Pelagibacterales > Pelagibacteraceae > Pelagibacter. Next base: position 33,214 of record CACNAR010000006.1, read on the forward strand.
ATTTAATTGGTAAGCCATCTCAAAAATTTGGATTACCATTTGTAGTTTTATTGAGATCCTCAATGGGAGTAAGAGGAGCACAGTATATCGGATTTTTAAGAAGTATAGTTGGTATATTTATGTTTGGAATTCAAACATATTTTTTATCAAAAGCATTGGGATATTTATTAAGAATTTTAATTTTTTCTATTGATAAAACTCTTTTACAACAAGAGATTTTTCTTATTTTTTTTATTGGATTAAACATCATAGATTGGATTTCAATTTTAGTCTCTATGGCATTGCAAGTTATTTTATTTAGTATCGGAATGAACTATAACAAAAAAATTATTAATTTTTCTGCAATCGTTGTCTATTCCGGGATGGCGTTATTCTTTTTTATAGTTTTATTAAGTGATGTTAAATTTACAGTTAATGCATTTCTAGGTGCTTTAAGTTTTGAAAATTTTGCAGATAAAAATAATATTATACCTTTGATAACTGTATCAGGAACACTTTTTGCTTATTTTTCGATTGTTATTTTAAGTTTTGGTGACTTTTCAAGGTACATTGAAAATGAAAACCAACTTAAAAAAGGGAATTTAACTTTAATATTGAATTTGATAATTTTTTCTTTTTTTGCACTTTTTATTGTTATAGGTGCGGATGCTTTTTTAAAACAGAGTCCTGAAAATATTGAAAAAATACTTACAAATCCTACGGACATAATTGGTAAGCTGAACAATTTATTACTAACTAATTTAGTTTTGATTTTTATAATTATTGCGTCAGCTTCTACAAATTTAATTGCTAACTTTATTCCTTCTCAATATTCACTTATTAATTTATTTCCCAAATCATTATCATTTAAGAGCTCAGGGTTAGTGATAGGTTCAATCGGACTTCTAATAGGAGTTTTTTGGCTTACTGTTTTAAGTCAAATAGGAATTTTATCAATAATAGATACAATCGGAGCTTTTTTTGGACCAATTTTTGGAATTATGATTTCTGATTATTATCTGATTAGAAAGGGTAATTTAATTAATAAAGATATTTATTCTTTAGAAAAAAATGGGTCGTATTATTTTTCAGGTGGTTGGCATATAAGAGGCACATATTCTTTATTCTTGGGATTTATTTTCTCAGCCTCAACAATTTGGAACCCTAATTTAATGTTTTTACAATCTTATGCATGGATTATTGGTGCATTAATTTCCTCTATAACTTATTATTTTTTGGCAAAAAAATAACTAGATGGACAAGATAACATTTAATTTCAAGAATAGGACTGCAGTTATAACAGGTGGAGCTCAAGGATTTGGATTTGATATAGCAAAAAGATTTTTGAACTCAGGTGCTAAAGTAATAATTTGGGACAACGATCCAGACACACTTAAAGATTCTGTTAAAGAACTTAACAATACAAATTTAACCTCAAATGTTGTTGATGTGTCAAAATTTAAAGAAGTTGAAAATTGTACCAATGAAATCATAAAAAAATCCAAGATTGACATATTGATCAATAACGCAGGAATAACTGGTCCCACTGCCCCATTATGGGAATATGATCTAGAGAAGTGGAAAAAAGTAGTAGATATTAATTTGATGGGAACCTTTAATTGTTGCAGAGCAATAGTACCCAATATGATTAAGAATGACTATGGTAGGATAGTTAATGTAGCGTCTGTTGCGGGAAAAGATGGAAATGCAAATGCAAGTGCATATAGCGCAGGTAAAGCCGGGGCCATTGGACTAACAAAATCTTTAGGCAAAGAGCTTGCTGATAAAAATATAGCAGTAAATGCTGTCACTCCTGCAGGGGCTAAAACACGTATTTTAGATCAAATGACCAAGGAACATGTTCAAAAAATGCTTTCAAAGGTCCCTAGAGGTCGATTTCTTGAGGTCGAAGAGTTTACTTCCTTAGTTTGCTGGCTATCATCAGAGGAAAATACTTTCACCACTGCAGCAGTTTATGACATAAGTGGTGGTCGATCGACTTATTAACTTTTTGGTCTTTCATCAACTATTTTAGTATTAGTGGTTTTAGCTCGGCTCATTTTGACATCATTTGACATCACTGGTGCAAAAATCATAATTGACCAGTAAATTAGTAGTATAAAAATCGAAATTGTCTTCATAATTTATACATATTAGTTAAAGATGATTTTTGAATGTTTAAATTTTGTCAAAATAATGTATTAACAATTTTTTTTAAAAAAATTTTTAAATGAATATTTTTACTAAAATCTCAATTTTTATTTTTGTAACAATTGGAACCGGATTTGCGAATGAAATTAAGGTTTTCAATTTTACTAAAGATGAACTTGCAAATTTAGAGGTTAGAAAGGTCAGAGGGGCTGACAATAAGACAGTTTATACAATTGGATCAAATGAAAATGGAAATTTTTTAAAAGCTGTAGCTGATAACGCAGCCTCTGGATTGGGCAAAGAGGTCAAAATTGATTTAAACAAAACTCCATTCATAAATATAACTTGGAAAATAGAAAAAGATCTACCCGGAATAAAAGAAAATACCAAAAAAGGACATGATTTTGCTGCTAGAGTTTTTGCAGTTAAAAAAACTGGTGCAACACCTTTATCTAATAGGGCTATAAACTATGTTTTTTCAAGCAATAATGAAATTGGCTCTAATTCGCCAAGTCCTTATACTAAAAAATCTATTGATAATGTTTTGGCAAGCACAAAAAAAAATTTAAACGAATGGGTTACCGTTAAAGCAAATGTAAAGGAAGATTTTAAAAGATTTCACGATCTAGATGTTGATGAATTGGATGGATTAGCGATTATGTCTGATACAGATAACTCAAAAATGAAAGCTATAGCTTATTACCAAAATATATATTTCTCTAAAAATTAATTATAATTTCAAATATTTTTTCAAAAAAATATTGAAAAAAGCTAAAATCACTGCCACTAAAACATCTTCATGAGGACTAGCACCAGGATAACCAAAGTTCCATGCAATAACCAATACTAACCAAATGACAAAGATATTCATATTATTTTATAACTTAGATTCTATAAAATTAATTAATTATTTGATATAATTATTTAATGCACGAAAACTTCTTTCATGAATTAAAAGTATATTACGAGGACACAGACTCTGGAGGAGTAGTTTATTATGCAAATTATCTAAAATTTTTAGAAAGAGCCAGAACAGAAGCTCTTTTTTCAATTGGATACAGCAACAATAAAATTCAACAAGATTTTAATTCTTTGATAATAGTTAAATCATGTAACATCGAATATAAAAAACCTGCTTATTTAGAGGATGAATTGACAATAAGATCTTTTGTTAAATCAATCACTAAAACTTCTTTTTTTATGAACCAAATAATTACTAGAAATAATGAAGTGATTGTTGAGGCGCAAATTCATTTAGTTTTTATTAATAAAGATGGTAAACCAAAAAAAATACCAGAACAAATTTACTCAAAATTTAAACCGTATTTTTGTGATAGCATTAAAAAGTAGCTAGCTTTTTTGCTTTTTCGAATAATTTTATCATCATTTTTTCAGAAATTAATTTTGTATTAACATTTCTAGGACTTGGATGATAGCTTGATAAAATTATTAAACCGTTAGGCAACTTATGTATTTTATTGTGTTTAAAAATGAATTTTTGTTCTATATTAAATTTTTGTTTGTATAATTTCACACTATTATCAAAAGCAACTTTTCCCAATGTGACTATGACTTTTAAATTCTTTAAAAATAGTATTTCCTTATCAAAAAAATTAGAGCAGTTGGAGATTTCAATGCTTAGTGGCTTATCTTCAGGAGGTACACACTTAAGAATATTGGTAATATAAGTAGATTTTAGTTTTAAATTATCTTCTAGATTTTTTGATAACGGAGAATTTGAAATTCCTACCTTGTGTAAACATTTAAATAAGAAATCTCCTGATTTATCTCCAGTAAATGCTCTGCCAGTTCTAGTACCACCATGAGCAGCAGGCGCTAGTCCGATGATAGCTATTTTAGAGCTTAAGTCTCCAAATCCAGGTACCGGTTTTCCCCAGTACACTTCATCTCTATTTTGTTTTCTTTTTATTGAGCTTACTTTGCGTATAAACTTAACTAATCTTGGACACTTTTTACAATTAACTATTGTTTTATTTAAATCGTTTAATCTAATATCCATAAATGAAATTTTTTAACCTCTTAATAATAATATTTATATCTTTAACATCATCTATTAAAGCAGATTTAAATGAAAATTTAATAAATCAATTAGAGGAGGGTGGAAAATTAATATTTATAAGACATGCATATGCTCCTGGAAGCGGAGATCCAAATAATTTCAATTTAAACGATTGTTCGACACAAAGAAATCTCAGTGAGGAAGGAAAAAAACAAGCTAAATCTATTGGTAAATTTTTTATTAAAAATGAAATTGAAATTGATAAAGTTTTATCAAGTGAATGGTGTAGATGTAAAGAAACAGCAAAAATTGCCTTTAAAGATTATACAACAAAGAGTTTTTTAAATTCATTTTATAGCTCTAAATTTGCAAAAAATAAGGATAAACAGGTTAAAGCATTGAAAGAATATATTAAAAATTACAAAAATAATAATAATGAGAATTTAGTTTTAGTTACTCATTACGTTTTAATATCGGAAATTTTAAACTATGGATCATCATCGGGTGAAATAGTTGTATCTGATAAAAATTTTAATATTATAGATACTCAAGAAATACCTTATTAAATTATGTCATCAAAAAAAGCAATGAAACAAGCACAAAAACAGGCCTATGCTAGACACAGAAGCAACATAACAAACAGTAGGTTTGGATTAAGAAAGAAAAATTTTACTAAAAAAAATAAAAAAAACTAACTTTCTTTCTCAAATTTTTCTATTTTTTTACATGTTGATATTTTTGAAAGGCCTTCTTCATCGTTAAGGACCGTTCTCATAAAAATTTCTTTTTTATCTTTTTCAAATAAAATTTGGGTATAAAATTGTGGATATCCATGCTTGTGAGTTAAAATTTTTCCATTCTCTTCGTAGATATTTTGGATATAAGAATTAGATTTTTTTACACTTAAATCCGTTAATCTGTATTTTTGGAATGTTTTTTCTTTATAAACATAATTTCTAGTCATTATTAGGTTATTTAAATTAAGAATATATTCATTTTTTAGAAACTCGTCTTGTTTATCATCGCACTTACTCATGACAATAATTTCTGATTTTAAAATGTTAATTGGCAAAATTACTAAAAAGAAGATAATAAAAGTCTTAATTATTTTCATTTTTTTCAGCGAAAAATAAACCTATTAGTGCTAAAGCCGTCCATCCTAAACCGAGAAGACCTTTAGGAACACTTGTTTCTGCACTCCAAATTCCTAGAACTAATGCTCCAAAAACTAAACCCAAAATATATATAATTAAAACTATTGATGTTTTGCTCATTTTTTTAAGTTTTTTTTTAAAAAAATACCATTTTCATTTTTATATGTATAGGTATCTTTCAAAATTTTATATTTCATAATAATTGTCGTTGGACAAATAGATTCAATAATATATAAAACCTTGAAATTGTGGGGCGATGGCGGAATTGGTAGACGCGTCGGTCTTAGGAACCGATAGAGCAATCTGTGAAGGTTCGAGTCCTTTTCGCCCTACCACATTTAAATTATGAAAGTTACTGTTGAAAATAAAAAAGGTTTGAACAAGGATGTAAAAGTTTTTGTCGATAAAAAGACAATGAATGTATACATGGATGAGAAATACGAAGAAATTAAAGGAACTGTTAATCTAAAGGGATTTAGACCTGGTAAGGTACCAAGAGAAATCTTAAAGAGACAGTTTGGCAAAGCTGTTTTTAGTGAGGTCTTAGACAAAGTCTTGAAGGAAACATCAACTAAAGCCTTGCAAGAAAATAAAATTAAACCAGCAGGTCAACCAAAACTAGATCTTAAAACTTATGGTGAAGATAAAGATTTAGAGTATATTTTATCTGTTACAGAGCTTCCAAAAGTTGAACTGAAATCGATAGAGAATATTAAGTTCGATGAGTATTCAGTTAAAATTGATCAAAAGGAAACTGACAAAAGAATAAATGATATTGCTAAAAATCAACCAAACTTTAAAGAGGCCCCAGAAACAACTAAAGCAAGAAAAGGTGATTTAGTTGTTTTTGACTATGACGCATCAGTTGATGGAAAACCGTTTAAAGGCGGAGAAGGTAAAAATACTCAATTAACTTTAGGAAAAGATCTTTTCCTAAAAGGATTTGATCAACAGTTAATCGGAGTCAAAAAGGGTGATGAAAAAATAGTAGATGCAACACTTCCTGAAAATTTTCCAGAAAAAGAATTTATTAATAAAAAAGCAAAATTTAAATGTACGATATCAGCAGTCAAAATTCCTGAAGATGTAAAAATTGATGATCAGTTTGCCAAAAATCTAGGGGCAAAAGATCTTAATGATCTTAAGTCGTTAATAACAAAACAAATAAATGATGAATATAAAAACTCGCTAGATCGTTTGACAAAAAACCAGATATTAAAAGAAATTGAAAAATTTAAGGTAAGCGAAATCCCAGAAAACTTACTTGAGGATGAAATAAAAATACTTTCTCAAGGTATGTCCGAAGATGATGCAAAAAAAAGCAGAAAAAATTTTGAAGAGGTAGCAAAAAAAAGAATCAAGGTAGGATTAGTTTTGAATGAATTTGGTGAGCAAAATCAAATAAAAGTTACTGAACAAGAATTACAAGCTGAAGTTCAAAAACAAATTAGAATGATGCCAGGTCAGGAAAAAATGGTTATGGAATTTTATAAAAAAAATCCAAATGCACTAGCGAGTTTAAGAGGAACTGTGTATGAGGAAAAAATTTTAAATATGATTAAAGAAAAGGCTAAACCTAACAAAAAAGAAATTTCCAAGGATGAGGCAGAAAAAATTTTAAAAGAATCTCAAAAACAACAGTTAGAGCAAGAACTTAAAGATCAAAGAAAACCTGAAAAAAAAGCTGATGTAAAAAAATCAGCAGACAATAAATCAAATCCAAAAGTCAAAAAAACTAAATCAGTAGCTAAAAAAACAAAAAAAGTTAGCAAAAAGTAATCTCAAGTTGTATAAATAGAACGAATCAACTTATGACAAATAAAATATTTGAACAAATGAGCAATCTCGTACCAATGGTTGTTGAACAATCAAATCGAGGTGAACGCGCTTATGATATTTATTCTAGGTTATTAAAAGAAAGAATAATTTTTTTAACAGGTCAAATAAATGATAATGTTGCATCGTTGGTAACTGCACAGTTATTATTTTTAGAGGCTGAGAATCCAAAAAAAGAAATATATCTATACATAAATAGCCCAGGTGGATTAGTAACAGCTGGTTTAGGGATTTACGACACTATGCAATATGTTAAACCTGATATTTCAACTCTATGTATAGGTCAAGCAGCTTCAATGGGATCCTTTTTATTGTCTGCTGGAAAAAAAGGTAAAAGATTCTCTTTGCCAAATTCAAGAATAATGGTTCATCAACCTTCAGCTGGGTTTCAAGGGCAAGCAACAGACATAGAAATACATGCAAACGAGGTTTTATCATTAAAAAAAAGATTAAATGAAATATATTCAAAACATACGGGTAAAACTGTCGATGAAATTAAAACTGCCTTAGAGAGAGATAATTTTATGACAGCCGACTCTGCTAAGTCTTTTGGTTTAATAGACGAAGTAGTAGAAAAGAGATCTTAAAACACAAGATATTGAAATAGCAGTATTCCAAACTTGATTACTATGACTCATTTATAATAAGGTAAGTTATTGATTCGTTTTAAATTTTTATGAACACAAATAATAAAAATATTCTTTACTGCTCTTTTTGTGGAAAGAGCCAGCACGAGGTGAGAAAATTAATTGCTGGACCTACTGTCTTTATCTGTGATGAATGTGTTGAATTATGCATGGACATTATTAAAGAGGAGAGCAAGGACACTTTTGTAAAACATCAAGATGGACTACCTTCTCCAAAGGAAATTTGTTCAGTTTTAGATGACTATGTTATAGGTCAAGCACATGCTAAGAAAGTTTTATCTGTAGCAGTTCATAATCATTACAAAAGATTAAATTATGAGAATAAAACGAGTAAAAATGTAGAGCTCGCAAAATCAAATATACTTTTAGTTGGTCCAACTGGTTGTGGCAAAACTTTATTAGCACAAACACTTGCAAGAATTCTTGATGTACCTTTTACAATGGCAGATGCAACTACATTAACTGAAGCAGGATATGTCGGTGAGGATGTAGAAAATATAATTTTAAAATTATTACAAGCTGCAGATTACAACGTTGAAAAAGCTCAAAGAGGAATTGTTTATATTGATGAAGTTGACAAAATAAGCAGAAAATCTGAAAACCCTTCAATAACAAGAGATGTATCTGGTGAGGGTGTTCAGCAAGCTTTGTTAAAAATTATGGAAGGAACTGTTGCAAGCGTTCCACCACAAGGAGGAAGAAAACATCCTCAGCAAGAATTTTTGCAAGTAGACACTACAAATATTTTATTTATTTGTGGTGGAGCTTTCGCAGGCTTAGATAAAATTATATCTCAAAGAGATAAAGGTACATCAATCGGCTTTGGGGCGGATGTAAAAAATACTCTAGATAAAAAAACAGGTGAATGGATGAAAGGTTTAGAACCAGAGGATCTTCTTAAATATGGTTTAATCCCAGAATTTATCGGAAGGTTACCAATGATAGCAACATTAGAAGATCTTGATGAAAAATCTTTAATAAAAATATTACAAGAACCAAAGAATTCATTGGTAAAGCAGTATCAAGAACTTTTTAAGCTAGATGGTGCTAAATTAACATTTAAAGATAATGCCTTAAAAGAAATTGCTCTAAAAGCAATTAGAAAAAAAACTGGAGCTAGAGGTTTAAGATCAATACTAGAAAATGTATTATTAAAAACTATGTATGACTTACCAAGTCAAGAAAATATTGAGGAAGTAATAATTGATTCTTCTACTGTTAAAGGCCAGTCTCAACCAATTATAGTTCACTCAAAAACAGACAATAAATCCAAAACAAATAAGACAACAGCGGCGTAATAGCCTTAATAAATAAGAAAAAGGTATTGCAAAATAAATTATAATATCCATATTTATATCATGGACATTAAAATTTCATTACCACTATTACCATTAAGAGATATTGTAGTTTTTCCATCAATGGTAATTCCGTTGTTTGTAGGAAGAGATAAATCCATATCTGCTTTGAACGAGGTTATGAAAAAAGAAAAAAAGATTATTTTAGTAACTCAAAAAAATTCTGAGATTGATGATCCAAAAAAAACTGACATATTTATGTATGGCTGTGAGGGAAGCATTCTTCAGCTATTAAAACTACCAGACGGGACTGTCAAAGTTTTAGTTGAGGGTGTAAAAAGAGTAAAAATTCTTGACTTTAAAGATAATGAGAAATTTATTACTTGCGATTATACACCTTACAATGATTTATTAAATGAGGACGAAGATTTATATCCACTTGCGGTGACAGCTGTAAGAAGGTTAGAAAAATTAACTTCTATTAATAAAAAAATTTCAGGTGAAACTATTAGTAATATTAAACAATTAAAAGACCCATCTCAAATAGCAGATAACATTGCTTCACATTTGACAGCATCAATTTCAGAAAAACAACAAATCTTTGAAACAATTGATATTAAAAAAAGACTAAATGCAATTATCAAATTGATGGAAAATGAGACCAGTATTATTGGAGTTGAAAAAAGAATTAGAGGAAGAGTTAAAACCCAAATGGAAAAAACTCAAAGGGAATATTATTTAAATGAGCAATTAAAGGCTATACAAAAAGAGCTTGGTGAGATTGAGGATGGCAAAGATGAAAGCACAAATTTAAATAAGGCTATTTTAAAATCTAAAATGCCTAAAGAAGTTGAAAAAAAATGTATGCAAGAATTAAAAAAATTAAAAAATATGAGCCCAATGTCTGCCGAAGCCACAGTTGTTAGAAATTATTTAGATTGGATGATAGATTTACCATGGCATAAAAAGAGTGAAGTAGATATAGATTTAAAAAAAGCTCTAAACATTCTTGATAAAGATCATTTTGGATTAGAAAAAGTTAAAGAGAGAATAATAGAATTTTTAGCAGTTCAAAAAAGAATGGAAAAAATTAAAGGTCCAATTTTGTGTTTAGTTGGTCCTCCAGGTGTTGGCAAAACTTCGCTTGGTAAATCAATTGCAAAAGCTACCAACAGAGAGTTTGTCAGAATGTCGGTTGGTGGAATGAGAGATGAAGCTGAAATAAGGGGACATAGGAGAACTTACATTGGGTCATTGCCAGGTAAAATTATCCAGATGATGAAAAAAGCTGGAACTAAAAATCCTCTAATTTTATTGGATGAGATAGATAAGATTGGAAATGATTACAGAGGGGACCCATCCTCAGCTTTATTAGAAGCTTTAGATCCTGAACAAAACACAACATTTAATGATCATTATCTTGAAGTTGATTATGATTTGTCGGATGTAATGTTCGTGACAACAGCAAATACGTTAAATATTCTTCCACCACTTTTGGATAGAATGGAAGTAATAAGATTAGCTGGTTATACAGAGGATGAAAAAATAAGTATTGCCAATAAATTTCTTCTTCCCAAACAAATTAAAGATAATGGCGTTAAAGAAAATGAAATGAAAATGGATGATGATATAATAAAAGAAATCATAAGAAGATATACGCGAGAGTCAGGGGTAAGAAACCTAGAAAGAGAAATTTCTAAAGTTGCAAGAAAAGTTGTTAAAAAAGTTGTTTCTGGAGAAGAAAAAGAGGTCAATGTTAATAATAAAAATTTGTCTGATTTTCTTGGAGTTCCAAAACATAAATTTGGTGAACTAGAAAATGACAATAAAGTTGGAATTGTTACTGGTTTAGCTTGGACTGAATATGGTGGTGAAATATTAAAAATTGAAACAGTAACAATGCCTGGAAAGGGTAGAATGCAAATTACCGGTAAGTTGGGAGATGTAATGCAAGAGTCGGTTAAAGCAGCTAAGTCTTTTGTAAGATCAAAATGTTTAGAATATGGAATAATCCCACCGCTGTTTGAAAAGAAAGATTTTCATATTCATGTTCCCGAGGGTGCAACACCCAAAGATGGACCGTCTGCGGGAATTGCGATGGTAACATCAATTGTTTCATCTATTACAACAATACCTGTTAGAAAAGATGTTGCAATGACTGGTGAAGTAACTTTGACAGGTCAAGTTTTACAAATTGGGGGTTTAAAAGAAAAATTATTGGCTGCGCATAGAGCTGGAATTAAACAAGTTTTAATTCCTAAAGAAAATGAGAAAGATTTAGTCGATATGCCAAAAAAAATAATTGATGATATAAAAATTACCGTTGTAGATAATGCCGATGAAGTTCTAAAAATTGCTTTAACAAAAGAACTTAAAAAAACAGAATGGGTTGAGGTTGATATGTCTAAAAAAGATGACAAATCTCAGGCAAGTATTCAATAATATTTATATAGATATATGGAATTGGCATTATTTCTTTTAATCTCTTTATTTGTTATTTATTACCTATTTAGACCGACCTCTAAAGAAGAAGAAGATAATTTTAACTCCAAAAATAATTGGAGAGGTGGTTTTTAAATAGATCATAGGTTTTTTAAATTTAGAGAAACTTTATCAATAACACTTTTCCATTCATTAAATCTGTCTTGTTTAAAGTACTTGGCTGTTGGATACCTTAATGATTTTTTTTTATTAAAAGGAAATAGAAATGCAGGATTTTTCCTTAATAATATCCAAGTTTCTATACCTGTAGCACACGATATATGAGCAATGCTTGTATCGATCGTAATCGTTAAATCTAAATTACAACATAAGGCACTAGTGTTAGAAAAATTCATTTCATCACCAAGATAATAAAACACATTATTGTATTTGTTTAACTTTTTTTTTTCTTTATCGTCATATTCATTATGTAAACAATAAAAATTTAGATTTTGATTTTGATCAAATAGCTGAGAAATTTTTTCCAGGTTTATTGATCTTGTTTTTTTTGTATTATCAATCCCACCTTTCCATGAAATTCCTATATTCTTTTTTTTTTTAGATATAATTTTGCCCCAATTAGTTACAAGGCTTTTTTCTGGAGCCAATTCATATCTTATCTTTTGAATATTCTTTTCATCAATATCCAAATAATAGGGTAAACTTAGAAGAGAAATAGAAAAATCAAATTTTGGTAAATTGGCCTCATCAGAAATAATTGTTATTTTTTTATTAACATTCTTAAAAAGATCTTTTAACGACTTTTGAATTAGAAAAACTACTTTAATATTCTTTTTAATTAATTGGTTTAAACAACCAAAAAAATAAACAGTATCACCTAATCCCTGTTCATTAAAAACTAAAAGTGTTTTACCTGATATATCTTGATTTTTTTTCCAAGTTTCTACACCAAAATTTCTTTTTCGATTTTTAAATTCTGGGGTTAACCATCTGTACTCATAATCTCTTAAACCATCTTTATAATTTCCTGATTTAACTAATAACAAGGATCTATTTAATAAGGTTTTTGGAAAATCATCTAATATATCTCTTTTTTTAGCTTCATTAATAATTAGATTATATGCTTTTAATGAAAATCTGAATTTTCCAAATTCTTCAAGTATGTTTCCAATGTTATGTAATGAGAGTAAAAAATCTTTGTTCAATTTGTAAGATTTAATATATAATTTTAATGATTTTTTATAGTCTAGTAATTTGGAATATAAATTTCCTAATTGATAATAAGCTATATACTGTAAATTTGTTTTTATTTTAAGCGCATCATTTAAACACTGAATTGCCTGTGTTATATTTCCTTTTTTTTCTATTAATTTACTTTTATTTATAAATGATGGGAAATAATTTGGATCAATTTCAATAGAAAAATCATAAAATTTTATAGCTAAATCTATTTTATTCATTTTTTCTAAAATAATTGCAGCATTAAGATATGACTTGGGATCTTTTATTTCAGACAATATTGATACAGCCTCATCAATCTTATTTTCTCTAATTTTGATTATAGCTAAGTTTTTTTTTTCTAAATTATTATCGCTCATTTATTTATCTTTAAAGATAACTATATGCTTATATTAATTATATTTTATTATTATAAATTATTTTATAGGCATTTTTTAGGACTAATAGAACTTGACGTAATTGTACTAAAAGATATAAAACACAATGTTTTTGGTAAGGGGCGGTTAGCTCAGTTGGTAGAGCATCTCGTTTACACCGAGGGGGTCAAAGGTTCGAGTCCTTTACTGCCCACCAAAATGAATCATGAGTGGGGGTGTAGCTCAGTTGGTTAGAGCGATCGCCTGTCACGCGATAGGTCGAGGGTTCGAGTCCCTTCACTCCCGCCACTTAAACAAATTAACACTGATAATTGTTATCATTTAGGCCATATATTCTAAATAATGTGACCTAACACCACTTCATCTGCCCACAAAAAATGATATATATTCCATCATGACTGCGGAATTTTTAAAAGATTATTTGCCTATAATTCTGTTTTTAGTAATTGCACTTGGTTTGAGTTGTGCATTTATAGTGATAAATTTTATATTATCACCAAAAAACCCAGATCCAGAAAAACTATCAGCTTACGAGTGTGGATTCGAACCTTTTCAAGATTCAAGAATGGAATTTGACGTACGGTTTTATTTAGTTGCAATACTCTTTATAATTTTTGATTTAGAAATTGCATTTCTTTTTCCGTGGGCAATATCGCTGGGTAATATTGGTTTATTAGGTTTTACATCAATGATGATTTTTTTATTCATATTAACGATTGGTTTTATTTATGAGTGGAAAAAGGGTGCATTAGACTGGGAATAATATTTTTATCAAATGAATAATAAGTTAGATCAAGTACCTGAGGAATTTAAACAACTTGCTAAAGACTTTAGCGATAATGGATTTATAACTACTTCATTAGAAAATTTAGTAAACTGGTCGAGATCAGGATCATTGCATTGGATGACATTTGGTTTAGCTTGTTGTGCTGTTGAAATGATGCAAACCGCAATGCCAAGATATGATCTTGAAAGATTTGGAGCAGCTCCAAGAGGATCACCTAGGCAATCCGATGTTATGATTGTAGCAGGAACACTAACAAATAAAATGGCTCCCGCATTGAGAAAAGTATATGATCAGATGCCTGAACCCAGATATGTAATATCGATGGGTAGTTGTGCAAATGGTGGAGGTTATTATCATTACTCATATTCTGTTGTCAGAGGTTGTGATCGTATCGTGCCGGTTGATGTTTATGTACCAGGTTGTCCGCCTTCTGCTGAGGCATTGTTATACGGAATAATGCAATTACAAAAAAAAATTAGAAACAAGGGTTCCTTTAATAGATAAAATGAAAAATTTAATTGATTTAGAAAAAAAAATAAATTCTGAACTGACTACAAAGATAAATAAAACTAAGATTAAACATAACCAAATTTATATTGAAATCGATAAAGAGGATTTAATTGATGTTTTACTATTTGTTAAAACAAATAAAGATACAAAATTTAGACAACTGATAGATATCACTGTTGTAGACTATCCGGAGGAATTACAAAGGTTTAAAATTGTATATTTACTTTTAAGTCATGAGTTTAATCAAAGAATGATTTTAAGTTATTTTATAAATGAAAAAGAAGTTATATCTTCTATAACATCAATTTTTCCATCAGCAAATTGGATGGAAAGAGAAGTTTTTGATATGTATGGTGTAAATTTTAAAGATCATCCTGATCTAAGAAGAATACTTACAGATTATGGTTTTGAAGGTCATCCTTTAAGAAAAGATTTTCCTTTAACTGGTCATATAGAGTCAAGGTATAGTGAAGAACAAAAAAAAGTTATTAACGAGCCAGTAAAATTAGAACAGAATTACAGAAATTTTGATTATGAAAGTCCATGGGAAGGAACAAAATATATTAAAGAACAAGTAAACACAGATGACAAAAAAAATTAAAAATTTAAATTTAAATTTTGGACCTCAACATCCTGCAGCTCATGGAGTTTTAAGGCTTATACTTGAATTAGATGGTGAAGTCGTAGAAAAAGCTGATCCACATATCGGATTATTACATCGAGGAACTGAAAAACTTATAGAAAATAAAACTTACATGCAAGCTGTACCTTATTTTGATCGTCTTGATTACGTTGCTCCAATGAACCAAGAGCATGCTTTTGCTTTGGCAATTGAAAAGATCTTGGGAATTGATGTGCCTATAAGAGCTCAATTTATAAGAGTAATGTTTTGTGAAATTGGTAGAATTTTAAGTCATATTTTAAATGTTACAACTCAGGCATTGGATGTTGGTGCTTTAACTCCTTCCTTATGGGGATTTGAAGAAAGAGAAACTTTAATGACATTTTATGAGCGAGCTTCTGGATCTAGATTACATGCAAATTATTTTAGAGCCGGGGGTGTTCACCAAGATTTGCCAGTCGGGTTAGAGAGAGATATTACAAAGTTTTGTGAAACTTTCCCAAAAGTCATTAATGATTTAGAAAACCTATTGACAGATAATAGAATATTTAAACAAAGAAATGTAGACATTGGTATCGTAACAAAAGAGGACGCTCTTGATTATTCTTTTAGCGGTGTAATGATAAGAGGCTCAGGTGTTCCATGGGATTTAAGAAAATCACAACCGTATGATTGTTATGAACAATTAGAGTTTAAGATACCTATTGGTAAGAATGGAGATTGCTATGATCGATATTTGTGCAGAATAGAAGAAATGAAAGAAAGTGTTTCAATAATTAAACAATGTTTAGCAAAGATGGAAAAAGGCCCAATTAAAACTTTTGATGGTAAAATTTCACCACCATCAAAAAAAGAGATTAAACAATCAATGGAAGCTTTAATACATCATTTTAAATTATTTACAGAAGGATATAGAGTTCCTGAAGATGAAATTTATACAGCAGTAGAAGCCCCCAAAGGTGAGTTTGGGGTATATTTAATTTCTGATGGATCTAGCAAACCTTACAAATGTAAAATTAGAGCTCCAGGATTTTCGCATCTTCAATCTATGGATTACTTAATAAAAGGTCACATGTTAGCAGATGTACCAGCCGTCCTTGGATCTTTGGATATAGTTTTTGGTGAGGTTGATAGATGAGTTTAAAAAGACCTGCAAAAGAACAACCTGAAAACTTCGAATTTAATTCTTCATCTTTAGATGCTGCAAATAAGATTATTGCAAAATATCCAAAGGGCAAACAACAAAGTGCTGTAATGGCTTTGCTTTACATCGCACAAAGACAAAATAATAATTGGATACCACTTGCTGCCATGAAATACATAGCAAAAATTTTAGATATGCCTTACATAAAAGTTTACGAGGTTGCAACGTTTTACAGTATGTATAATTTATCACCAGTCGGAAAGTATTTTGTCCAAGTATGCACAACAACTCCTTGTATGATAAGGGGAGCAAATAAACTAGTAGAGGCATGTAAAGAAAAGATATCTGAAAATGAGTCCGAGCTTTCATCAGATAAAAGCTGTTCTTGGATGGAAGTTGAGTGTTTAGGTGCTTGTGTTAATGCACCGATGATGCAAATTAATGATGAGTATTATGAAGATTTAAATAAAGAAAAAACGTTAGAGATTTTAGATAAGATTTTAAAAGGTGAAACACCAAAAGCGGGATCATATAGAGGAAGAATTAATAATGAGCCAGAGAATAATAGAAAAACACTAATGGAATTTAAAAATGCTTAAGGATAAAGATAGAATTTTTCAAAACTTATATAACGATTTGGGTTCTGATATAATTTCAGCTCAAAAAAGAGGTGACTGGGTTAGTACTAAAGAAATTATAAGTAAAGGAAGAGATTGGATTATTAATGAAGTCAAAGATTCTCAACTTAGAGGAAGAGGTGGTGCAGGATTTCCAACAGGTTTAAAGTGGTCCTTTGCACCTAAAGAAGTTAGATCGCGGCCACATTATTTAGTGATTAATGCTGATGAGTCAGAACCAGGAACTTGTAAAGATAGAGATATTTTAAGATTTGAACCTCATAAATTAATCGAAGGTTGTTTGATTGCGTCCTACGCGGTCCAAGCACATGTTTGCTATATTTATATTAGAGGTGAATATTTCGTTGATGGACAAAAACTTCAAGCTGCTATTGATGAAGCATATGAAAAGAAATTAATTGGAAAAGATGCATCTGGAACTGGGTGGGATTTAGATATCTTTATTCATTACGGTGCTGGAGCTTATATTTGTGGTGAGGAAACAGCATTACTGGAAAGTATTGAGGGAAACAAAGGTCAACCAAGATTGAAGCCACCTTTCCCTGCTTTAGTAGGACTTTATGGTTGCCCAACAATAATCAATAATGTTGAAACTATAGCTGTAGTTCCAACTATACTTAAAAGAGGTGGAAAATGGTTTGCATCGTTAGGAAGGGAAAAAAACACAGGAACAAAAATTTTCTGTATTTCTGGAAACGTTAATTCTCCATGTAATGTTGAGGAGGAAATGAATATTCCTCTTAAGGAATTGATCGAAGTACATGCTGGAGGTGTTGTTGGTGGGTGGGATAATTTACAGGCAGTCATACCAGGTGGATCATCAATGCCACTTATACCAAAAGAAAAATGTGAAACTTTAACGATGGATTTTGACTCATTAGTGACTGAAAAAAGTGGATTAGGGACTGCAGGAGTGGTCGTTATCAATAAAGATCAAGATATTATTAAATGTATGGCTAGAATAGCAAGATTTTATAAACATGAGAGCTGTGGCCAGTGTACACCATGTCGGGAGGGATCTGGCTGGATGTGGAGAATGTTAGAAAGAATGGCAAAGGGAGAGGCGTCTAAAGATGAAATAGAAATGTTAGGAGATGTTACAAAACAAATAGAAGGTCATACAATTTGTGCTTTTGGAGAAGGATCGTCATGGCCAGTCCAAGGGTTACTAAGACACTTTAAAGATGAAATTAAAAAAAGAAACAAATTTGACCCTATTGTTAAAGAAAACAAAAATATTCCTTATTTGGTTGATCAACATTTATTAGATAAAAATGCTTAAACTAAAAGTAAACGATATTGAAGTTGAGGTTGAAGAGGGTTTAACTGTTCTTCAAGCTTGTGAAAAAGCTGGGGCTGAAATTCCAAGATTTTGCTATCATGAAAAATTATCAATAGCTGGTAATTGCAGAATGTGTTTAGTTGAAATGGAAAAATCACCCAAGCCTGTAGCCTCATGTGCGATGCCAGCTGCTGATGGAATGGTTATAAGAACAAATACACCAAAAATAGAAAAATCTAGAAAAGGTGTGATGGAATTCTTATTAGCAAATCATCCATTAGACTGTCCTGTTTGTGATCAAGGCGGAGAATGTGACTTACAAGATCAGTCAATGTTTTACGGGATTGATAAGTCGAGATTTAAAGAGAATAAAAGAGCAGTTCCAGACAAAAACATGGGTCCATTAATAAAGACTCAAATGACAAGATGTATCCATTGCACGAGATGCGTGAGATTTGCAACAGAGGTAGCGGGTGTTCCAGAATTAGGCGCTATCGGAAGAGGAGAAGACATGCAAATAACTACATATTTAGAGCAGTCTGTTCAATCAGAATTATCAGGAAATGTAATAGATCTTTGTCCAGTTGGGGCACTTACATCTAAACCTTATGTTTTTGAAGCAAGACCATGGGAACTAAAAAAAACTGAAACTATAGATGTAATGGATGCTGTTGGTTCTAATATAAGAGTTGATACATATGATTGGGAAGTGAAAAGAGTATTACCAATAATAAATGAGGATATAAATGAGGAATGGATTTCAGATAAAACAAGATACGCCTGTGATGGATTGTTAAACCAACGATTAGATACTCCATATGTAAAATACAATAATAAGTTCGAAAAAGCTTCTTGGGATGAAGTTTATAAAATCATTAAATCAAAAATTGAAAATACAGATAACAAAAAAATATGTGGTTTTGTTGGAGACCTTTCCAATATGGAAGCAAGTTTTATTTTTAAAGAATTTTTAGAAAGAACAATAAATACAAAAAACTATGAGTCTCGATCCATCAAAACTTTTATTGATAGTTCAAAAAGAGAAAATTACATATTTAACTCAAAAATAAACGGAATAGAAGAAGCAGATTTAATCTTAATGATTGGGACTAATCCGAGATATGAAGCAACAATGGTAAACGCAAGAATTCGAAAAGCATTTTTAAATAATGATACAAAAATTATCTCTTTAAATAACATTGGAGACCTTACTTATCCATATGAAAGTTTAGATGGAAATACACAGACTTTAAAAGATATTTTTGATAACAATAACGAAATTTCAAAAAAAATAATAAATTCAAAAAAACCATTAATTATAATTGGTGAGTCATTTCTAAGAATTAATTCTGCTGAATATTTATTTAATTCACTTAAGAATTTTTTGATAAAGAACGAAAAAATTTCAAACGATTGGAATCCACTGAATATATTATCTGTAGATGCAGGAACAGTTGGTAATTTGGAATTAGATATAATTGATAAAAATAACATGTTACTTGATGAAGTTAAGAAAAATAAATTTGAAGTTATTTATCTACTTGGGCAAGATAACCTAAATTTTAAAAAGAAAGATGAATTTATCATTTATCAAGGTAGTCACGGTGATAGAGGTGCAGAAATTGCCGATATTATTTTACCTGGTGCTGCTTACACAGAGCAATCGGGCCATTACACAAACTTAGAGGGAAAAATTCAAAAAGCTTATAAGGCATCATATCCACCTGGTGATGCAAAAGAAGATTGGCAAATAATAAATGATCTTGCAGAAACAATGAATAATAGAAAGCTTTTCAATGATAAAGAGGAGCTTGAAAGTAGTATGTTTAATTATTTAAAAATAAAACAAGAGCAAAAAAATCCTGATTTTGTTGAAAAGATTGAACAAAAAACTTTTGAAAATGAAAAAATAAAAGTTGAATTTAAAGATTACTATTTCTCAAATGTAGTTGCCCGTGCATCAAAAACAATGTTTGAATGTAATAATTCAAAGTTAGTTTTAAAAAAAACAGGTACAGAGGGATAATAAATGGGATATTTAGATTTAATTTTTCAGGAAACATATAAGATTTTATTTTTACTGGTTCCAGTTTTAGTATCTGTCGCGATGATTGTTTGGTTAGATAGAAGAGTTTGGGCTTTTGTTCAAAAAAGACAAGGTCCAAATGTAGTCGGTCCATTTGGCTTACTGCAATCTTTGGCTGATGCACTAAAATATATTTTTAAAGAGATAATTATACCTGCTAGCTCAAATAAGATAATTTTCATTTTAGCACCAATTATTACAATGACCCTTGCTTTAATAGCTTGGGCTGTGATTCCTTTTGGTGTTGACCAAGTTCTAGCTGATATTAACGTAGGAATTTTGTATATATTCGCTGTTTCATCATTAGGTGTCTATGGAATAATAATGGGTGGATGGGCTTCAAATTCTAAATACCCATTTCTAGGTTCAATAAGATCAGCGGCACAAATGGTTTCTTACGAGGTATCAATAGGTATAATAATTATAAATGTCTTATTGTGTGTAGGCTCATTAAATTTAAATGACATAGTACTTGCTCAAAAAGACATGTGGTTTGTTATTCCATTGTTTCCAATGTTTGTAATTTTTTTTATATCAGCATTAGCTGAAACAAATAGACCACCTTTTGATTTACCTGAAGCAGAGGCAGAATTAGTTGCAGGATATCAAACAGAGTATTCTGGAATGATGTATGCAATGTTTTGGTTAGGAGAGTACGCAAATATTCTACTAATGTGTGCTTTAGGATCAATCCTATTTTTAGGAGGGTGGCTGTCTCCGATTGAGCTCTATCCATTTAACTTAATTCCAGGAGCTTTTTGGCTAATTTTTAAGATATTATTTTTATTTATACTTTTTGCGTTGGTAAAAGCTATTGTACCAAGATATAGATATGATCAGCTTATGAGACTAGGTTGGAAAATATTTTTACCATTATCTTTAACTTACGTTGTTCTAACTGCTAGTTATCTTTTTTATTTTAACCTTTTACCTACTAATTAAATGAAAATTTCTAGATTTTTAAAAACGATATTTATGACAGATTTTATTGGAGGGCTTTTTATTGCGACAAAAGAATTATTTAAATCAAAAAAAACAATAAATTATCCATTTGAAAAAGGTAAAATAAGTCCAAGATTTAGAGGCGAACATGCTTTAAGAAGATATCCCAATGGTGAAGAAAGATGTATTGCGTGTAAATTATGTGAGGCTGTTTGTCCTGCTCAAGCAATTACTATTGAGTCTTCTCAAAGATCAGATGGAAGTAGAAAAACGACTCGTTATGACATCGATATGATGAAATGTATTTATTGTGGTTTATGCGAAGAGTCTTGCCCTGTAGATGCAATAGTTCAAGGACCAAATTTTGAATTCTCCACAGAAACTCGTGAAGAGCTTTATTATACTAAAGAAAAACTTCTTGATAATGGAGACAGATGGGAAAATATTTTGGCAGCTAATATTAAGTCAGATAATCCTTACAGATAATTTATGATTGCGCATGCAATATTTTTTTACATATTCTCGATAATTGCAGTTGTTTCAGCAGTTATGGTTACGGTATCTAAAAATACTGTCCATTCTGTTTTTTTTTTAATTTTAGATTTTATAAGTATATCCTGCCTTTTTATCATGATCGGTGCAGAATTTTTAGGAATGATAATGTTAATTGTTTATGTCGGAGCTGTAGCAGTATTATTTTTGTTTGTAGTAATGATGCTAAATGTTGCTCAACAAAAAAATCAATGGTTTATATCTAAAGAAAACTCCAATCACATACCAATTGGATTATTGATAAGTGTTATAATCTTTTTTGAACTCATAATTGTTATAGGTGGATGGAAATACAAACCCGACTTATTTGACCAACTTAATCTATCAATAGTAAACGATGCTAGTAATACACATTCATTAGGAATGGTTTTATATACAGACTATATTCACATCTTTCAAATAAGTGGGATGATACTTCTTATAGCAATGATAGGAGCTATTGTTCTTACTTTTAGACAAAGAGAAGGTGTAAAAAAACAAAGTTATTTGAAACAAATTTCTAGAGAAAGAGCTGAGGGTGTAGAGGTTGTAGAGGTTGCTTCTAACAGAGGAGTTAAAATAGATGATTGAAATAGGCTTAGGACATTACTTAACATTAGGTGCAGTCATTTTTAGTATAGGAATAATTGGAATTTTTTTAAATAGAAAAAATATTATTGTAATACTTATGAGTATAGAGCTTATATTGTTAGCTGTTAATATTAATCTAGTATCTTTCTCAATGTATTTAGGTGATTTGACTGGACAAGTATTTACTCTATTTATATTAACTGTTGCTGCTGCAGAAGCAGCAATTGGTCTTGCAATCATAGTTGTTTACTACAGAAATTCTGGAACAATTCGTGTCGAGGAAATTGATAAATTAAAAGGGTAAAATGGAAATTTCAATAATAGCTTTACCTTTGATTGCCTCAATAATATCTGGATTTTTTGGAAAATTTATCGGTGATCGAAATTCTGAAATTGTTACAAGTTTATTGGTATCGATATCTGCTATTTTGTCAGCTTTAGTTTTATACGAGGTAATAGTCAATCAATATCAAGATAACATCACAATAGCTACATGGATAAGCTCAGGATCATTGAATGTTAATTGGTCGATGAAGATTGATGCGTTATCAGCTGTAATGTTGGTTGTAGTAACATCTGTTTCTGCACTTGTTCATATTTATTCAATTGGTTATATGTCACATGATCCTCATAAGCCAAGGTTCATGGCTTATTTATCATTATTTACTTTTGCGATGTTAATGTTGGTAACTTCAGACAATTTCATTCAATTATTTTTTGGTTGGGAGGGAGTTGGTCTATGTTCTTACTTCTTAATAGGCTTTTGGTTTAAAAAAGAGTCTGCAAATAAAGCTGCAATTAAAGCATTTGTTGTTAATAGAGTTGGAGATTTCGGATTTGCTCTAGGTATTTTTTTAATATTTTATTTATTCGGAACAGTAAATTATTCTGAGGTTTTTCAGCAAATTCCAAACATTACAGAAAAAAATTTAGTTTTTTTAGGTATTGAAATTAATGCGATAGATTTGATTTGCTTACTTTTATTTATTGGCGCCATGGGTAAATCAGCTCAAATTTTACTTCATACGTGGTTGCCAGATGCTATGGAGGGTCCAACACCTGTGTCAGCCTTAATTCATGCAGCAACTATGGTTACAGCAGGTGTTTTTCTTGTTGTTAGATGTTCACCTATTTACGAATATTCTGAATTCGTACTAAATATAATTACTGTAATTGGTATGAGCACAGCTTTTTTTGCTGCAACTGTTGCTTTGGTTCAAAATGATATAAAAAAGATAATAGCCTATTCTACATGTAGTCAATTAGGTTATATGTTTTTTGCTACTGGAGTGGGTGCTTATAACGTAGCAATGTTTCATTTATTTACTCATGCTTTCTTTAAAGCTTTATTATTTTTGGGATCTGGTTCAGTCATCCATGCATTTAAAGATGAGCAAGATATAAATAATATGGGAGGAGTATGGAAAAAGTTACCCTACACTTATTCATTAATGATTATTGGAACGTTGGCATTAACTGGTTTTCCTTTGCTATCAGGTTTTTATTCTAAAGATGCAATAATAGAATTCGCATATTTAAGAGGTAATACAACAGGTTATTATGCAGCTGGAATTGGTATTTTTACGGCATTTTTAACTTCCATTTATTCTTGGAGGCTAATATTTAAAACTTTTCACGGTGATTATAACAATAAAGAGATAAAAATTGAGGACACCCATGAGTCTCCTATAGTTATGTTGATACCTTTAGTCTTACTTTCTTTGGGTGCAATATTTGCAGGATTTATTTTTAAGGATTTGTTTATTGGTAATTATGGTTTGAATAATTTTTGGAAAGACTCAATATTTTTTCTAAAACCATTAAGTACGGAACACCCACCATTATGGTTTTTATTATTGACCCCAATACTAGTAATTTTATCTATACCAACAGCATATTATCTATTTGTTAAGAATAAAAATTTACCAGAACAAATTGTAAAAATTAACAAACCCTTGTACCTATTCTTATTAAATAAGTGGTATTTTGATGAATTATATGATGCGCTATTTGTAAAACCATCAAAAAAATTTGGATTATTTTTGTGGAAGTTTTTTGATTTAAAGATAATCGATGGTTTTGGGCCTGACGGTATCTCTGCAATTATCAAAAGATTTTCCGTTAAAGCAAATAAATTTCAAAGTGGATTTATTTATCAATATGCGTTTGTTATGCTTCTTGGATTTTCTGCTTTATTAACTTTTCTAATTGTTAAATAATGAATTTTCCTATCCTTTCTTCATTAATTTTATTACCAACAGTAGGTGCTTTTTTCTTATTTTTTACAAGAAGCAACAAGCAAAATAATTTTACTGTGAAATACGTCGCATTGTTTACTTCTTTTGTAAATTTTCTTTTATCAATCTATTTGTGGATACTTTTCGATCATACGACCTCAGAGTTTCAATTTGTAGAACAAAGAATTTGGATTGAGGATTTTATAAATTATAAAGTGGGTGTTGACGGAATTTCAATTTTATTTATTTTACTGACAACATTTATTACTCCACTTTGTATCTTGTCAGTAAATAATTCCATTAAAGAAAGATTAAGTGAATTTTTAATTGCAGTATTAATTATGGAGTCTTTCATGATAGGAGTATTTTGTTCTTTAGATCTTGTAATTTTTTACTTATTTTTTGAAGCTGGTCTGATACCAATGTTTTTAATTATTGGAATATGGGGAGGGGCTAGAAGAGTTTATTCTGCGTTTAAATTTTTTCTTTACACTTTACTTGGGTCAGTATTAATGTTGGTTGCTATAATTACTATATATTGGTTAACCGGTACTACAGATGTAATTGAACTTTATAGTTTAGGCATTGAGACTAAATATCAAAATTTGTTATGGCTTGCTTTTTTTAGTTCTTTTGCAGTCAAAACTCCAATGTGGCCAGTCCACACTTGGTTACCAGATGCTCATGTTGAAGCTCCAACAGCAGGATCAGTTTTATTAGCTGCAATTTTATTAAAAATGGCAGGTTATGGATTTATAAGATTTTCATTAGGACTATTTCCTGTTGCATCAGAAGTTTTTACTCCACTAATTTACACATTGAGCGTTATCGCAATTATTTTCACATCTTTTATCGCTTTAATGCAGGAAGATATGAAAAAGCTAATTGCGTACTCTTCTGTTGCTCACATGGGATATGTTACTTTAGGTATTTTTACCATTCAACAACAGGGTATTGAGGGAAGTATAATTCAAATGATAAGTCATGGATTAGTTTCTGCTGCACTATTTTTGTGTGTTGGTGTTGTTTACGATCGGATGCATTCAAGACTTATTGATACTTATGGTGGAATTGTAAGTATCATTCCAAAGTATTCTGTCTTATTCATGTTATTTACTTTGGCAGCTTTGGGCCTTCCTGGCACTAGTGGGTTTATAGGTGAATTTTTAATATTGATGGGAGCATTTAAAGATAACTTTTTAGTTGCTGTTATTGCTAGCATTGGAGTAATTATTGGCGCAGCTTATATGCTTTGGTTATACAAAAGAGTGATATTTGGAAAATTAATTAATAATGACTTAAAAAAAATGATAGATTTGAATAGATCGGAGTCAGTTATATTAACTTCTTTGGCTATACCAACTTTGTTTTTTGGTTTTTATCCAGATCCTTTAATTAATACAATAGAGGTATCTATTTCAGATTTGATAGAAACATACAACTTTAGATTAGCGAGCAAGATATAATGACAAATCTGCAATTAGTTTTTCCAGAGATTTTTTTATCATTATCAATAATGTTTCTACTTATATTTGGTGTTTTTAAAAAAAATAGCTCAAAAATAATCCAAAATCTTTCATTAGTAGTCTTACTTGTTACAGCAGTCATAACATTTAATGAAACAGTTGGTATTAAAGAAGTTAAATTATTTAATAATAGTATAATTATAGACTATTTATCGTCATTGATGAAAATTGTTACATTACTAGCCACTTTTTTAGTTTTAGTCATTTCATCAAATTATTTAAGAACTTTTAAAATTTTTAAGATTGAATATCCAATTTTAATATTAAGCTCTGTTTTGGGAATGATGATTATGATTAATTCTAATGACTTAATTGTATTCTATATGGGTCTAGAGCTTCAATCTTTAGCATTATATGTTTTGGCCACTTTTAATAGAGATCAAATAAAATCTTCAGAAGCTGGACTAAAATATTTTGTTCTAAGCGCATTATCTTCCGGACTACTTTTGTATGGATGTTCACTAATATATGGATTTACTGGATCAACAAATTTCAATGTGATTGCAAATCAACTAGGCTCTAGTGAATATGCTATTACTTTTGGAATTGTTTTCATCTTAGTTGGGTTAGCATTTAAAATCTCTGCTGTGCCATTTCATATGTGGGCACCAGATGTTTATGAGGGCTCACCAACTTCTGTAACTTTGTTTTTCACAATGGTACCAAAAGTTGCAGCTTTAACTGTATTTATTAGATTTTTATATGTACCTTTTTTAAATTTAATTGATCAGTGGCAAATGATATTGATATTTCTCTCTATTGCCTCAATGCTTTTTGGAGCAATTGCTGCAATAGGTCAAACTAATTTAAAAAGACTAGTAGCTTACAGTTCTATAGGACACGTGGGTTATGCTTTAGCAGGTGTTGCAACGGGCACAAATGAAGGAATGCAAAGTTCAGTAATATATATAATTATTTATATAATAATGAATTTAGGATTATTTTCTTGTTTGCTAATGATAAAAAGAGAAAATCAATACTACGAAAAAATAGAGGATTTATCGGGATTATCTAAAAATCATCCGATGTTAGCTTTATCACTGATGATTATATTGTTTTCATTGGCAGGCATACCACCTTTAGCTGGATTTTTTGCTAAATTTTATGTTTTTAAATCAGTAATAGAACAATCAATGTATTTTTTAGCAATCGTGGGTTTATTATCAACAGTGGTTGCCGCTTTTTATTACTTAAGATTAATTAAAATTATGTATTTTGATAAAGAAAAAGAAAAATATGATACGGATCATGGATTGTGGTTAAAATTTTCATTAACATTCTCAACATTATTAATTTTAGTTTACTTCATATTCCCAAGCCAACTTATTGATGTAGTTTCTAGAATTAATATAATTTGATGAAGTTTAAAGTTTTTAGGTATAAAAAAGTTAAGAGTACAAATAACACAGCAATAAGAATAATTAGAGAAACAAATCATAATTTTGGAATGATAATATCCGAAACACAAACTAGTGGTAAAGGTCAGTATGGGAGAAAATGGATTTCTTATAAAGGAAATATTTTAATATCTTTTTTTTATAAACTAAAAAAAATAAATTTATCAATGAAACAACTATCAAAAAAAAATTGTCTTTTAGTTAAAGATGTAATTTCAAAATTTTATAAGCGCAAAATAGTTTATAAATCACCAAATGATTTATTGATTAATAAAAAAAAGATTTGTGGTATTTTGCAAGAAAAAATTAATAAATCAGGGAATGATTATCTAATTGTTGGTATTGGATTTAATTTGATTAAAAGTCCTATAATACCCGATTATCCTACAACTAATTTATTTGAAATTACTAAAAAAAAAATAAAAACTAAAACATTTATGAATCAATTAAAAATATCCTTTGGTAAGTTTTTGTCACAATATTACATAACTAAATAGATGATTATTTTAGGTGACATAGGAAATACTGAGACAAAAATTTGTTTAGTTAATAACAATAACAAAATCATAAAAAAGATTGTAATTCCTTCAAAAGGTAAAAAACTAAATTTATTGAAAAAATATTTTAAAAAAATAGATTTTTCCTCAATAGATAAAATTTTATTTTGTAGTGTTGTACCATCAACCTACAAGGAACTAAAAAGATATTTCTACAATAAAACAAAAGTTAGGTGTTACGAATTAAAAGAACTTAATTTGAAGAAAATTTTAAAAATTGATGTGAATTATAAGCAAGTAGGTTCAGACAGATTAGCAAATGCAATAAGTGTTACACAAAAAAACAAAAATTTTATTATTTTAGATTTTGGTACTGCAACAACATTTGATGTTTTAATTGGTAATAATTACAAAGGTGGAATTATATCTCCAGGTATTCAAATTTCCCTTAACACACTTTCAGACAAAGCATCTTTAATTCCAAAGATTGATTTAAAGAAAATAACAAAAGTAATTGGAAAAGATACCATATCAGCTGTCCGCTCAGGTTTTTTCTGGGGATATGCTGGATTAATTGACAATGTTGTAAATTTAATTAAGAAAGAGACAAAAAAGTCTTTTAATATAATCACTACTGGAGGTTTTTCTAAATTGTTTAAAAACTCTATTAGAACAAAAGTTAAAAGAGATAATGATATAACAATTAACGGCTTAGTTAAGGCTTCAAAATTAATTAAATAATATGAAAGATGAATTTTTATTTTGTCCATTAGGTGGCTCTGGTGAGATAGGGATGAATATGAATTTATTTGGCTATGGTCAGCCAGGTGACCATAAATGGATTATGGTTGATATAGGTGTTACTTTTGCTGATGACACAGTTCCAGGTATAGATCTTATTTATCCAGACCCGGGTTTTATTCAGGAAAGAAAAGATAATCTATTAGGAATTGTCTTAACGCATGCTCACGAAGATCATATAGGTGCTGTAGCTCATTTATGGCCAAAATTTAAATGCAAACTTTATGCTACTCCTTTCACAGCTGTTTTAATAAGAGAAAAATTTAGAGAAAAAAATATCGATATTACTAATGACTTACAAATTGTAGAACTAAACGGAAAGGTAAGTTTAAAACCTTTTGAGATTGAATATATAACTTTAACCCACTCTATTTTAGAACCCAATGGCCTTAGAATTCAAACACCAGCAGGTATTGTTTTGCATACTGGTGACTGGAAAGTTGATCCAAACCCCCTGATTGGTGCCGAGATTAATTCAAAGAGATTAAAAGAAATTGGTGACGAAGGTGTTTTAGCAATGATTTGTGACTCTACTAATGTTTTTAGTGCTGGACGCTCAGGTTCTGAATTAGATGTGAGAAAAAGTATGTTAAACATTATGAGCAGGTTGAAAAAAAGAATTATAATAACCTCATTTGCATCAAATGTTGCAAGAATGGAGTCAGCTTTTTATTGCGCAGAAAAAACAGGAAGACAAATTTCTTTAGTCGGTAGGTCTATGCATAGAATATACAAGGCAGCTAGACAATGTGGATATCTTAAAAATACTATTGAACCTATAGATCCACGTGATGCAAAAAATTTTGCTAGAGAAAAAATTGTATATCTTTGCACAGGTAGCCAAGGTGAACCGATGGGAGCTATGATGAGAATTTCAAATTATACGCATCCTGATGTATTTATTGAGAAAGGTGATGCGGTAATTTTTTCTTCAAAAATAATACCAGGAAATGAAAAGAAACTTTACAAACTTCATAATCAATTAGTTAAAGACGGAATAGAGGTAATTTCAGAGGAGAGCGAATTTATCCATGTTTCTGGGCATCCAAATAGAGAAGATTTAAAAGATATGTATGATTGGGTTAAACCAAAATGTATAATTCCTGTTCACGGAGAACACAGACATATGATTGAACATATTGCTTTTGCCAAAGAAATGCAGGTACCTTATCCTGTTCAGGTAGAAAATGGCGATATAGTAAAGTTAGCCCCAGGAGACTTTCCAGAAGTCTATGATAAAGCTCCTAGTGGTAGATTATATCTGGATGGCAATATAAGTGTTGAGGAAAATTCACAATCAATAAAAGACAGAAAAAATTTAGGTTCCAACGGATATCTTGAAATAACTATTTTAATTACACCTAAGGGAAAAATACATAATAATCCAATAATAAACTTTAAAGGATTACCAATTTATGAGACAGATGAATTTATTTACTTATTAGAGGAAGAAATAGAAAAAACAGCAAAAACATTTAATATTGGAAATAAAAGTCAAAGACACAATCTTATAGATGCACTTAAAATCGCAGCTAGAAGGTTTACTAAAGAAAAAACAGGTAAAAGACCTTTTACCAATATTAATTTAGTTGATATTTAATGAGTGCTACGGGACTTGCTATAATATATATAATCATATGGTGGATTGTTTTTTTTGCAATTTTGCCCATTGATGTGAATAGAATAAAGACTGAAAAAATTGAAGGTGAGGACCCTGGATCACCTGAAAATCCTAAGATTCTAAAAAAATTCATTTATTGCACAGTAATAACAACTATTCTTTTTGTTATTATTTATTTGCTAATGAAGTTTGAATATTTGAACTTAAGAAATATAATCACTTAACATGCATATTTCAAAATCGTTTATTCCTATTTTAAAAAATAATCCTTCAGAGGCAAAAATTAAATCCCATCAATTAATGTTAAGGGTGGGTATGATAAAACAATCGTCAGCAGGTATCTACTCTTGGTTACCACTTGGTTTCAAAGTAATGAAAAAAATTGAAAAAATTGTTAGGGAAGAGCAAGATAGAATTGGGGTTCAAGAAATATTAATGCCAACAATACAATCTAGTGAAATTTGGAAAGAAAGTGGGAGATATAAAGATTATGGCGAGGAAATGTTAAGAATTAAAGATCGTCAAAATCGTGAAATGTTGTATGGACCGACCAATGAGGAGTTAATAACAGATATATTTAGATCCTCTATTAAATCTTATAAATCTCTTCCGCAACTTTTATATCATATTCAATGGAAATTTAGAGATGAGATTAGACCAAGATTTGGAATAATGCGATGTAGAGAGTTCTATATGAAAGATGCTTATTCTTTTGACATATCTGATGAAGAAGCATTTTTTTCTTATAATAAATTTTTCTTGTCATATCTTAAAACATTTAAAAGATTAAATCTTCAAGCAATACCAATGGCAGCAGATACAGGCCCAATTGGAGGAAGTCTGTCTCATGAATTCATTATTTTAGCTGAAACTGGTGAAAGTAAAATTTTTACCGACAAAAGAGTTTTTGATTTAAGTATAGACAGTGCAAAATTAGAAAAACAATCTTTAGAAAATATGAGAAAAGAATATGAGCAATATTATTCAGTTACTGACGAAAAATTTGATAAAACTGAATTTGAAAATAAAGTTTCTGAAAAAAATAGATTAATAACAAAAGGAATTGAAGTAGGTCATATTTTTTATTTTGGAGACAAATACTCCAAACCAATGGGTGCATCAGTTGATTTGCCAGGTGGAAAAAAAGATTTTGTTAAAATGGGATCTTATGGCATAGGAGTCTCTAGATTAGTAGGTGCAATAATAGAAGCTAAATATGACGAAAAAAATGAAGTCATGAAATGGCCAATTTCTGTTGCTCCTTATCATGTTGCGATAATTCCAATGATCAATAAAAATGACAATTCACAATTAGATAAAGCAAATAATATTTTACTTGAACTTGAAAAAAATAATATTGAAACAATAATTGATGATACTGATGAAAATATCTCATCAAAAATTAAAAAGATGAATTTAATAGGTGTACCTTTTCAAATTATAATTGGTAAACAGGTTGAGGGTGATAAATTAGAGTTTAAAGAAGTTGATGGAGCATCTCAAAAAATTGAATTAAAAGATATCATTAAGATAATTAATAAACAAAAAGCAAACAATTGATTTCCCAATTAGAAAAAGAAATTACGTTTAGATTTTTAAAAGCCAGAAAAAAAGATGGTTTTCTCAATATTATTTCAATTTTTTCATTTATTGGAATTGGGCTGGGTGTTGCTGTTCTAATAATTGTTATGTCCGTTATGAATGGTTTTAGAACAGAATTGATAAATAAAATTATTGGTTTTAATGCCCATATGACAGTGAAGCCATATGAAAACAAAATTGCAAAAGAAAAATTAGAAAACCAAAACTTAAAATCAATTTCTGAAAGTTTAATTTTTAGTAATTCAGGTGAGGGAATTATGATCAAAAAAGATATTACCAAAGGTATTCTTTTAAGAGGATATTTTGCAAAAGATTTTTCTAAATTAGACATTGTTAACAATGGAAATTTTTTAGGCGGTGAAAATGATTTATCAAATAATTCTATATCTATAAGTAAAGAATTGAGTTTTTCTCTAAACTTAGAGATTGGTGATGAGATTACATTGATGTCTTCATCTGGTGTACAAACAATTATTGGTAATCTTCCTAAGCAAAAAAAATTTACAGTGGTCTCGCTTTTTGATAGTGGTGTAATTGATTTTGACAACAATGTTGCTTTTATTAATCTTGTAACACTCGAGGAGTTTTTTAATTTAAAACCAAAAAAACGTAATTTAGAGATTTATTTAAAGAACCCTAAAAATATTGAATATCAAAAAACTATAGTTCAAAAAATTTTTAACGATGAATTTATTTATTCTTGGTCCGATATGAATAAATCTTTGTTTTCTGCACTAAAAGTTGAACGAAATGTTATGTTTATTATTCTAACATTAATCATAATCGTTGCAGCTTTTAATATAATTTCTGGTTTAACAATACTAGTAAAAAATAAAACTAAAGAAATTGCTATACTCAAATCGATTGGTGTTCTTAATAAATCAATTGTAAAAATTTTTTTCTTAATTGGTGTAATTATTGGAACTTCGGCTACTATTTTTGGTATAATCTTAGGGATTGCTTTTTCTATGTATGTAGAAAATTTGAGACAATTTTTAAGTGAATTTTTTAACATAAGGTTATTTCCTGAGGAAATATATTTTTTAAGCTCCATGCCTTCAGAAATTAATCCCATATCAATATTAATGATTTCAGCTTGCTCTATTTTAATAACTGTTTTGGTCTCAATATTTCCAGCGTTAAAAGCTGCAAAACTAGATCCTATAAAATCTCTTAAATATGAATAATCTAATTAAAATTTCTAAATTAAATAAATCTTTTGAAGGTATAAAAAAGATCAATGTTCTGAAAAGTATTTCTTATAATTTTAAGAAAGGTAAAATTTATTCCTTGATGGGCCCATCGGGTTCAGGTAAATCAACATTACTAAATTTGCTATCTTTAATTGATAGACCTACTTCAGGTTCAATTACATTTGAAAATAAAAAGATAAATTATAATCATACCAATGAAAATGATATTTTAAGAGCTAATAAAATTGGAATTATTTACCAACAAGATAATTTACTTCCAGATTTTACTTCATTGGAGAATATTTATTTAGCTGCTTTAGCTGGCGGTAATAACGAGAAAATCGCAGTTAATAAGGCAAAAAATTTATTAAAAAAAGTTGGTCTGACTAATAGATCAGATCATTATCCTTCACAATTATCTGGCGGTGAAAAACAGAGGATTTCAATTGCAAGAGCAGTTGTCAATAATCCTCAAGTAATTTTAGCTGATGAGCCAACTGGAAGTTTAGATCTACAAACAGCAAAAGAAATTTTTAAACTTTTAAAAAATCAGATAAATAAAGAAAGATTAATAATATTTGCAACTCATAATAGATTTTTTGCCAATAAGGCTGATTGCTTATTGGAAATAACTAATGGTAATATAAGAACCATTAATGCTCGAATCTAAATTTCAAAAATTTAATCATTTAAAACTACATACTCAATATTCTATTTGCGAAGGCGCAATAAAAATAGATGAGATTAAAGAATCATCAAAAGAAAATAAAATTAAGTCTTTAGCTATATGCGATACATCAAATTTATGTGGTGCACTAGAATTTTCAGATAAACTATCTAAAATTGGTACTCAACCAATAATAGGAACTCAAATTAATTTTAAATATGAAGAAACTATAGGTCTTATACCACTTTTTGCAATGAATGAGGCAGGTTACAAAAGAATTATTGAGCTTTCCTCTTTATCCTACTTAGATAATAATGAGTTATCTGAGCCTAATGTTCCTTTTGACGAATTACTAAAAAAAGATAAAGGTGTCGCTATTTTTTCTGGAACTGTATTTGGCTTATTTGGGAATTTATTTGATAAAGGTAAGTATTCGGATATTGAAAAATTATATTCAAAACTCAAATCAATTTATAACGATAGATTTTATATTGAATTACAAAGACATGGAGATCGTAATGAAGATAGTTTTGAAAAAATGAATTTAAAAAAATCTAATGATTTAGAGATACCATTGATTGCAACAAATGAGACTTTTTATATTGATAAAGGCATGCACGAAGCGCATGACGCACTAATTTGTATTAAGAATAAGACCTATATACAGGAAAAAAATAGAGTAAGATTTAGTAACAAGCATTACTTAAGAGATGATAAAGAAATGTATGAATTATTTTCTGACATTCCTGAGGCACTTGAAAATAATTATAATTTTCCTTATAGATGTAATTATAAACCCGCATTCTCAAAACCTATTTTACCTAATATTAGTTCTGAAAAAGATGGAAATGCAGATGATATTCTCAAAAAAAATTCACTAATTGGGTTAAAAGATAAATTCATCAAAGTTTTTAAAAAAGATACTAATAATTTAACTTCAGACAATGATTATCAAAAATACCTTGATAGACTTAATCATGAATTGAATATTATTACTGAAATGAAATACTCAAGTTACTTTTTGATCGTATCTGATTACATCAAATGGGCAAAAACAAATAATATACCTGTGGGTCCTGGAAGGGGATCGGGTGCTGGATCATTAGTTGCTTGGTGTCTCTCAATCACAGATGTTGACCCAATTAAATTTAATTTGATATTTGAAAGATTTTTAAATCCTGATCGTATATCCATGCCTGATTTTGATATTGATTTTTGTGAGGAAAAAAGAGATATGGTTTTTGAGTATCTTACAAAAAAATATAAAGACAGCGTTGCACATATTATTACTTTTGGAAAATTAAAAGCTAGAATGGTATTACGAGATGTGGGTCGTGTAATGGGTTTGTCCTATGGTTTCGTTGATAGTATCTCAAAAATGATACCATTTGATCCCTCTAGACCACAAAATTTAACAGAATGCATAGCTGGAGAGCCAAGACTTCAAAAGTTGATAAATGAAGATCCCAGAGTTAAAAAATTAATTGATTTATCTTTGAAACTAGAGGGACTAAATAGAAATGTAGCTACTCATGCGGCGGGTGTTGTTATAGCAGATAAAAAATTAACAGATATAGTACCGTTATATAAAGACAACACAGCAGACTTACTTTTGCCATCAACACAATTTGATATGTATTCTGCTGAAAACGCTGGATTAATAAAATTCGATTTTTTAGGTTTAAAAACGTTAACAGTAATAAATAATACTCAAAATATTATAAGGAAAAAAAATAAAGATTTTAACATAGAAAATATTAATTATGATGACCAAAAAGTTTTTAAGCTTTTATCTTCAGGTAAAACAGTTGGATTGTTCCAAATTGAAAGTGCTGGAATGAGAGAGGCACTTATGCAAATGAGGCCAAACCACATTGAGGATATTATTGCACTAGTAGCACTATACAGACCTGGTCCTATGAACAATATTCCAATTTATAATGATTGTAAGCATGGAAAACAAAAACCAGATTATCTTCATCCACTATTAGAGGAAATTCTTAAGCCAACTTATGGCGTTATAATATATCAAGAACAAGTAATGCAAATAGCACAAAAATTATCAGGCTACACAGCGGGCCAAGCAGATATATTAAGAAGAGCAATGGGAAAGAAAAAAAGAGCTGAACTAGAAAGACAAAAACAAAGTTTTATCTCTGGTGCTATAAAAAATGGTATTAGCAAAGAAGTTGCAGCTGGTATATTTTTAAAGATAGAACCCTTTGCAGAATATGGATTTAATAAAAGTCATGCTGCGGCGTATGCAATAATTTCTTATCAAACAGCTTATTTAAAAACATATTTTCCTAAAGAATTTATAGCTGCTTCAATGACAATGGATATTTCAAATCAAAACAAATTAAGTGAGTTTTATGAGGAACTTAAGAGACTTGATATAGAGATTAAAAGGCCAGATATAAATGAGTGTTTCGCAGATTTTAAAAATGATGATCAAAAATTTTATTATGCACTAGGAGGTATTAAAGCAGTTGGTTATGAAGCAGTTTCAAATATTGTTAAAGAAAGAACAAAGAATGGTAAGTTTAAATCAATTAATGATTTTTTAAATAGAGTTAACCCAAAAGATATAAATAAACTGCAATTAGAGGGATTGGTAAAAGCTGGTGCTTTTGATTGTTTAAATGAAAACAGACAGTCCTTATTTAATTCTATTTCCAATTTTATAACAAAATCTAAAAATATTTATGAGAATAAATCAGCAAATCAGATTGATCTTTTTGGAGAAAGTGAAAATAAAAACGATGATTTTATATCCAATATAAAAGATTGGAATTTTGAAGAGAGATTGTCGAAGGAATTCGAGGCAGTTGGTTTTTTTATATCTGATCATCCATTGAACCAATTTAAAGAAATTTTCAATGATTATAATATAATTGATTATCAAAAATTTAATAACAAAAATGAGACAAATGACACAAACATAGCTGCAACATTGTTAAAAGTTCAAGAAAGAAAAACATCTAAAGGTAATGCTTATGCAATATTGAAATTAACCGATCTTTCAAGCGTATTTGAATTGTTTGTATTTTCTGAAACTTTAGAAGCTAACAGAAATATTTTAAAAGAGGGAAATTCACTAATAATAACTGTTATTAAATCTTTATCTGATGAGAATAATAGATTTAAAAGAATAAACGTAAAAAAAATTGCCTCTCTTAAAGATTTATTAAATAACCCTATCAAGAATATTACTTTTAACCTTAATTCTATAAAAGACTTAAACGAATTATCAAAATTCTTAGTTGATCCTGGAGAGACAAAAATTAAGATTAAGATACAAGAAAATGGTAAAAGTTTGGATTTTAGTTTACAAAAGGGTAGAAAATTAGATAGAAAAACGGTTAATCTATTAAGAAATAGGGAAATATCATCAATAATTCATTAGATTAAGCTTGTTAAATTTAAAAAATATTTGTAAACATTCGCAAATTAATTAATACGCACACAGTTTTCGGTTTTATACCTCCGGTCCTTAATTGGAAATTACTGTGGTGGCTTAACCGGGAATAAATATGAAGATACCTAACGTAACAATACAACAACTACTAGAGGCTGGAGTCCATTTAGGCCATAAAACTTTAAGATGGAATCCAAAAATGAAGAAATATATTTTTGGAAAAAGAGATTCAATACATATAATTGATCTTACTCAAACATTACAACTTACTAAAATTGCTCTTGAAAAAGTTTATCAAACGATTTCAAATAACGGAAAAATCTTATTTGTTTCAACTAAAAAACAGGCGTCAGAAGCAATTGCTGAAGTTGCAAAAGAAACTGACCAGTACTTTGTAAATTATAGATGGTTAGGAGGAATGCTAACCAATTGGGGGACAATTTCAAACTCAATTAAAAAACTTAAGAAGCTAGAAGTTGATTTAACGTCTGAAAATAGAGGTTTTACCAAAAAAGAACTTTTAAAAATGAGTGTTAAAAAAGATAAACTTCAAAGATCATTAGGAGGAATTTCTGAGATGAAAAAAATTCCTGACCTGGTTTTTATTATTGACACAAACTATGAGGCTTTGGCAATTCAAGAGTCCTGTAAATTAGGTATCCCTATCATAGCTATCCTTGATAGTAACTCCAACCCTGATGGTATAGATTTTCCTATACCTGGAAATGATGATGCAAGAAGATCAATTGATCTATATTGTTCTCTTATAAAAGAGACTATTGTTAGTGCTAAAAAGAATGTTCCACTTACAGAAATTAAAAAATCTGTTGGTAAAGATAAAGATAATGAGGAAAAAACAGATAAAACAAGACAAGAAATTGATAGAGAAAAATTAGATAAAAAATTCTCTGAAAAAAGTAAAAAAAAATTAAATTAATATGAGTGACATAGAGAAGGTAAAAAAACTCAGAGAAGCAACAGGAGCTGGATTTAAAGATTGCAATTTAGCTATTAAAGAGTCTAATGGTGATCTAGATAAAGCAATTGAAATATTAAGAATTAAAGGAATTTCAAAAGCTTCGAAAAAAATGTCAAGAGAGGCCAAAGAAGGTGTAGTAGCTATAAGTGGCGATAACAAAAAAACATCAATAATAGAAGTTAACTGTGAAACTGATTTTGTCGCTAAAAATGAAAATTTTATCAATTTTGTCAAAGAGCTTAGTGATCTTAATAATGAAAAAAATTCTAATATTGAAGAACTTAAAAATTCACAAATGCAGAATGGAAAATCAGTCGATGACAATCTTGTTGCTCTAATAGCCAAAATTGGTGAAAAAATTACAATAGGTAAAACAAAAACAATCTCAAATAATTCATCAATTAATTTTCAATATCTTCATACAGTAGTAAAGGATAATCTTGGAAAGTTAGCAGTAGTTGTTTCTCTAGAAACAAAAGATGTATCTGATACTGTTAGAAATTTTGGTAAACAATTATCTATGCATATAGCTGCATCCAATCCTCTAGCTTTAGAGTCAAATTTAATTGATAAAGATATATTGGACAAAGAACAAGAGCTAGTAAATGAAGAACTAAAGAATTCTGGCAAACCCGATGAAATAGTCAAAAAAATTGGTTTAGGTAAAATGAATAAATTTAAAGAAGAAAATGCACTCATGACCCAGGCTTGGGTTATGGAGCCAAAGAAAAAAGTTAAAGATATCATTAAAGAACTTTCAATTAATGATTTAAAAATTAGAGAGTTTAGCAGAATTAAAATAGGCGAATAAATGTTTGATGAAAAATCACATAGCCTTAAAATGGACAAAGCTATTGAAGTTTTTTCTAAAGAACTTTCTTCATTAAGAACAGGTAGAGCAAATGCCTCAATGCTTGATATTATTAAAGTTGATGTTTATGGACAAAAAATGCCCATTAACCAAATAGGTAGTATAACTACCCCAGAGCCACGAATAATTAATATTCAAGTATGGGATCAAAGTAATGTAGCTTTGATTGATGCTGCAATTAAAAAATCCGAATTAGGATTAAATCCACAAATAGACGGTCAACTGATACGATTACCAATCCCAGAATTAAATGAAGAGCGAAGAAAAGATCTAAAAAAAATGATTAAGTCAATGGGAGAAAAATGCAAAATTTCTATTAGAAATATTCGTAGAGATGCTAATGATGAATTAAAGAGACTCTTAAAATCAAAAGAAATAGGCGAAGATGAAGAAAAAAATTTTGAAAAAAACGTTCAGAACATTACTGATAAACACATTCAAATCGTAGATGAAAAAGTTGTAACCAAAGAAAAAGAAATAATGACTATATGAACCCTTTAAAACATGTAGCCATTATCATGGATGGTAATGGGAGATGGGGTTTGAAATATAAAAATTCTCGAAATGCTGGTCACAAGGCAGGTTTAGACACTGTTGAAATGATCATTAAAGAAACAATAAAAAATAAAATAGATTATTTAACATTATTTGCATTTTCTACGGAGAACTGGAAAAGACCTAAAAAGGAAATATATTACTTATTTAATTTATTGGAAAATTTTTTAATAAATAAGATAGAAGAACTTGATAGAAATAATATAAAACTTAAGATATTAGGATCGAAAAAATTCTCTTCAAAATTAAATGAACTTCTAGACTACTCTGAAAAAAAAACATCTAAAAATAGCAAGTTACAAATTAATCTTGCTTTAAATTATGGCTCAAAATTAGAGCTAATCAATGCATTTAAAAAAATTTCAAAAAGTAAAAATAAAATTAATGAAAAAAACTTACAAAAATATCTTCAAACTAAGAATATACCTGATCCAGATATTCTTATAAGAACTGGAAATACTAAAAGACTAAGTAATTTCTTGTTATGGCAACTAGCATATACAGAAATTTTTTTTGAAAAAAAATTATGGCCAGCATTTACAGAAAAAGACTTTAAAAGAATAATCAAAGAATATAAAAATACAAAACGCAATTTTGGAAAAATTTAATGATTAAAGAATTTGAAAAAAGATTATTAAGTTCAATAATATTAATACCTATATCAATATTCTTTATAGTAAAAGGTTCATTTTTTTTTATATTTTTTTTAAGTGTTCTGTTTTTAGCCACAAGTTATGAGTGGTTAAAAATGAATAAAAAAAATAATTTATTAAAAATTTTTGGAATAATTTTTTTGTTTCTTTCATTTTATACAACACTTGAAATGAGGGAAAATTATAAAGTTAACGATTTTTTATTAATTATAATAATTTGTATCTTTACTGATATAGGTGGATACGTATTTGGAAATATATTTAAGGGGCCTAAATTAACTAGGATTAGTCCAAAAAAAACTTATTCAGGAGTTTTTGGAGGTTTTTTATTGTCTTTAATTGCGGGTTTGATTTTTACCAATTATTTTTTTGTTGATCAGAAAATTTTTAGTGAAGATTTATTTTTACTTATAGTAATTTTATTTATTTCTATGATAAGTCAAATAGGAGATTTGATAATTTCTTATTTTAAAAGAAATGCAAAACTTAAAGATACAGGAAAAATTATTCCAGGTCATGGGGGATTATTAGATAGAATCGATGGTATGATTTTTGTATTCCCAATTTTTTATTTAATTTTAATCTTATGAAAAAGAAAATTGCAATTCTAGGATCTACTGGTTCTATTGGCAAAACACTAATTGAGATAATCAAAAAAGATAGAAAAAATTTTAAGATAATTTTGTTATCTGCTGATGAAAATTATAAAGAATTATTAAAACAGGCAAAATTTTTTAAAGTTAAAAATTTAATTATTAATAACAAAAGTAGTTACAGAAAAATTAAAAAAAATAAAAACTCAAATAAGATAAAAGTTTTTAATAATTTTGATTGTTATAAAGAAATATTTAAAAAAAAGATTGATTACACTATGAGCTCAATCTCGGGTATAGAAGGTTTAAAACCTACAATTGAAATTATTAAATACACCAAAAATGTTGCTATTGCAAATAAAGAAGCAATAATTTGCGGATGGAATTTAATAAATAAAGAATTAAAAAAAAACAAAACCAATTTTATACCTGTGGACTCAGAACATTTTTCTATTTGGTATGCCTTAAAGGGAATTGATAAAAAAATAATTGATAAAATTTATTTAACAGCCTCAGGAGGGCCTTTTCTGAACTATCCTAAAAGAAAATTTGATAAAATCAAGATAGGACAAGCAGTAAAACATCCAAATTGGAAAATGGGAAAAAAAATTTCCATAGACTCAGCAACAATGATGAATAAAGTTTTTGAGATTATCGAAGCAAAAAAAATCTTTGATATTCCTTATAAAAAATTATCCATAATTATACATCCAAAATCATATGTTCACGCAATATTGAAGTTTAAAAATGGGTTAACAAAAATTATTGTACATGACACAAATATGAAAATTCCCATCTATAATTCTTTATACGATTCAAACCGACTAATTGATTCAAAAAAGTTAGATTTAAAGATTTTAAATGATTTAAATTTTCAAAATATAGATTCAAAGCGTTTCCCAATCATAAAGATATTGAATAAGTTACCTGAAAAACCTTCTTTATTTGAAACAGTTTTAGTTTCAATAAATGATAAATTAGTGAAATTATTTTTAATGAATAGAATTAAATTTACTGATATTTTTAAAAAAATGAATAGTATGCTCGAATTAAATGAGTTTAAAAAATTCAAAAAATTTAGAGTAAAAAAAATTAATGATATAATGAATTTAAATAATAAAATTAAAGAAAAATTAAATAATGGGCAAACAACTAAATGATGTATTTTAAAAAAAAGATATTTTTTTTAGTAATTATTTTTTTTTCAATTTCATCAATATCATTTTCTGAAATTGTAAAAGATATTAAAGTAAAAGGAAATGAAAGAGTTTCTGATAAAAGCATAGAAATGTTTTCAAATATCAATATCGGTGACGATGTTGATCAAGATCAATTGAATCAGATACTTAAAAACGTATATGATTCAAATTTTTTTAAAGATGTAAAAGTTTCATTGAAAGATAATATTTTGACGATTTTTGTAGAAGAAAGTTCTTTAGTTGAAAATGTTACTATTAAAGGACCTAAATCAAAAACTTTGATAAGTGATTTAAAAAAAAATTTACGAGTTAAATCAAGAACATCTTATAATGAAATTTTATTTTTAGAAGATAAAAAAAATATAACAGAGGCATTGAAACAAAAAGGATATTTTTTCTCAAAAGTTGATGTAATGATTGAAGAATTATCAGATAATAAAATTAACCTAATATACAATGTTGAAATTGGTGATAAAGCAAAAATTAAAAAAATTTCATTTATAGGAGATAAAATTTTTAAAGATAGAAAACTTAGATCAGTTATAGTCAGTGAAGAATACAAATTTTGGAAATTTATATCTGGTAAAAAATTTTTGAATCAAAATCTTATTAATTTAGATGAAAGACTTTTAAAGAATTTCTACCTTAATAAAGGATTTTATAACGTAAAGATTAACTCTTCCTTTGCAAGAATGCTGAATGAAACAGAGTTTGAATTGATCTATAATATTATTCCCAATAAGAGAATTTTTTTTAATAAGATTTCCTTAGATCTACCTATTGATTTTGATCAAACCAATTTTAATAATTTAAACAAATTATTTAAAAACCTAAAAGGAGAAAAGTACTCTTTATTTGTTATTGAGAAAATTTTAAAAGAAATTGACAAAATTATTCTTGATGAAGAATATAAAACTTTAAAAACTGAAGTTAGTGAAAATATTTTCGATAATAAAATTGATTTAACTTTTTCTATAAATGAGGGTAAAAAATTTATTGTAGAGCGGATCAATATTTATGGAAATAATATCACACAAGAAAATGTTATAAGAAACCAATTATTGATTGATGAGGGGGATGAGTTTAACTCCATACTTGCCTCAAAATCCATTAATAATATTCAATCTCTTAATATTTTTAAGTCTGTAGATAGTAAAATAATTGATAATGAAAATAATAGTAAAACAATTGATATTACTATTGAGGAAAAAGCAACTGGAGAGATAATGGCAGGAGCCGGTTTCGGTACTGATGGCAGCTCATTGAGTTTTGCAGTAAAAGAAAACAATTATCTTGGTCGAGGTATTAAGTTAGTAAGTGAGTTGTCTGTTTCAGAAGAAACAATCAAAGGTCAGTTTAATGTTAAAAACCCAAATTTTAAGAATTCTGATAAATCAATTGATTTTAATATTCAGTCTTTGGAAACTGATAAATTAACTGACTCTGGATATAAAACGAATAAAACTGGTTTTGGATTTGGTACTAGTTTTGAGTATCAGGATGATGTTTTTATTGGATTAGGCCAAGATTCTTATTATGAGAAAATTGAAACAAATAGCTCTGCATCAACTAGACAAAAATCTCAATCAGGAAATTATTGGGACACATTTTTAAATCTTAATTTAAACTATGATAAACGTAATCAAAAATATAGAACAACAGATGGTTTTTTGAGCAGTTATTCAGTTAATTTACCAGTAATTAGTGAAAACAATTCTTTAACCAATGCTTACATTTTTACTTTATATGATGAATTATATGAAGACAACGTTACAAAATTTTCTTTTTTTGCAAAAGCAGCTAATTCACTGACGAACGACAATATAAAATTATCTGAAAGAATATATTTACCAGGTAGCAGGTTAAGAGGATTTGTGAGTGGTGGTGTTGGACCAAAGGATGGAAATGATTTTATTGGTGGAAACTATGCAACATCAGTTAACATTCAAACTTCGATACCACAACTTTTACCTAATATACAAAATATGGATGTCTCTATGTTTTTAGATGCTGGTAATGTTTGGGGTGTTGATTATGACTCAAGTCTAAATGATACCAACAAGATTAGATCTTC
The DNA here is from genome assembly GCA_902618485.1 of uncultured Pelagibacteraceae bacterium. Lineage (GTDB taxonomy): Bacteria > Pseudomonadota > Alphaproteobacteria > Pelagibacterales > Pelagibacteraceae > Pelagibacter. Next base: position 77,370 of record CACNAR010000006.1, read on the forward strand.
AATAGGTATTGGAATAGATTGGTTTACTTTAATCGGTCCTCTAAGTGCATCTTTTACACATCCAATAAGTAAAGTTAATACTGATAAAACAGAAACATTTAAGTTTAATTTAGGTACAACATTTTGATATTTAGAAAAAATTTTTTTTTAGTAATTATTTTTTTTCTTTTTGGAGTAACCAATGTTTGGTCTTCTGAAAAAATTGCATTTCTTGATGTTGAATTTATAATTAACAAATCTGAGCCTGCTCTACTGATTATTAAAAAAATTGAAAAAATCCGTGATCAAGAAACTAAAAAACTTAATCAAATAGAAAATAATCTTAAAAAGAAAAATGAAGATCTAATTAAAACAAAAAACCTGATTTCAGATGAAGAACTAAAAAAAAAAATATCATCCTTAAGGGATGAAGCTAAGTCATTTGATGAATTAAGAAAAAAAACAATTACAGAATTGAATATAAAAAAAAATAAAGAACTTAATAAGTTTTTAAAACTTATAAATCCAATAATCCAAGAATATATGAAAGAAAAATCAATTGATATGATAATAGATAAAAAAAACATATTCATGGCAAAATCTAAAAATGATATAACAGAAGACATTTTAAAAATTGTTAATACTAAGATTAAATAAATGGAAAGATTAAATCGAAAGCAAATAGAAGAATTATTACCTCACAGAGAACCTATGTTATTAGTAGATGAATTATACGATATAAAAAAACTAACATCAGCAACAGCTGTTTTGAATGTTAAAAAAGATAGTTTCTTTGTAAATGGACATTTTCCAGGTCAGCCAGTTATGCCAGGTGTTTTAATTGTAGAGTCTTTTGGTCAAGCAGCAGCTGCATTAACAGCTCATGGTTTAGAAAAATCTACTTATGAAAATAAATTAGTTTTTTTGATGAGTGTAGAAAAGGCTCGTTTTAGAAATCCGGTAATACCTGACTGTAAACTTGAGCTTAAAATAGAGGCAATTAGATCTCATGGACGAGTTTGGAAATATAAAGGTGATGCATTTGTAAATAATACTAAAGTTGCTGATGCAATGTGGTCAGCTACTATCGTCGATAGGAAATAATTAGCAATATTTCTTTACTACAAAAGCAACTTTGCTTTGATAAAAGCAATCATGTCTAACCCTTTCTTTCTAAATAAAGGCCCAATCAGTCTTGATAAAGTTTACGAATTATTAGAAATTACTAATCAAAAAAAAAAACATTTCAATTTTTATGATATAAAAGATTTATATAGCGCTGATAAAACATCTATAACTTTCTTTCATTCAAATAGATATAAGGAAGCCGCAAAATTAACCAAAGCATCGTTTTGTTTAGTTTCAGATTTATTAAAAGATTTTTTACCAAAAAAATGTGAGCCTATTATTGTAAAAAATGTTCTTACTGCAGTTGCTAAAATTACTGAAGAATTTTATCCAAAATCATTAGAGGACGAATTTGACAATAAAGTTTTTAATATTGAAGATAGTGCATATAAAAGTGTCATTCATGGCAAAAACGTTCTTATAGGAAAAAATGTTGAAATTGGAACTAAATGTTTGATTGGTCATAATACTATTATAGAAAAAAACGTTCACATCGGAGATAATTGTAAGATCGGCTCAAATACAATCATAAGAAATTCAATTATTAGAAATGATGTAAGTATACTTGACAATTGCACAATTGGTAAAAAAGGCTTTGGATTTTTTCCAAATAAAAAAAAAAATCTTAGATATCCACATATTGGAATTGTAATAATTAATGAGGGCTGTGAAATCGGTTGTGGAGCAACAATTGATCGTGGCTCTATGTCAAACACTGAAATTGGAAAAAATACATTTTTAGACAATCAAATACATATAGCGCATAATGTAAAAATTGGAAAAAATACAATTATTGCTGGTCAAGTAGGTATAGCTGGAAGTTCAACAATTGGTGATAACGTTAGAATTGGAGGACAGGTTGGTATCTCTGGTCATTTAAAAATTGGCAATAATGTTGATATAGCTGGAGGTAGTGGAGTTATAAAAGATATACCAGATAATTCTAGGGTTATGGGATATCCAGCAAAAAATTTAAGAGAGTTTTTACGAGAAAATAAATAATGATTCATGAAACTGCAACGATAGATCCAAAAGCGAAAATTTCCAATAATGTTCAAATAGGTCCTTATTGTGTAGTAGGACCTAATGTTGAAATAGATGAGGAGGTAATTTTACAGTCTCATGTTCATATTTTAGGTAACACAAAAATTGGTAAAAGAAATAAAATTTATTCATTTGCTTCAATTGGAAATGAACCTCAAGATTTAAAATATAATGGTGAAGATACAAGACTTGAAATAGGTGATGCAAACAAAATTAGAGAATATGTAACAATTAATACAGGTACAATTGGAGGAGGCGGTGTAACAAAGGTTGGAAATAATTGTTTATTTATGGTTTCATCGCATGTGGCACACGATTGTATTGTTGAGGATAATGTTATTTTAGCCAACAACGTGCCTCTTGGAGGACATGCGCACATTGAACAAAATGTAATAATTGGAGGAAATTCAGCTGTGCAACAATTTACTAGGGTAGGTAAATTTGCAATGATTGGTGGCATGTGTGGTGTTGTAAGAGATGTTATTCCTTATGCAATGGTTCATGGCAACAGAAGTATTCTTCAAGGACTTAATTTAATTGGATTAAGAAGACAAAAAATACCAAATAAAGAGATTATTTCATTAACTGAAGCTTATAAAGAGATATTCAAAAGTGAAAATTTAACTGAGAATTTAAAAAATTTAAAATCTGAACTCAAAAAAAACAACCTAGTAAAAGATGTTGTTGAATTTTTAGAGAAAGATAAAAAAAGACCAATATGTACACCTTTTTCAAAATAAAATGTTTGGTTTATTTCTAGGCGATACTGATTTTTCAAAAATTGTTCTTAGAAAAGTAAAAAAATTAAATAAAAATTATTTTATAATTGATTTTTCAAAAAATAATAAATTTGCAAAAGAAAAAAATTCTCACAGAATAAGTATTGGTAAATTTGGAAAAATTATAAATCTGATAAAAAAAAAAAAATCGAATAAGGTTCTATTTGCAGGAAAAATTGCAAAACCTAAATTTTCGTCTCTAAGATTAGATTTGAAAGGTATTTATTATATGCCGAGTGTTATAAAAGCTGCTAAATTAGGTGATGCAGCTATTATAAAAGCTATAATTAAAATTCTTAATAATGAAAAAATTAAAGTCATAAGTTCAACTCATTTCAATCCTGAATTAAATGTTAAAAAAGGAATTTTTACGAGGATAAAACCATCAATTAATGATAACAAATCGATTAATCAAGGAATAAGATTTCTAAATAAGTCAAATTCTTTAGATCATGTTCAAGCATTAGTAGTAAAAGATAATAAAGTTATTGCGAAGGAAGGCAGACAAGGTACAAAAAAAATGTTGTCAAAATTGAAGAAAAATTCAGGTGGCATTTTGATTAAATTTCCAAAAAAAAGGCAGGATTTAAGGATGGACTTGCCAACTATAGGGCTTCAAACGCTTAAAGACTGCAAAAAATACGGATTAAAAGGTATAGTTATGAAGTCTAAAAAAAATATTTTTTTAGACAAAATCCAATGCATTAAATTTGCTAATAAAAGTAAAATTTTTATTTCAATAAGATGAAAAAAATATTTGTATTAACGGGTGAACCATCTGGTGATAAACTTGCATCAACTGCTATTTCCAAAATTCAAAAAGATAATAATGATATTAAATATTTATCAGTAGGTGGTGTAAATTTAGAGAGGATTGGTATTAAATCTATTTTCGAATTGAAAGAAATTACTTATTTAGGTTTTACGAGTGTTTTATTAAATATCTTCAAAATTAAAAAAAGGATTAATCAAGCAGTAGATGAAATTTTGAAATTTGAACCTGATATCTTATTTAGTGTTGACAGCCCTGATTTTACACTAAGAGTTGCTGAAATTGTAAAAAAAAGAAATCCTAAAATAAAAACAATTCATTACGTGGCACCGCAAGTATGGATTTGGAGAAAAAATAGAGTAAAAAAATTAAAAAAATTTATTGATCATATACTTTTGTTATTTAATTTTGAAAAAAAATATTTTGATGATGAAAATATAAAAAACACTTTTGTTGGTCACCCATTAATTGAAAATACAGGCCTAAATAAGACAGATATAAATAACCTTGTTTCAAAAAATAAAAAAATAATATCAATTTTTGCAGGTAGTAGAAATTCAGAAACAAATGTTCTTTTACCAATATTAATTCAATTTATCATTATGATGAACAAAAAAGATCATAATTATAATTTTGTATTTCACGCAACAGATGAAAATAAAAAACAAATAATTGATTACATTAAAGTTAAAAACATAGAAAATATTGATGTTGTTTCAGATGAAAACATGAAAAGAGAAATATTATCGAACTCTATTTTTGCTGTATGTAAGTCTGGAACTGTATCTTTACAAGTTTGTAATGCAAATGTTCCTTCAATAATTATTTATAAATTAAACTTTATAAATTTTATGATTTTTAAATTATTGGTTAATGTAAAATTTGCTAACATTATAAATATTATTAACAATAGAGAAGTTATTCCTGAATTGCTTCAAAATGAATGTAATGCTAAAGAGATTTATAATTCGGTTGTTTATATGCTAAAAAATCCAGATATTAGAAAAAAACAATTAGAAGATTGTAATCAAACTTTAAAGGGTATTAGATCTAAAACTTCGTCATCGAGTGAGGTAGCCTCTATTTTAAGCAATAGTCTTATTAGTTAATCTCTTTTCGACTTCATCCTTACCTAAAGATATAATTATATCGTAAATACCAGGCCCAAACTTTGAGCCTGTTAATGCTATTCTTAAAGGTTGACCAACACCTTTAAAATTAGTGTTATTAGATTTTATAAGTTCTTGAACAACTGGTTCTAAATCTTCTCTTGTAAATTCCTTTATTTTTTTAATTCTTCTATTAAATTCGGATATTATCGTTTTAGCTTTATCATCAATTAATTTAAGGTCCTCTTTATTGAAATTAACATCGTCGTTAAGAATATATTGGCTATTATCGAATATATCCTCAAGTGTTTTAGCTTTATTTTTAAGAAATGATAAAGACTTTTTAATTTTATCATTTTTCTCTGTTTTAATCTTACCTTTAAAGATCTCACAGTAACTTACGAATTGATTAAAAAGATCATTTTCATCAATATTTTTAATATAATGTTCATTCATAGATAGAATTCTACTCATATCTAACTTTGATGGAGATTTTCCGATACCTTTTAAATTAAAATACTTAATACTTTCGTCTAATGTAAAAATTTCCTTATCTTCAAAAGACCATCCCAACCTAAGTAAGTAATTTCTTAAAGCATCAGGTATTATACCAATTTTAGAATAGTCCTCTAAAGTTGACGCTTTATCTCTTTTTGATAGTTTTTTCCCCTCTATTGTATGTATTAGAGGTATATGAGCAAATGATGGTAAATCCCAACCCATCGCCTCATAGATTTGAATTTGTTTAAAGGTATTTATCTTGTGGTCGTCCCCTCTGATTATGTGTGTCATATTCATTTGGTGATCGTCAACAGATGCAGACAAGTTATAAGTTGGTGTCCCATCATTTCGTAAAATTACAAAATCCTCAATTGTATTATTTTCAATCTCTACATTGCCTTGCACTAAGTCTTTTAAGACAGATTTTCCTGTAACTTTGCTTTTAAATCTAATTACTGGTTTTATATTATTTGGTGCTTCACTCTCATTCTTATCTCTCCATTTTCTATCATAGACATATGGAATTTTTTTTTGTTTAGCTCTCTTTTTTTGTTCTTCTATTTCTTCATTTGAACAGTAACACTTGTATGCATTTCCTTTCTTTAATAGCTCATTAGCTACTTTTATGTGATCATTAATTTTTTGAGATTGTATATATTCTTGTCCATCGTGATTAATACCTATCCATTGAAGAGACTTTATTATTTGTTTCTTGTATTCTTCTTTTGATCTTTCCTTATCCGTATCTTCAATTCTAAGGTAAAAATTACCTTTCTGATTTTTTGAATAAAGCCAATTAAATAGAGCTGTTCTTACACCACCAATATGTAAAGGCCCAGTAGGGGATGGAGCAAATCTAGTTGCTACTTTTTTCATTAAAATGGTTTAGACTATTTTTTTAGAAGTTTCTATATAAAGATACTAAAACTCCCTGAACTTTTACTCTATCGGGTCCGAAAATTTTAGTTTCGTAATTTCTGTTAGCACTTTCTAATGCTATAACTTTACCTTTTTTTCGAATTCTTTTTAGCATTGCCTCATGCTCATCGATCAATGCTACAACTATTTTTCCATTATCAGCGGTATCTGTTCTTTTAATTATTACAGTATCTCCCTCGTGGATACCAGCCTCAATCATAGAATCACCTTGAACTTTTAAACCAAAATAATCACCATTTTTTTCTAAGTTAGTTGGCAATGGTATTCTTGAGACTTCGTTTTGTATTGCCTCAACTGGAGTACCAGCTGCAATTTTACCTAAAACAGGTACTTCTGCATCATCAGATAATGGATTTTCGTCATCTAATCCCCCCTTTATTACACTTGGAGAAAAATTATTATAAATATCATTAGCTGAAGCTGTTTCGGGTAATTTAATTACCTCTAATGCTCTAGCTTTATGCGCTAGCCTTTTAATAAAACCTCTTTCCTCTAAAGCACTAATTAGTCTGTGAATACCAGATTTAGATTTAAGATTAAGAGACTCTTTCATTTCATCATAAGAGGGAGAAACTCCAGAACTTCTCAACCTCTTGTTGATAAATAAAAGCAAGTTTTTTTGTTTTTTTGTTAGCATAAGAACAAATATCGTACAAACAATGTTCTATAAAAGTTCTCGTAAATTAACAATAGTTAAAAAACCAATAAAATAGAGGATTATTTGACTAAAGAACGGAAAAAATAGAATTATTTTCAAGATCTTTTAAAAGTGATTCACCAATCAAAAAAGTTTTAATAGATGTCTTATCAGATAATTCCAAAAGTTCATCTTTTGTTTTAATCCCACTTTCAGAGATCAGAGGACCTGAATGACCAACTAAAATATCATGAATATCAAAAGTTGTATTTATATCAGTTTTAAGAGTTTTTAAGTTTCTATTATTTATTCCTATCAATGCATCTTTAAATTTAAGAGCTTGTTTGGCCTCATCTACAGTGTGAACCTCAACAATAACAGACATGTCTAATTTTAAAGCTTCTTCATATAATTCATTCGCAAGTTTATCAGAAACGCCAGCAAGAATTATTAGTATGGCGTCTGCTCCATAACTTTTAGCAAGAGGTATTTGAAATTTATCTACAAAAAAATCCTTACAAAGAATTGGTAAATCAATTTTTTGTTTAATTTTACTTATATGTATTAAATCACCTAAAAAGTAATCTTCTTCAGTTAAAACTGATAAACATGTTGCTTTATTATAGCTGTATATATTTGCTATTTTAACAGGATCATAATTTTTGATAATCACACCTGCAGATGGACTAGCTTTTTTAATTTCAGCGATAATAGAAAACTTGTTTTCTTTAATATTATTTTCGATCTTTTCTTTAAAATCTATAAATATTCTATTTGAATTAATTAGTTCATTTAATGAGTCAGGAGAGATAGTTTTTTTTAGATTTTCTATTTTTTCACTTTTCTTCTCAATTATTTTTTTAAGAACATTTTCAGCCATTTTGAATTTTTTCCAATTGTTTCATTACTTTCTTTGATAGAATATGTTCTCTTGTATCATTATATGCATCGGCAAAATTTTTATGAGTTTCTTTCACAATTAAACCTGCGGCAGCATTCAAACATACTGCTTTAGAAAAATCGTTATCCTCACCTTTAAATATATTAATCATCTTATCTGCATTAAATTTTGCATCATCTCCAACGAGATTATCAAATTTATCTGCATTGACATTTAATTCTTTGGGATCAATAACAATTTCAGAAATCTTATTATCTTTTAATTGAATTACATTTGTTTTGGCATAAGGAGAAATTTCATCTAAACCATCATCACTATTTACAATCCATGCAAATTTTATATTTAAATTGTTTAAAGCATCTGCAAATGTCCTTAAAAGCTTTTTATCAAAAACACCTACAACTTGCCGTTTAACAAGAGCAGGACTACTTAGAGGTCCTATCATGTTAAATATAGTTCTTTTTCCAATTTTTTTTCTAGTTGGACCAACAAATCTCATTGCACTGTGATAATTAGGTGCAAACATGAAACCAAAATTGTTCTTATTTATTTGTGCTTCTATATCATTCGGTTCTAAATTAATTTTAATATTCAAAGCCTCTAAAACATCACCTGATCCACACTTAGAAGATACAGCCTTATTTCCATGCTTTGCCACTTTGACTCCCATACTTGCAAGCAATAATGCAGATGCTGTTGATATATTAAGAGTATTCATACCATCACCACCAGTTCCACATGTATCAATGCAATTTTCCACGTTTACTCTTTTAGACTTATTTCTAAGAACATAAACACCACCAGCTATTTCGTCTGAAGACTCACCTTTAGCTGATAAAAGCGTTAAAAAATCAAATATTTCTTGGTCCTCGGCTTTACCATCCATTAATAATTCAAAAGCGGCCTTGCTTTCATCAAAAGATAGATTTTCTTTATTTTTAATTTTTTCTATGAATTGTTTCATTTAAATTCTAATGAAGTTCTTTAAAATTTTCATACCAAGTTTTGTTTTAATACTTTCAGGGTGAAATTGCACTCCATGAACATCATATTTTTTATGTTGAACACCCATTATTAAACCATCTTTGGTCTCTGCAGTGATTTCGAGATCACCGGATATTGATTTTTTATCAATTATCAAACTATGATATCGAGTTGCCTCAAAAGTTTTAGGAAGATTTTTTAGTAAACCTTTTTTTTTAGATTTGATTTTACTGGTTTTTCCATGCATTAATTTTCTTGCTTGAATAATTTTCGACCCAAATACCTGTCCAATAATTTGGTGACCTAAACAAACACCTAGTATAGGAATTTTTTTGTATAAAGATTTTACAATCTTAAGGCAGTTACCAGATTGATTAGGATTACCGGGCCCGGGCGAGATTACAATTTTATTATATCTTCTTTTTAATATTTCTTTTGAAGTAATTCTATCATTTCTAATTACATCAACGTGAACTTTCAACGAGGATAAATAATGATATAGATTAAAAGTAAAACTATCATAATTATCTATTAAAACTATTTTTTTCATTTTAGTGCATTAATTAAAGCTTTTGCTTTATTAACTGTCTCCTCATACTCTTTTAAAGGTTTACTATCCGCAACAATACCAGCTCCAGCTTGAACATAAAATTTATCTTTTTTTGCAACTGCTGTTCTCAAAGCTATACATGTATCAAATTCTCCATTGGCTGAAAAATATCCGATTCCTCCAGCATATACTTTTCTTTTTGTCTTTTCT
>CACNAR010000007.1 GCA_902618485.1 uncultured Pelagibacteraceae bacterium
ATTCAAAATTAGCAATTGAATCAGGAGTAGATATTTTAGTTTCAGGAACTACTATTTTTAAAAATAATAATGGAGATATCAAAAAAAATATCGATTTATTGAGATCGGTTTAATTATTAATCTAAATTAATTTGATTGGTATATGTTTGATATTATAAAACAGATTTATCTTAATTCCATATTTTATGACAAAAAAATATCATCTAAATCAACTAACGAATTAAAGTATAAACCTAGTTCATATTTACTATCTTCTATAGTTAAAATTAAATCAAAAAAGTTTAAAATTGAAAATTTTCTATACGATAATTTCTGGACAAATAAAAGATTAAATCAAAAACAGTTGCAAAAACTGAGTAACTTCTATTGGCTTTTTAGTCTTGATTTAAAGTCCTCAAGTGAGTCTGTTCAGATGGTAATAAAAAATTGGATAGAAAAAAATAACAAGTACAATTCTAAAAATTGGGATTTTGCTATAACATCAAAGAGAATTATATCTTGGTTATCTAATACACAACTTACTTGTGATAATAGTATTTATCAATATCAAAAAGATTTTGACACAATTATACATAAACAAACTTTTCACTTAATAAATCAAATAGACAGACAAAAAAAACTCAAGAACAAACTCATAGGTGTAGCAGCAATTATTCTTGTTGGTCTCTCTTATAAAAATGAAAAAAACTTTACTTTAAGAGGTATAGAATATTTGAAAAAAATTATTAAATACACGTTTGACAATAATGGTTTTTTAAAATCAAGAAATATCAAATCATCTGTTTTTTTTCTCAAGTATCTAATACTTATAAGAGAGTGGTTTAAAGAATCTCAATCCGAAATACCTACTTTTATTGATGAAAATATTTTTAATCTTGGACAATCCTATGCTTTTTTTTGGAAAAATTTAAAATTTGATCCTTTGTTTAATGGGAACAACAATTCTGAAAATGAGGAATTTGATAATTATTTAAAGAGACTTGGTTATTCATTTAAAAATAATGATTATGAATTTTCAAATTATGTAAGTTTTAAAGATAAAAAAATTAATTTGATAATAGATGTTGGCTCATCACCAAATAAAAAATTTTCAGAGGAATACCAAGCTGGTGCTCTTTCATTTGAATTTGTTTCAAATGGAAAAAAAATATTTACTAATTCGGGTTATTATGACGAGGGAAATATTAAATTCAAAGAAATTTCAAAATCCTCGGCAATGCACAATGTTTTGATTGTTGATGATAACTCGTCATGTAAGTTTATCAAAAATTCAATATCTAAATTTGAAGTTAAAGATGGATTAAAAACTCTTAGAAAAAGTGTTAGCTTTGATAAAGATGAATGGAAGGTAGTAGCTTCACATGATGGTTATTTAAAAAAGTATAACTTAATCTACGAAAGAGAGATTCAATTTTTTCCAAAAATTAATAAGCTAGTAGGAATTGATAGATTAAAATCTAAAAAATTAATTCCTAATATAAAATTTGATATAAGATTTCATTTAAATCCTCTAGCAAAATTAATGAAAACTCAAGACCAGAAGTCAATTCTAATTGAAATGGATACTGAGGGTTGGAGATTTATTTGCGATAATCATAATATTGATATTGATAATGGTTTATATTTCGGTAATAAAAATACTTATATTGAAAACCAAAATATATTTATCTCTGGAATTGCAAATAAAAAAAATATTAATGTTAAATGGGAATTAAATAAAATATGATGAAAAAAATTCGAAAAGCTTTAATTTCGGTATCTAATAAAAGAGATTTAAAACCCCTTATAAATGCTCTTTCGAAATTTAAAATTGAAATTATAAGTTCTGGAGGTACTTATAAGGAAATAAGGAGACTCGGATTTAAATGTATAGAGATCTCAAAATTTACAAACACACCTGAGATTTTAAATGGAAGGGTTAAAACGCTTCACCCAAAAATCTATGGGGGTATTTTAAATAAAAGAAAAAATAAGAAACACCTCAGAGAAATAAAAAAAAATAATTATGAAAATATAGATCTTATAATTGTTAACTTTTATCCTTTTGAAGACACTTTATTAAGGAAAGTGAATCACAACAAAATCATAGAAAACATAGATATTGGGGGTCCAACTATGGTGAGAGCGGCAGCAAAAAATTATAATGATGTAGTTGTTATTTCTAACCCTAATCAATATCAACGATTCATAAATGAATTGAAGATCAACAAAGGATCTACGAGTTTTAATTTTAGGGAAAAGTTAGCAGAAGAGGCATTTATGGAAACTGCTTATTATGAGTCAAACATTTTCAAATACTTTAATCAAAGATCCGATAATTCTTTTCCGGAAAAAAACATATTTTCTGGTAAATTAATTGGAAAAGCGAGATATGGAGAAAATCCACATCAAAAAGCGGCGATTTACTCAAAAAGTAACCATCATGATATTATTCAGCTAAGCGGTAAAGACTTAAGCTATAATAATTACAATGATCTTTATTCTGCATTAAGTACCACAAAATTATTACCAAATAACAAAGGGGTGGCTATAATAAAACACGCTAACCCTTGTGGAGTTTCAATTAACCAAAATAAAGTAAAATCTTTTAAAGAAGCCTTAGAGAGTGATCCTATAAGTGCTTTTGGGGGAATTGTTTCGTGTAACTTTAAAATGAATACAAATTTAGCAAAAGAAATTAATAAGATCTATTTTGAGATAATAATGGCAAAAGGTTTTGACAAAAAATCTACGAATCTTTTAAAAAAAAAAAAAAATTTAAGAATAATTGATACTTCAAATTTTAGAGGTAAAAACAAATTTAACTTCACAAGTAAATACAATTCAATTTTAATACAAAATGTAGATAATAAAAATTTCTCAAAAAAAGATTTTAAAGTTGTATCTAAACGAAAACCAAACATTGAGACTCTAAATAAACTTATTTTTGCATTTAATGTCTGTCGTAATGTCAAATCTAACGCAATAGTGATTACTAATAATTATAAAACAATCGGTATAGGATCAGGACAGCCAAGTAGATTGGATAGTTGTCAGATTGCAATTAATAAAATGAAAAAATTTCAAAGCTCGAAAAAAAATATGGAACTGTTTGCGGCATCAGATGCTTTTTTTCCATTTGTTGATGGTATAGAAAAATTAGTGCAATCCGGAGTTACTGCCGTTATCCAACCATCAGGATCAAAAAATGATAAGGAGATTATTAAATTTGCTAATTCAACAAATACGATTTTAGTATTTTCTAAAACAAGACATTTTAATCACTAATTAGCTAATTTTGTCTATCTTAGCTGCAAGAATAAAATCACTTTCGGCTAGACCTTTAATTGCGTGAGTAAAAATTTTTATTCTAGCATAACCCCAACCAAACCATAAATCAGGGTGGTGTCCCTCTTCCTCAGCGATTTTGCCAACTTTATTTACAAATTCTTGACTATGTAAAAAATTATCAAATTTAAAATTTTTTATTAAATGAAATCCGTCAATTTTATCCTCAACAACTTTCCAGCCATCTACTTCTTTTAGATATTTATGAATCTTCTCTGCGTTAAAAGGGGGAATGTTTCCCTCACAAGGAACACATTTTTTATTTGCTAAATCGCTCATAATCACATCAAATAATGGAGCGGGCAAAGGGGGTCGAACCCTCGACCTTCTCGTTGGCAACGAGACGCTCTACCACTGAGCTATGCCCGCACATGAGACAGTATATTAAGCTGCATTTTTTTATTCAAGCAATATTAAGTGTGTTATAATCAAATTTATGAAAAAAGAAGATTTACCGAAAAAAATTGCCGTTTTTCCATTAAGTAATTTTATAGTTTTTCCCAAAACAACTGTTCCACTAAATATTTTTGAACCAAGATATGTAGATATGATAAACGACAGTATAAAATCTAACAAATTAATTGGTATGATCCAGCCAAAAATTCAAAAAAATGAAAATTTAGATACACCTGAGTTATATAAAATTGGTTGTATGGGCAAAATTATAAATTCACAGAAAACTGATGATGGCAGATATTTGATAGAACTCAAAGGTTTAATTAGATTTAATATAATAAGCGAAATTGTGTCAAAAAAAAAATATCGTGAATGTGAGATTACTTTTGACAAGTTTTATGATGATTTATCAGACCAAAAAGAAAATTTAAAATTTTCTGATTTAGAATTAATTTTCAAAGATTTAAAGAATCTTTTTGAAAAAAAAGGTTTTATTATAAATTGGAAAGCTTTAGAGCATCAGAGTTTAAACGAGACAATAAATGCATTAGCAATGGCATCACCGTTCACTTTGGAGGAAAAACAAGTTTTATTGGAAACAAAAAATTTAGATGCTAGAAAATCCAAAATAGCAGATATTTTGACTACATACACTTTTGATCAATTTAATAATACAACTATTCAATAAAAAACTAATTATACAAAATCATACAATTTTGAATATCTTAACTGAATTTTTGTTTTTAATTCTTGTCAGTAGGCACTTGGATATTTACCAAATCAAGACCTTCATTTGAGAAGTTAATGGCAGACTTTATTGTCACCGAATCTAACTCTTTCCTCCCGAAATTAATTCTACCTTTGTTAAAAAAAATTGGATCTGGGCTTGTTTTTCTCATTCTTTCTAAAGAAGACTCCTCGATTATTTTTGAAATAATTTCCTCGTCACAACTGCAGCCAAGATGCTGAAATATCTTTTTGATAACCTTTTTCTTATTCATACACAAATCTTCATAGGTGATTGGTAAAAATTTATGTGAAATTTTTTCAGTTTGTGGTAACAAACTTTTAACCTGTTTATTCCACAACTTTGACCTGTAGATAATGTATTTATTTAAATCTAATTCACCATCAATTCTCATTATATTTAAGTGCTCTTCAGACTTTTCTTTTTTATATAAACGTTGATTGTGATCCCAAGCTGATAAGGCAGTATCAATCGGATTTCTAAAAATTAAAATTGTTTTACTGTTTGGAAAAACATTTGATAAATTCACTAAATTTTTTAGTAGGAAATTATTATCACTTAGACCAATAAATTTAACTTTTTCATTACGATTTATAGCAATATCTTTTATAAGATAATAAAGGTTTTTCAAAAAAACTCCTTTGTCTATTTTTTTAAATTTTTCAGCACCCGTCCTCGATGCAAGTGATGAAAGAATAAAGTTATATTTATTGTGAATATCTAAAAAACTTTGAGCTAAAAACTCTAGATTGTCTTCAGAATTACAACTTACTTCTGGATGAAGATCTAAAATTCTTTGAAGAAGAGTAGTGCCAGATTTTGGTAGTCCCCCACAAAAAAATAAATTTGACATAATTGTTTAAAACTACTCCACAGCGGTAAATTTAGCAAGATTCAGTGGCCCTTCTAAAACAAAGATCCATTATCAGCAATTTCAATAAATTTTTTATTTATATTAAAATTTTTACCCAGAAATTTTGCTGTTTTACTAAATATTTTACTCTTTGTTTTTCTTTCAAAATTAAAGAACTCATAAATAAAATCAATTCCATTTGAGAAAATATAATTGCTATGTTTTGATTTTTTTTCAAATTCTTCGTTTATTGATTGATCTAGAGGAAGACCCAAGTTTAATTTTTTTTTAATTATCTCAGAAAAAATCTTAATATCTCTTAATGTCATATTAAAACCTTGTCCAGCCAGTGGGTGAATTTTATGTAGCAAATCTCCAAAAGCTAAAATATTACCTTTATAATAATTTCTTAAATTGGACATTTGAAGTTCAAATCGTGAGGAATTATTAATATGTAAAATATTATAGAATTTATTATAAAATTTAACTAAATCTTTAAGATCAATTTCTTGATTTCCATTTACAGAATAAACTACAGACGTTTCAGATTTAGAAATTGGTAGAAAGGCCAAAGGACCTTTAGATGTAAAAATTTGAATTGCTTTATTATTAATAATTTTTGAATGCTTAATAATTGTTGTGTAAGCATAATTATTGTAGTTTTTTGTGATCATTTTAGTGAAAAATTTTTTAGTTATATAATTTGAAAATTCACAATTTATTATTAAATCATATCCTTGTGTTAATATATTTTTATTCACCAATTTTTTTTTAAATTTACATAATTTTTCTTTTTTTAATTTTTTTGTTAAATAATCAATCAATTTATAATTTCTTATTACAGAAAATAGCTTTTGACCATTGTTTTGAAAATTTAATATTCTTTCATTATTTAAATTTTCACTGTAAATTTCAATTTTATTAATATTCCAAGATAATTTATTAATATCTAAAATTTCTTTGTTAAAAAATTCTAAGTTAACTTTTGAAATTCCTATTGTACGATCATAATTAATTTTAGTTTTCTTCTCGTTAGAAATTATGTCAACATTTATGCCTATATTCACTAAACTTTTAGCCAGTGTTAAGCTTGTCAATCCATTACCTAATATACATACATTCATAATAAATTTTAATTTTAACAACAAAAATTAGGTGATACAAAGATATATTTGATTCACCTGCTATGGATATAAAAAAACTTGGCAATTCGATACTAATTTTTATTACTAAGAGATTAATAGAAATCTCGGGAATAATTATTGGAATTTTAGGTGTTCTTCTTTTTTTGGCGCTGATATCTCATTCACCTGAGGACCCAAATTTTATATTTCCTGAAAATTTAGAAATTAAAAATTATCTAGGTTTTCAGGGAAGTTATACCTCAGATCTTTTTCTTCAGTCTGTAGGCCTCATCTCTTTTTTAATACCCATAACATTTACTTTAACTGGAATTAATATTTTTAGAAAAAAAGAATTTTTTTTATTTTTAGAAAACTTATTTTTTATAATTATTTATTCTATCATTGGTTCTCTTTTTTTTAGTTATTTTTATAGTGACTCATTTAATCTTTATATAAATGGTAACGGTGGTTTTATAGGCAAATACCTTAATGATACCTTTTTAAATTCTTTTATAAGTTCTAATGAAGTAATTTCTTATTATATATTAATTCTAGTCATCTCTATCTTGTTTTTGTTAAGTGTGAACTTTAACTTTGGGGTATCCTTGAAGATTATTAAAAATTTTTTTAATATTTTATTTGATAGAAAGGAGAAAAATTATACTAACAAAAACGAGATTATCAAAGAATATATACCGCAAGATGAAATCAAAGATTTAATTCAAGAAGATTTACCATTTATAAAAGCTGAGAGTACTTTTTCGAAGAATGAAAATAAGTACAAATTACCCTCTTTGGAATTACTAAAAACTCCATCCAAAAATGAAAGAAATAATTTTAAAAATAATGAAAATGTTGACCCAACCTTCATAGAAAAAATACTTCTAGATTTTGGAGTGAATGGTAAAATTAAAAAAATTAGTCATGGACCCGTGGTTACCCTAAATGAATTTGAGCCAGCTGCAGGAATTAAAGTTTCAAAAATAGTAAACCTTTCTGATGATATCGCTAGAAATACAAGCTCAGAATCTGCAAGGATATCGACTATTCCCGGAAGTAATACAATCGGTATTGAATTACCAAATATACAAAGAGAAAATGTTTATTTAAGTGAAATTCTCAATAACGCAGATTTCAAAAAGAAAGATATAAAATTACCAATAGCATTAGGTAAAAATATTTCTGGGGAACCAATAGTGAGAGACTTAACGTCAATGCCTCACTTATTAATTGCTGGTACTACAGGATCAGGAAAATCAGTTTGTATAAATACAATCATTCTCTCATTACTTTACCGACATCACCCTGATAAATGTAAGTTTATTTTAATTGATCCAAAGATGCTTGAGTTATCAACTTATGAAGGTGTACCACATTTACTTTGCCCTGTAATTACTGAAGCAAAAAAAGCAACTTCAGTTTTAGGTTGGGTAGTCAAAGAGATGGAAAGCAGATACAGATTGATGACTAAAGAAGGAGTAAGAAATATTGATGGATATAACTTAAAACATAAGCTTACGATGCCTTATATAGTGGTCGTTGTAGATGAGATGTCTGATTTAATGTTAGTCGCTGGAAAGGAAATAGAGAACTACATACAAAAATTATCTCAAATGGCTAGAGCAGCAGGAATACACATTATAATGGCAACTCAAAGACCTAGCGTTGATGTTATAACGGGTACTATTAAAGCAAATTTTCCGACTCGTATATCATTTCAAGTAACCTCAAAAATTGATAGCAGAACCATTTTAGGTGAACAAGGTGCTGAGCAATTATTGGGAAAAGGAGATATGCTCTTTATGTCATCTGCAAATAAAGTAGTAAGAATTCACGCACCATACGTATCTGAAAATGAAATTGAAAAAATTAATAATTACCTAAGATCCCAAGCTGAACCTGATTATATTGACGAAATTTTAGATTTTGTTGATGAGAAAGAAATGGTTGAAAATTCAAAAAATCAGGGTGATAAAGATGAATTGTATGCAGACGCAGTAGAAATTATCAGATCGGAAGGTAAAGCTTCAACATCATTTTTGCAAAGGAAATTACAAATTGGATATAATAGAGCAGCAAGAATTGTTGAAATGATGGAAGCAGAGGGAATTGTAAGCAAAGCGAACCATGTTGGAAAACGCGATGTTCTAAAATGAGAAAATATTCTTTTTTAATATTCTTTTTTTTTTTAATAAGTGAGAGCTCAGCATCAATTAAAAATGATATAATCAAGAAACTTAATTTTATTGAAAATATATCATTTAATTTTGAACAAAACATAAACGATAAAATTGAGAAAGGTAATTGTATTTTACAATATCCAAAGAAAATTTTTTGTAAATATAATTTGAGTAATAAAAAAATTTTAGTTTCAAATGGTACATCGTTTGTTATTAAGACCATTTCAAGCTATTACATATATCCTTTAAAAAAAACTCCCTTAAATCTTGTATTAGATAAGAAATTTTTGTTGGATGAAATTAGTAAATCAGAAAGTTATTACTCAGATAAAAATATTATAGCTTTCAAATTTCTTAAAGATGAGAATGAAATAATTCTCTTTTTCGATAAAAAAACACTGAATTTAAAAGGTTGGCAAACAATAGATTTATATCAAAATCTCAATATTGTTTATTTGTCATCTATTTTGATTAATCAGAAGATTGAAAAAAAGAATTTTGAGTTACCAAGTTCTGATTTAAAAAATTAATAATATTTAAATTTGAACTGTTTCTGTCATAAAAACCTTCATTCCTCTAGACAAATAGTTGTTCAGAGCGTTCTTATGATCTAAAGAACAGGTATGCACCCATACCCTTTTAGGTTTTTGTAAAAATGCTTCTTTGATTGCAATAGATAATAAATAAGATCCAAGTTTCTTATAATGATATTCCTCTAATAAACCAAGATAAGCTATCTCTACCTCATTGTCATTACGATGAAAGATTAATTCAAAATAACCGGCAAGATCATTCTTGTTCTTTAAAATATAAGTTTTAAGATTTTTATTTGTTGTGTAATTGATCCACTGATTGTCATTCCATGACAATCTATCAGTCCATCGATGATTTTTACCTATATTTTTATAAAAAAACTTATTTAATTGAAAGTTTGGTGGATCAGTTAGTTCTATCTTAAATTTTTTTGGTATGATTTTTACATCAATCAAGTCGTCAATTGAATAAATTTCTAGATAATTTCTTTTAACTTTTAAGCTCATTGGACCATTTTCCCAACCCTCTCGCCACCAAACAAATGAAAGTGTAAGTGGGGTACTTCTTGTCCACCATGCTCACTTATGTTTGCGAGTGCCCTGTAACCTTTTCCTGTATCAACAGAAATATTTAATTTTTTAGCAACTAAATTAATGCCCTTTATCAAACCCACAACTTCATCATTAGAGGCATTATTTGCAAAATCATCTAAATCCACATATTTTCCTTTTGGTATAACAAGTGCATGAATTTTCTTTTGGGGATTTATATCATAAAAAGATAAGACAAACTCGTCCTCATAAATTTTTTTACAAGGAATTTCATTTCTTAAAATTTTTGCAAAAATATTATTATTATCATAAGTCATTATAAAATCTCTAACTCTGCATTTATACTAATAATTTTTCCGCCTTTTATATTAGCGTCAACAACAGCACATTCATAATATGCAAAAGATGTTTCCTCAGCTATCTGCTTCATCTCTAAACATTTGGACTCTTTTTCAACTAATAAATGTTCTTTTAATTCTATCGGATCGCCTAAATACATTAAAAGTGCTATGACTTTCTCTTCTTTTTCTATATCTTCATTCCATTCTAGCTCTGCAACTCGATTGGAAACTCCTATTTCAAATTCAGAGAAAGCAACATAGCCTTTATAAAGACCGAAACACAATAAAAAGACTAAAACAATTTTAATCTTACTCATTTTATTTTCTTCTTTTTTCTAGCTCTTTTTCTATATCCTCAATCTTAATATTATGCGCCTCAAGATAAATTATCAAATGATAAAATACATCAGCAGCTTCATGAATTTTATTGGTGTCTTTGTCTACAGCCTCTATCAACTCATTTATTTCTTCTAAAATTTTTGACTTACTTAGTGATTTGTTTGATAATAGTTTATTGGTATAAGAGCCAGAAATTGGTTTTTCTTTTCTTTCACGCGCTAGTTTAAATAGGTTTTCTAGAGTACTTAGCATATTAAATTCTAACAGGAATCCCTTTTGAGTCCAAATATTCCTTAGCCTCTTGCACCGAATGTTTTCCATAGTGAAATATTGAGGCTGCTAAAACTGCACTTGCATTTCCTAACTTAATTCCATCAACCAAATGATCTAGATTACCAACACCTCCTGAGGCAATTAAGGGTATGTTTACTTTTGATGCAATTTTATTCATCAAATCGACGTCATAACCTATTTGTGTTCCATCTCTATCCATTGATGTTACAAGTAATTCTCCTGCCCCACTATCCTCCATTTTTTTTGCATACTCCAAAGCGTCTAGACCACTATTTTTTCTACCTCCATGGGTAAATATTTCCCACTTATCACCATTCTTCTTTGCATCAATTGCAACAACAATACATTGTGAGCCAAACTTTTTTGAGCTATCTAAAACAACTTTTGGATTTTCAACAGCAGCGGTATTAATAGATACTTTATCGGCACCACAATTTAATAATTTATTGATATCATCTATACTTCTTACTCCTCCACCAACAGTTAGAGGGACAAAACAATTTTTTGATGTTCGCTCAACTACATTATAAATTGTATCTCTATTTTCGTTTGAAGCAGTAATATCTAAAAAACATATTTCATCTGCTCCGCCATCAGAGTAAATTTTTGCTTGCTCAACTGGATCCCCAGCATCTTTCAAATCAACAAAGTTAATACCTTTAACTACACGACCATTTTTAACATCTAAACAAGGAATAATTCTATTTTTAAGCATCTTCTTTTACTAATTCATCTAACTTAATATCTCCATCATAAATAGCTTTACCGACTATTACACCTTCAATATTTTTCAAAGTTTTGGCTTTTTTGATATCATCTATTGATGAAACCCCACCTGATATAATTACTGGACAATTTGATATCTCTGCAACTCTTGATGTTTCATCAAAATTTGGGCTTTGTTTCATACCATCTCGATTTATATCCGTATAAATTAATCTATTAACACCATAGTCGTTAACTTTTTTTAAATAATCTAAAGTTAATTGATTAGAATTTTCTTTCCATCCAGATACTGACAAATAACCATCTTTAGCATCTAAACCTAAAGCAATTTTGTGTGGAAATTTTTCACATGCTTCTTTTAAAAAATTTTTATCTTTAATAGCAGCACTTCCTAAAATTACTTTCTCTGCGCCTATATCGACGTATTTTTGGATACTATCAAGATTCCTAATTCCACCACCTATCTCTACATTTAAGTTAAATTTACCAACTATATCTTTGATGATGTTTAGATTTACTGTCTCACCAGTCAAAGCTCCATCTAAATCAACAATGTGTAAATTTTTAAATCCGTGATCTTTGTATTTCCCTGCTTGATCAACTGGAGACAGTGCATACTCAGTTTTATTATCAAAATCTCCTTTGACTAATCTTACACACTTTTTATCTTTAATATCTATTGCAGGAAATATTTTCATTTATAAATTTATAAAATTATCAATTATCTTTAATCCTATTTTATCGCTCTTTTCTGGGTGAAATTGGGTCCCAAAAATATTTTCTTTTTCGACGGAGCAAACAATATTTGAAGAATAATCTGTTGTTGCTGCAATCACACTATTATCATTTGGTACAAATTCATAACTATGCACAAAATACACATGAGAATTATTTTTAATATCCTTAAAAATCTTGCTATCTTTAACAATATTTATCTGGTTCCAACCAATATGAGGAAGCTTATATTTTCCATTTTGATTATCTATTTTTGACACTCTTCCAGATATCCAACCTAATCCTTTTGTTTCGGTTTCCTCATAACCAACATCCGCAAACATTTGCAAACCTACACAAATTCCAAGAAGTGTTTTTTTATCGTTTATTGCAAATTCATTAAGAGTTTCCGTTAGACCATCAATTTTATTTAAAGCATCTACACAACTTTTAAATGAGCCTTGTCCTGGTAAAACTAATTTATCACTTGATTTAATCTTACCTAAATCTGAAGTTACATCGATATTTACTTTGTCTTTAGCAACTTCTTTAAAAGAGTTTATCACCGAGCTAATATTGCCCGAATTATAATCAACAATTGTGACTTTCATTAAACTTATAAAGAACCTTTTGTAGAAGGAATTGTTTTTTTATTCCTTGGATCTATCTCTAATGCAGCTCGTAAAGATCTTGCTAAACCCTTGAAGCAAGACTCTATTATATGGTGACTGTTATCACCATAAATATTCTCAACGTGTAAAGTAATTCCAGCAGCTTGTGAGAATGCTTGAAACCACTCTTTAAAAAGTTCAGTGTCCATTTCACCAAGTTTTTCGACTTTAAGATTAACTTTCCAAATCAAGTAAGGTCTATTAGAAATATCAAGTGCTACACGTGATAAGGTTTCATCCATAGGTATCATTGCATGAGCATATCTTCTGATGCCAACAGATTTTTTCAAAGCTTTCTTTAGAGCCTCACCTATCGCAATACCAGTGTCTTCAGTGGTGTGGTGAAGATCTATATGAGTATCCCCTTTGGCTTTGATGATCATATCAATAGAAGAATGTTTAGATAACTGCTCTAACATGTGATTTAAGAAACCTATGCCTGTGTCAATTTTATATTTACCTTTCCCATCAATATTCAGATCAACACTGATGCTGGTCTCTTTGGTTTTTCGACTAATTTTGCCTTTACGCTTCATAATTAAAAAGAGGTATACATATATTATTCAATTATGGCAATAATACTAACCCTGGGCTTGAAGTATCAAAATTAGTATCCATTTATAAGCTATGACAACAATTGTATTAGTAAGAAAAAATAAAGAAGTCGTAGTTGCAGGTGATGGACAGGTGAGTATGGGAAATACAGTCGTAAAAAGTACTGCCTCAAAAGTAAGAAAAATTGATAAAAGAGGTGTCGTAGCAGGATTTGCAGGATCTACAGCAGATGCTCTAACTTTGTTTGAAAGACTAGAGGCAAAATTAGAAAAACACGCAGGAAATTTATCTAGAGCAGCAGTAGAATTAGCAAAAGATTGGCGAACAGACAAATATTTAAGAAGACTTGAAGCACTGATGGCAATTGGTGATAAAGAAAATAGTTATATAATTTCTGGCACAGGAGATGTTTTAGAACCTGAGGGAGATGTTATTGGAATTGGCTCTGGTGGAAATTACGCGTTAGCTGCAGGAAAGGTTTTAATTAGAACCGAAATGAATGCTGAGCAAGTTGCAAAAAAAGCAATAGAGGTTGCAGCAGAAATTTGTGTTTTTACAAATAATAATGTTAAAATTGAAAAAATATAATGGATAAGTCAAACGTTACACAACTACACCCGAAAGATAAAAAAGATTCAGAGGAAGAGTTTTTAGGTAGTTCTCTTTCGCCAAGAGAAATTGTATCTGAATTAGATAGATTTGTTGTTGGACAAAATAAAGCGAAAAGAGCTGTTGCAGTTGCATTAAGAAATCGATGGAGAAGACAAGCTCTTAAAGGTGAAATGAAGAATGAAGTTTTACCTAAAAATATTCTAATGATTGGCCCAACTGGCGTAGGAAAAACTGAAATATCGAGAAGATTATCCAAACTAGCTGAAGCTCCATTTGTCAAAGTCGAGGCAACAAGATTTACAGAGGTTGGATATGTTGGAAGAGATGTTGAACAGATAGTTAGAGATCTTGTTGAAATAGCCATTTCAATGGAAAAAATAAAAAAAAGAAAAGAAGTAAAAACTAAGGCACAAAAACTTGCTGAGGAGAAAGTCTTAGATGCTTTAGTCGGAAAAAAAGCAAGTGCAGCAACGAGAGAAAGTTTTAGACAAAGATTACGAAATGGTGATCTAGACGATAACGAAATTGAAATTGCAGTTAGTGATACGGGATCTAATTCTACTTCTTTTGAGATACCTGGAATGCCTGGTGCAAATGTTGGTATGATTAATATTGGTGAGATGCTTGGGAAATCAATGGGTGCTAAAGAAAAAAAGAAAAAAATGACTGTAAAAGAATCTCATGAAATATTAATAAATGATGAATCTGACAAATTAATTGAGCAAGATAAAATTATCAAAGCTGCAAAACTTTCGACCGAAAATAACGGTATTGTTTTCTTAGATGAAATTGACAAGATTTCTGGAAGAACAGATAGGGTTGGTGGTGATGTATCAAGAGAAGGTGTACAAAGAGACTTGTTACCCTTAATAGAAGGAACTACAGTAAATACTAAATATGGTCCTATTAAAACAGATCATATTTTGTTTATTGCCTCGGGTGCATTTCAACTTGCTAAACCATCAGATTTATTACCTGAATTACAAGGAAGATTACCTATAAGAGTTGAGCTAGAGGCTTTAACAAGTGAAGATTTTAAAAGAATTTTAAAAGAACCAGATTACAGTTTGATTAAACAATATGTTGCTCTATTGAAAACTGAAAATGTTGAACTGGAGTTTTCTGAAGATGGTATAGACGCAATAGCCAACATTGCTTCTGAAGTAAATTCTACAGTTGAAAATATCGGAGCAAGAAGATTACACACGATTATTGAAAAAATTTTAGATGAAATTAGCTTTACCGCAACAGACAGATCTGGGGAAAAAATTACTATCGATAAAGACTATATAAACAAAAATTTGGATAATCTTGTTAAGGATACTGATTTATCAAAATTTATTTTATAGATAACTAAAATAATCATTATTTTAAGTTATTTTTTAAAAAAATATAAAATGCCCCACTTCCCCCATCTTCAATATCTGCATCTTTTATCTCATTAATTAATTCCATTAATTCTGAATTATTTTTTATATATTCAGGCAAAGAATACTTTAGGATACCAAGATCCTTAGACGAGTAAGGATTTTTTTCATTATCTGAGTGTATACCTTTTCCTGTGACAATAACTAATTTTCTAACACCATTTTTGTAAGAATCTTTAATTAGTTTATTTATTGTTTTGTTTGCCTCATCTAATGAAAAACCGTGGAAATCAAAATATTTTGTGCTTTTAATTTTTTTCTTATAACTTGAGAGGTCTTTATTTGGTAGAGTATCATTATTAGTTAAAAAATCTTCCCAATCTTTTTTATCTTTATCTGAAATTTTACTTTTCAATTAAGTTAAAGTATCAACAAGTTGCCAGTTGGGATTGTTTGATTTTGTATCTCTTGAGAATACCCAGGTATCGTAAATTTTTTTAATTGTCTCTGGATCACCTGAAACTATTTTTTTCTCTTTATCTTTGATACATGTTATTACTTCGGCGACAAAATCTACTGTAACTTTAAGAATTGAACCAATTTTGTTATGTTCTTTTATTTTTGCTGAATTTATACCAATAAATGTAATCTCAGCAAAGTGTCCTCTTTTACTTCTATCGACTAGAGCAGCTTTGAATTGAGAATAAATTTTTTCACTTAATAGTGGTTTGCTGTTTGTAATTTTATTATCTTGATCACTAAAGTCAGTAATTATAGTTTCATAAGCAATTTTAGCACCTTTTAAAAATTCTTTTTGAGCCTCTTCATCAAAATTTTCTTTGATCTTAGTTTTATTTTCTGTCTGAGCCTTTTTTAAGATATTCTCAAATTGCGGGTTTATTTTACCCTCAAAGCCTGTCCTCTTACCTAAAATTCCTCTTAACCTCAAAAAGATAAAACCAGCAATCATTGCTAATAAAATGATATCTATGTATTCAAAACTATAATTCATACTGTAATAGTAATTACTATGTTGAAAAATTTCAACTAGCAATTAGATTAAAGACAAATGAACTCAGTCCTAATAGCCATAATACTAATCCCAGTTATAGAAATATACTTATTCATAAAAATTGGCTCTCAAATTGGAGCTTTAACCACAATAACATTAATATTTGTAACTGCTATACTTGGAATAATATATGCCAGATACGAGGGTCTAAATACTCTTAGGTCCGCTTTTGTGCAGTTGATCAAAAACGAAATACCCGTTTATGAAATAATATCAGGTGCAGCAATAACTTTTGCTGCTCTATTACTGATTGTCCCAGGCTTTGCTACAGATATAATTGGTTTTTTGTTAATATTTCCATTTAGCAGAAAATTTATTTTAAAAATACTATCATCTAAATTTCAAGTGAAAAAAAAGACAAATGAAAAATTTATTGATGGTGAATACGAAGAAATAGAAAAAGAAGATGACAAAAAATTATAAAATCTTAGCCAAATATATTAAGGATATGTCAAGTGAAACACCAGATGCTGAAACATATATGTATGTAAAAGATAACATTTCACGTTACCAGTTGGGAATTAATATAGATTCAAAAGCAATAAAAAGTAGATTAATAGAGATCGACACTTCGATTAAATTTCATGATAAAGAGGAGAATGTAAAAAAATCAATTTTTGAATTTGTATATACATCTGTTGTACAAGTTGATGAAAATCTAAAAGATAAAAAAATTTTAGAAAAAATCGTTTTAGTTGAGGTTCAAAAAGAAATTTTTCCTGAAATAGAAAAAATATTAATTAACTTACTTCATAACTCAGGCTACCCGGCAATTAAAATTGAAAAAAAGGTAGATTTTGAAGAATTATATAAAAAAAATTTTAATTAAAAAAATTTTTTTTAATTTGCGTTTTCAAGTAATGGCTATGATTATTTAATTCCTTTTCAGTTGGTTTAATAATCTTTTTAAAATAATTTATTTTTTTATTACTGTCTTGATTTTTGATCTTTTCTTGAATGCTAAAGTCTAGGGTAGGTTCCTTTTGATCTATCAAATTTATATAAACTTTTGCTAACAGATCGCAGTCTACTAATGCAGTATGCTTTGTTCGTCTTGAATTATCAATTCTATATCTTTTACACAAGGCATCTAAATTTGATGGAGAGCCTGGAAATTTATCTCTAGCTAAAGTTAATGTGTCTACTATATCATTATTAATTTTTTTTTTTCCCAAGATTTTTAATTCATTATTTAAATGAGATAAATCAAATTCAGCATTATGAATAATTAGTCTTTTATCTTTTATGAATTCTAAAAACTCATCTATAATTTCTGAAAACTTTTTTTGTTTCGAAAGGAACTCATCTGTATAGCCATGTACTTCAAATGCTTTATCAGAGACTTTTCTCTCTGGATTTAAATAACAGTGAAATTTGTTTTTATTCGGGATCAAATTATCAAGCTCTATACAACCTATTTCAACGATCCTATGACCTTCCTTAACAGATATACCGGTCGTTTCAGTATCTAAAACAATTTCTCTCATTTTAAAATTTTTTTTAAAATATTCTTAACATTTTTTCTTACAATTTTTTTTGTATAAAAATTATTTACAATATAATGAGATTTTCTTTTTTTGTAATCAAGCGGAAGTTGAATTTGCTTCAATCTTTTTAAAATTTTACTATTAAATCCTTTTCTCTTAAGTAGTCTTTTTGAAATATCTGCTTTTTTTGCATCAACAAAAACTAAAATTGTATTTTTGTTTTTAATTTTATTCTCTAACAGTAAGGGAATATCTAAAATTACCAACTTTCTCTTTTTATTTTTTAAAAGAAACAAATTCATTTTTTTTCTCACAAGCGGATGAACTATTTTGATAATTTTTTTTATATTGTTCTTGTTGCTTAGAATCGCATTTGTTAATTCAGTTTTATCCGTGGGAAATGTTTTAATATATTTTGGTAATAATTTTTTTAATTTTAAAAAACAGACTCTGCTTTTTTTATATATTTTGGCTACCTCGTTATCTGCATTGAACACTGGATATCCAAATGATTTGGCTACAAAACTTTTTCCAGATCCTATATCTCCTAAAATTCCAATTTTAATCATTATCTAAAAGCTTAAATGTATCTGAATTAACTACTGGTTCTATCTTATGCCATAATTTAAATGCTTCTAGAGCTTGGTAAATAAACATAGTTTTCCCATTTTCTGTCTTGTATCCTAATTGCTTGCCCATTTTCAAAAAATTAGTTTCGTGAGGATTATAAATTACGTCATAAAATAATTTATCCGGCCCTAAACTTGAAAAATCTAGATTTATTGTTTCATTATTCAAACCAAGACTTGTAGCATTTATCAATACATCAAAATTATTTAAATTTCCCCATTCCAAAATTTTAAGATCATTAAATAAAATTTTTAAATTATCTGCCTTCTGTCTAGTTCTATTACTAATTGTTATCTCTTGAACATACATATTTTTTAAAGCAAGAATTATTGAAGGTACCACACCACCGGCACCTAAAATTAAAACTTTCTTACCCTTTATACTAAAATTTAATTTTTTTATTGCAGTGTAAAAACCAGCTATATCTGTATTATGTCCAACTAGATGATCATTATAAAAAGTAATTGTGTTTACTGATTGGGTCTGTTCTGCTTCTGGGCTTAATTTATCTAAAAAAGGTATAACTGTTTTTTTAAAAGGTACAGTTACATTGCAACCAGCTACTTTTTGTTTCTTTATATCTTGAATAAAATTTTTTATTTGAGGATCTACAAGTTTAACTTTATCGTATATAGCATCAATATTATTTTCTTTTAACCAGTGGTTTTGAAGTTTGGGAGATAAAGAATGATCGATTGGATTTCCGATGACAAAAAATTTTTTCATATTAGTATCCGTGTGTTTTTAAATATTCTTTAATTTTTTTTATTGGTAAACCCATAATTGTGTCTTCATCACCCTCAATGCTTGTAAATAAATATTTACCCTCACTTTCAATTTGGTAAACATTATAAGCATAAAGAGCTTCATCAGATATTTTAGATAAATACTGTTTCAATTCTTCTTCGGTAAAATTTTTCATTGTTAGTTTAGCTTTATCAGTATAGTTCCAAATCATCATCCCATTTTTAGATATACAAACTGAACTTATCAAATGATGAGATTTACCATTAAGTTTTTTTAAAATTTTTAAAGCACTTTCTCTATTTTCAGGTTTTGATATTAGTTTTCCTTCTAAATCTATCACGCTGTCTGCACCTAATACTAATTTATCAGGATACTTAATACTTATTTTGTTTGCCTTTACTTCTGCAAGATTTTTCGAAATAATCTCAGGATTAGCTTTTTCACTCAACAAACTTAGTTTAATAATATCCTCATCGACATTTGAGGGCTCAACGATATTAGTAATATTATTTTTGTCTAAAATCTTTTTTCTTACTTTGCTTTTTGATGCTAAAATAATTTTTTTATCCATTCTTTCTCTTTGAAAAAATTTCGTAAATTTTTATTACTGATGCAGCTGTTTCCTCAACAGATTTTCTTGTCACATCTATCGTTGGCCATTTATATTTTCTAAAAGTATTTTTTGCATCTTCAACCTCCTTTTTAATTTTATCTAAATTAGTATAGTCTTGGCCCTTGGTGTTTTTTAAAGAATTTATTCGATTTTTTCTTATATCGGCTAATCTTTCAGCTTCAGTCGTTAACCCAATTATACAAAACTTTTGTGGATTTGTTTTTAAATTTTTTGGTATAGAACTCTGATTTATTAAAGGTATGTTTGCTGTTTTATATCCTTTATTTGCCAAATATATTGAGGTAGGTGTTTTGCTCGTTCTGCTAACACCTAATAAAATTATATCAGATTTTTCAATATCAATAAGTAAATTTCCATCGTCATGATTCATTGTGTATTGAATAGCCTCAATTCTGTTATAGTACTCCTCGTCTAAAACGTGTTGACCGCTTGGTTCATGGGATGCTTTTTGATTAAATAATTTAGAAAAATTTAGTATTAAGCTGCCCAAAACCCCAAAACAAGGTATTCTTTTTTTGTTACACGAGTTGGCTAAACTTTTGGCTAAGTTGTTATCTACAATTGTATATAAAATAATAGAATTTTCTTCTTTCTCTGCTATTTCGAGTATTTTGGAAATTTGGTTTACGGTTCGTGTAAAAGAATAAGAATTAACTTTATAATCAATATTTTTAAATTGTGCTTTTAAAGATAAGAAGATTCTGTCTAGGGTTTCTCCTGTAGAGTCAGAAATTAAGAATATTTGATAAGTATTACTCATGTATATTTTGTTAATATCTTTGTAATATTTTAATAAAATTAAACAAATTTATTTTTATTTAAAATAGCTTGTAAAATAAGGATTTTATCAACATAATTCGTTTAGTGAAAAACAAATATACAAATGGTTGGGTAATTCATAAGTTACCTATTAATTAGTGATAAATTTAAGAATAAATAGTTAATAAAATGTTGATAAAAAATAATTACCATTATTCACACTCCCTAATAATACTATAATCTTATAATATATATTTTAAATATGACTCCAATTTACGAAGTTTTAAAGAATAACAACACAACAGTAAAACCTATATGGATTATGAGACAGGCAGGGAGATATTTACCTGAATTTAGAGAAATTAGAAGTAAAAATCCTGACTTTATAAAGTTATGTTTGAATGAAAAATTATCAGCAGAAATAACTCTACAGCCTCTAAAAAGATTTGATTTAGATGCTGCAATAATTTTTTCAGATATTTTAATGTTGCCATATGGATTAAATCAAAAAGTTGAGTTTAAAAAAGGAATCGGACCTATATTGGGAAATTTAGATTTAGATAGCATTTTAAAATTGAATGAAAAAAATTTTGTTGAGAAACTTAATCCAATTTATAAACTTGTTAATTTAATTAATAACAATGCTCTTACAAAAAATAAGAGCATAATAGGTTTTGTTGGTGCTCCATGGACTCTTTTAGTCTACATGATAAATCAAAAATCACCAAAGTCGGGTTTAAAGAATGATTTTTTTAATGATAAAAATTTAATAAGTAAAACCTTGGAGATTATTGAGAAGTTTTTAAAAGTACATATCAAATGTCAAGTTCAAAACGGTGCACAAATTATTCAAATTTTTGATAGTTGGGCTGGATTATTAAATGAGAAAGATTTGCCAAATTATGTTTATGAACCTACTGTAAACTTGGTTGAATATACAAAATCTTTAAATATTCCAGCCATATGTTTTCCCAAAGGTATAAAAAGATATAAAGATTACTGTGAAACTGTTAAGCCTGATGCTGTCTGTATTGATTATGAAGTTGACCCTAAAGAGATTTTAAAAGATATCCAAATTCCTGTACAAGGAGGAATGGATCCAAAAATTTTGTTGACTGATCAAGAAAATTTAAAAAGAGAGGCAAAAAAATATTTAGATATCTTTAAAGATCACCCTTATATATTTAATTTAGGGCATGGAATTTTACCTGACACAGACCCAGAAATGATGGACTGTTTAGTGAAAACTGTAAAAGACTATTAAATGGAAAATAACAAAAATCATCCTCGAATTAATTTTGGTAAAACCGGTGTTTTAATAATTAATTTGGGAACACCCGACTCAACTAGCTGGTTAGATATAAGAAAATATTTAAAAGAATTTCTATCTGATAGAAGAGTAATAGAAGTTAATCCTATACTTTGGCAAATTATACTAAATATTTTTATATTAAATTTGAGGCCCTCTAAAACTGCTAAGGCATATAAAGAAATTTGGATGAAAAAAGAGAATATCTCCCCATTGCTTTATTATACTCGACAACAAGCAAACAAATTATCAAATTTAATATCTGATAAAAATGTAGTTGTAGATTTTGCTATGAGGTATGGGAATCCAAGTATTAAAAGTAAGATAAAAAATTTACACGATAAGGGTTGTGAAAATTTGGTTATACTCCCATTATATCCTCAATATGCTGCAGCAACAACAGCTACTGTTTGCGATGAAGTATATAGAACACTTATGAAAATGAGATGGCAACCATCCATTAAAATTATACCACACTATGAATCCCACCCTCAATATATTGATGCTTTAGTAAATTCACTGAATAAAAAGATAAAAGAAATAAACTGGAAACCAGATCTAATTTTGGTTTCTTATCATGGCATACCGCAAAAATATTTTGATAAAGGAGACCCGTATCATTGTTATTGCCAAAAAACTACTAGATTGATTTCGGAAAAGTTTACATCAATAGAACTTAAAACAACTTTTCAATCAAGATTTGGTCCTCAAAAATGGCTTGAGCCTTACACAGACAAAACATTAGAAAAATTACCCGGTGAAGGTAAAAAAAATGTTCTTGCAATATGCCCAGGTTTTTCCTCAGATTGTGTTGAAACTTTGGAGGAAATCTTAATTCAAGGTAAAGAAACTTTCTTGGATGCTGGTGGTGAAAATTTTGATATGGTGCCGTGTTTAAATGATAGTGATGATCATATAACATTATTAAAATTGTTAATCCAAAAAAACCTGTAATTTATGAATACTTATTTGCTCTTCAAATCTTTACATTTAATAGCAGTTATTTCTTGGATGGCTGGACTTTTATATCTTCCAAGAATTTTTGTTTATCATTCGGAAAATAACGACAAACCACAAGTAACAGAAATATTTAAAGTTATGGAAAAAAAACTTTTTTTTTACATTATGACCCCAGCAATGACGCTCTCTTGGATATTTGGATTAATACTGATACATGAAATAGGTTTTCAACAATTAGGCCAAAAGTGGATGATTTTAAAACTTATTTTTGTGATCTCCTTAACTTTGTATCATTTTTATTTAGGAAGAGTTTTGGGACAATTTAAACTAGATATGAATAAACACTCTTCTAAATATTATAGATACATTAATGAAATTCCCACATTATTGCTTATTTTGATCATTTTTATTGTAATTTTCAAACCTATCTAGGGTTGAAAAATTTAAATTAGCATATATATTCTAAGCATTATTAAGTCCTTAATAATTAATTCATGAACATACAAGAACTCAAACTTAAATCATCAGAACAGTTAATAACTCAAGCAGAAGAACTGGGTATAGAAAATGCTAGCACACTGAGAAAGCAGGAAATACTATTTGCAATTTTAAAAAAAGTTGCAGAAAAAGAGGAGATTACCGGGGCTGGAGTTTTACAGTTATTGCAAGACGGTTTCGGTTTTCTGCGAGCAATGGAGTCAAATTATCTTCCAGGACCTGACGATATTTATGTGAGCCCAAGTCAGATAAGAAAATTTGGATTAAGAACTGGTGATACCATAGAGGGACCAGTTAGAGCACCGAAAGAGGGTGAAAGATATTTTGCTTTACTTCAAGTTAGCAAAATTAATTTTGAGGAGCCCGATAAATCTAGACACAAAATAGCATTTGATAACCTAACTCCGCTCTATCCTAATAAGCAATTAATTATGGAGGTTGAAGTTACAAAACCTGATAAAAAACAAGATTTAACCCCTAGATTAATAGATTTAGTTAGTCCTATTGGTAAAGGCCAAAGATCGATAATTATTTCACCACCTAAAGCTGGAAAAACAATGATCTTACAAAGTATAGCTAATTCGATCGCTAAAAATTACCCTGAGTGTTATTTAATTGTTTTATTAATTGATGAAAGACCTGAAGAAGTTACTGATATGCAAAGAACCGTTAAAGGAGAGGTTATAAGTTCAACTTTTGATGAACCAGCGCAGCGTCACGTTGCTGTTGCAGAGATGGTTATTGAAAAAGCAAAAAGATTAACAGAACACAAAAAAGATGTAGTGATATTATTAGACTCAATTACAAGATTGGGTAGAGCATACAATGCAGTAATACCAAGTTCTGGTAAAGTCTTGACAGGGGGTGTAGACGCTAATGCACTTCAGAGACCAAAAAGATTTTTTGGTGCAGCCAGAAATATTGAGGAGGGAGGATCTCTAACGATAATATCTACAGCTTTAATTGACACAGGTAGCAGAATGGATGAGGTAATTTTTGAGGAATTTAAAGGTACAGGTAATAGTGAAACAGTCTTGGATAGAAAGATTGCAGATAAGAGAATATATCCTGCAATTGATATTACTAAGTCGGGAACAAGAAGAGAGGAACTGCTTTTTGAAAAGACTGATCTTCAAAAAATGAATGTTCTGAGAAGAATAATTGCACCAATGGGCACCATGGATGCTATTGAATTTATTAGCTCTAAATTAAAAGATACTAAAAATAATGCTGAGTTTTTTAATTCAATGAATAAGCCTGCATAATTTTAATTCAATTAAAATTATTTTTTTCCCATTTTATAATATATTGTCTAAATTATGAGCCAATTGAGTTTGAAATTAAAAAAACTTTATGAAGAAAAAAAATATAAAGAAATCATAAATATTATTAATGAACTTGATGATATTAATTTAAACTCTGGGTTACTAAATTTGTTAGGTGTATGCAAAATGCAGCATAACAATTCGGCAGAAACTTTAAAAAGTGCTATTCAAGATTTCAGGAAAGCTTATTTAAGAGAAAAAAAAACTCAAAATTCCCTAAACGCCTTAAAAAATTTCATAAATGCATCCATTGATCTTTTTGATATCGAATTCAAATCGAATGAAGTAAATTTAACAGATAATATTCTCAAGGAAATTTTTTCATATTTCAAAGATAATAAAGATTATTTTGAAAAAAATGATGAACTTACAAGAGCTTTGGTAAGAGCATTAGTTCGTAATGTAGATATAGAAAAGGTTATCTATTACCTTAATCAAATCGCTGAAAAAAAAACCTCCAGTATTGATGCCTTAGCATCATACATTTATTATCAAAGTTTTATTTATAATTGGGATCAAAAAAGTTTTTTAGAATATTCTCAAATTCTTGATCAAAAATTAATTACTTTCCCTCAAAATAAATTAGTTGAAATAAGTGGTTCGGATAGAAAAAAAATTAATATTGGCTTTCACTCTGCTGATATAAGATCCAGACATTCTGTCACTCATTTTTTAAAAACAGTTTTATATAACTTTGATAAAAACAAATTTAATATAAACATTTATCTTGGTTGTAAAAAACATCAGGAAGATGCAACTACCCAGGAATTTAGAAATTATGTGGACAAGATGATTAATATAGTGAACATGAGCGATGTTGACGTTATAAATCTAATTAGGAACGACAAAATTGACATTTTAATTGACCTGATGGGGCTTATATCTAACCACCGATTGTCTCTTTATAAAAATCGATTAGCCCCAACACAAATAACTTGGTGTGGTTTTCAGAATACAACAGGAATTAAAGAAATGGACTATATAATTGTAGATAAAAATTTGATTTTTGAAGATGAGGAAAAACTGTACTCCGAAAAAATTTTATACATGGAAGATATTTGGAATTGTCATTGTGGTTTCGACATACCAAGATTACAGACCTTAGCCCCAATAGCTAAAAATAAATTTATAACTTTTGGATCCTTTAACAATTATAATAAAATAAATGATAGAGTTATAAAGGTTTGGTCAAAAATATTAAAAAAAGTGAAGAATTCAAAATTAATTTTAAAATCTTCCAATGCCTCTTTTAGATCTGCAATGGCTGAAAAATTTAGC
Source organism: uncultured Pelagibacteraceae bacterium (assembly GCA_902618485.1). Classification (GTDB taxonomy): domain Bacteria; phylum Pseudomonadota; class Alphaproteobacteria; order Pelagibacterales; family Pelagibacteraceae; genus Pelagibacter. The sequence goes on from CACNAR010000007.1 coordinate 26,032, forward strand.
AAAAATGATGTTATAAATTCTGTTGAATTTTTGTCTTATAAAGAAAATTTTGAAGATCACTTAAATCAGTATAAAAAAATAGATATTGCATTAGACACTTTTCCTTACAATGGTGTCACGACATCTTTCGAGGCAATCTGGATGGGTGTTCCTGTACTTACGATGAAAGGATTTAATTATAATTCTAGAAGTGGTGAGTCTATTAATAAAAATCTTAACTTGCAGGAATTAATTGCTGAAAATGAAAATGATTATATAGATATTGCTGTGAGTTTAGAAAAAAATGTTGAAAATCTGAAAAAATTACGAAATTTAGTCTTTGATAATGCTTTAAGTTCTCCTTTATTTGATCAAAAGAAATTTTCAAACCAATTTTTCAAATCTTTAGAAAAAATATATAATTAACAAAATTTTTATGACGATTTATGCTTTGTCGACTGGTCCAGGTGTCTCTGGAGTTGCAATTATAAGAATTTCTGGACCTGATACTTTGAAGGTAATTAAATTATTAACAAACAAAAATGCTCCAAGGCCTAGAGAAGCGACTCTCCGTAAAATAAACAATATCAATACTTCTGAGATTATAGACGAGGGAATAGTTTTGTGGTTTCCTGGCCCTGAGAGCTACACAGGTGAAGATATGGCTGAGATACAAGTACACGGAAGTAAGGCAGTAATTGATGCAATTCATAAGAACATCTCAAATATTGAAAATTGTCGACTTGCAGAACCTGGTGAATTTACAAAGCTTGCATTTCAAAATGGAAAAATTGATTTATTAAAAGCAGAAAGTGTAGCCGACTTAATTTCTTCTGAAACTGAAATTCAAAGAAAGCAAGCAGTTAAAATTATGAGTGGACGTTCAGCGAATAAATTTAATACATTAAGAGAAAAGCTTTTAAAAATTTTATCTCACGTTGAGGCTAAAATAGATTTTCCAGATGAAGATTTGCCAAAAGATATTCTAAATAAAATCAAAAAAGATGCAGATGAAGTTTTAAAAAATATAGAAAAGATTTTGAATGATCAAAAAGTAGGAGAGAGAATTAGGGAGGGATTTAAAATTGCAATTCTAGGACCAACTAATGCTGGTAAGTCTAGCTTAATTAATCATTTATCTAATAGAGATGTTGCAATAGTCTCTGAAATAGCTGGAACAACAAGAGATGTTGTAGAAACTCATCTTAATATAGATGGTTATCCAGTAATAGTTTCTGATACTGCCGGTATAAGAGAATCTGTAGACGAAATTGAAAAAAAAGGCATTAAATTATCTCTAAACAGAGCAGAAGAAGCAGACCTGAAACTAGTAGTAGTAGATGCCAAAAACATTGATTTTACTGATACTTTGAGGGGTTTATTAGACGATAATGCGATTTTAGTTTTAAATAAATCTGATCTTTTAGAAAAAGATATTGATCCAGAAATAAACAGAATAAATCACGTTCTAATATCATTAAAAAATAATTTGAATATTGATAAACTAATTCAAAAAATAAAAAAAATATTAAAAAGTAAATTCATCACAAGTGATGATATTCTTATTACTAGAGAACGACATAGACAACATCTTGAGCAATGTGTATCTCATTTAAAAAGATTTAATCAAAAGAAGGAAGCTGAAGATTTTGATATAGCAGCCGAAGATTTAAGACTAGCAGCACGACATCTTGGCATGATAGTTGGAAAAGTTGATGTTGAAGAGATATTAGGTAGTATTTTTAATGATTTTTGCATAGGAAAATAAAAGAAATACTCGTAATTTTCATAGATTATTGCCAACTTACCCTGATAAATAGCATTTAATATAAAAAATACAAATCTTGTAAATATTTTATTCGAATATAAATTTACGTAATGAAAAAAAATTTATCTTTTGATGTAGTAGTAATCGGAGGAGGCCATGCAGGCTGTGAAGCAGCTGCAGCATCTGCTCGACTTGGCGTTAATACTGCCCTGTTCACTCACAATAAAAATACCATAGGAGAAATGTCATGTAATCCTGCAATAGGTGGTTTAGGAAAAGGTCATCTGGTGAGAGAAATTGATGCTTTAGATGGGGTTATGGGCGAGGTAGCTGATAAGTCTGGAATACAGTTTAGACTGTTAAACAGAAGTAGGGGTCCAGCAGTAAGAGGACCAAGAACTCAATCTGATAGATCACTTTATCGAAAATTTATGCAAGAAAAACTTGTAAACTATTGTAATTTAATGATTTTTTCAGACCCTGTAATTAAGTTTATTTTTAAAAATAACGAAATAAAAGGTTTTTTAACCTTAAAAGGTAATAAGGTTAGTTGTAACAAGTTAATACTTACAACCGGCACATTTTTAAATGGTCTGATACATATCGGTGATGAGAGAACTCCCGCTGGTCGATTTAATGAAAAGCCAAGTACTGGTTTAAGTGAACAGTTAAAGAAATATAATTTTAAGATAGGCAGATTAAAAACTGGAACACCACCAAGGTTAGACTCTAGAACTATTAATTTCCAAAAATTGGAAAAACAATCTGCAGATGATGATCCTTACTTTTTTTCTTTCTTAACAAAAAAAAATCTAAACAAACAAGTATCTTGCTTTATGACTTACACTAATGAAAAGGTTCATAAAATTATAGAAAAGAATTTATCCAAAAGTGCAATGTACTCTGGTAATATACAGGGTGTAGGTCCAAGATATTGTCCTTCAATAGAAGATAAGATTGTAAAATTTGCTGATAAGACAAGACATCAGATATTTTTAGAGCCAGAGGGCCTTAATGATCATACAATCTATCCAAATGGTATATCAACTTCTCTACCAGAGGTTGTTCAATATGAAATACTTAATAATATCAGTGGTTTAGAGAATGTCAAAGTTATACGTCCTGGATATGCTATAGAATACGATTATATTGATCCTAGAGAACTTCTTTTGACATTAGAAACAAAGAAAATAAAGAATCTATTCCTTGCAGGTCAAATTAACGGAACTACAGGCTACGAGGAGGCTGCAGCGCAAGGCCTTATAGCTGGGATTAATGCTGCTCTTTCGCTAAAAAAAATGGAGCCTTTTATTCTTGATAGATCTGATGCCTATATTGGAGTAATGATAGATGATTTAGTTACTAAGGGTGTTGCTGAGCCTTATAGAATGTTTACATCAAGAGCTGAATATAGATTAAGCCTCAGATCAGATAATGCTGATCTAAGACTTACTCATAAGGGTATTAATATAGGATTAATCTCTGATATTAGAAAAGTGATATTTGAGGATAAATTCCGAAAATTGAGCAAAATATCGCTGCAGATGTCTAATTTAAGTATTTCTCCCTCTAAAGCTGAAAAATTCGGTATCAAAATAGCTAAAGATGGCGTATTTCGAACAGCTGAAGAGATTTTAACTCAAAGAACTGTTAATATGAGTAAAATTAGGGATATATGGCCTGAAATTGTAGATTATGGTGCTGATATAGACGAGCAAATAGAGATTAATTCTCATTATAGAGGATATTTAAAAAAGCAAAAAGCAGATATCTTGGCATTTAAAAGAGATGAGAATCTAATTATACCGGATAATATTGATTACGACCAATTTTCTGGTCTATCTAACGAGGTGAAAGCGAAATTCAAAGAAATTAAGCCTAAAACTATGGGTCAGGCCCTAAGAATTGACGGAATTACACCAGCAGCAGTATATATTTTGTTGTCACATGTCAAAAGAAAGTCTATTAAGCATATAGCTTAATGGATAACTCAATTTTAAATTTTTACTCAAAAATTCCAATCCCGAATGTTTCACGTGAAACCTGTTTTGAGCTTGAGAGCTTAATTTCAATGATAAGGCAAAAAAATAATCAAATTAACATAATTAGTAAAAAAACTGCAGAAATTAACGAAATACGCGAAAGACATATACTAGATTCAGCACAAATAATTGATTTCATTGATTTAAATAGTAATACAACCTCTGATTTAGGCACAGGAGGTGGGATGCCAGGACTTGTTATAGCAATTGTCATGAAAACGATGAAAAATTCGTTAAAAATAAATCTTTATGAAAAAAGTCATCATAAATGTGCTTTTTTGAAAGATGTTTCAAAAAAATTAAACCTGAATACAGAAATTATTCAAAAAGATATATTTACACTTAAGAACATTGAAACAGGAACCATAATATCAAGAGCATTTAAACCTATGCCCATAATTTTGGATCTAGTAAATGAAAATTTTAGGCAATTCAATAATTTAATCTTATTTATGGGAAAAAGTGGCAGAAAAATTTTAGGTGAAACCTTAAAAATTTGGGATTTGGATTATAAAGAAAAAAAAAGCATGACTAGCGCCGACTCATTTATAATCAACATTAAAAAGATTAAAAAAAAAAATTTGTGAAAATAATTTCAATAATAAATCAAAAGGGTGGCGTTGGAAAAACAACTACAGTAATTAATTTGGCATCAGCTTTAACTCAACAAAATAAAAAAATTTTAATTATTGATTTAGATCCCCAAGGAAATGCTACCACTGGATTAGGATTATCTAATACTAATCAATCAGATCAAACAATTTATGGAATCTTAAATGGAACAATGTCAATTTCAAATGTTATTAAGAAGACAAAATTTGAAAATCTCGATTTGATAACATCCAATGTAGATTTATCAGGTCTAGAAGTCGAAACAGCTGGTGATAGCGATAGAGCTTTCATTTTAAAGAGCAAATTAACCGCTTATTTAAACGATTCTAGCGGACTTTATGATTATGTGCTTATTGATTGTCCTCCCTCCTTAAGTTTACTAACAGTGATGGCTTTAGTATCATCAAACTCTCTTTTAGTTCCCCTTCAAACAGAATTTTTTGCATTAGAGGGTCTGACACAACTCATGAAGACGATTGATAGAATAAAAGTAAATCTTAATCCGTCTTTAGAAATTCAAGGAATACTTTTAACAATGTATGATAGAAGAAATAAGTTGTCTTCTCAGGTAGAACAAGAGGCACGTGATTATTTTAAAGATAAAGTCTATCAAACAGTGATACCAAGAAATGTAAGATTATCTGAAGCACCTTCTCATGGTGTACCTGTCCTTATATATGATAAAAATTGTCCAGGTAGTAAATCTTATTACAATTTTACTGACGAATTCATTGAACAAGAAAATAAAATGGGGAGTGCCGCATAATGAATTCACAAATAAAAAAAGGTTTAGGTCGAGGTTTATCATCTTTAATCGGTGAGACTAGAGTTGAGGCTAAAACTAATAAACTTTCATTAAGTGACATCATTCCAAATAAATTTCAACCAAGAAAAGTTTTTGAAGAAGAAAACTTACAAGATCTGACCAATTCAATAAAAGAACGAGGTGTGATTCAGCCAATCATTGTAAGAAAGTCAAATTCTGATAACTCTAAATACGAGATTATAGCAGGAGAGAGACGATGGCTGGCAGCAAGAAAGGCAGGTTTGCATGATATCCCTGTGGTTGTCACTGAGGCGGATGATTTGAAATCACTTGAGTTTGCCATAGTTGAAAATGTGCAAAGGCATGATTTAAATCCCCTAGAAGAGGCCCAGGGATATAAAAGATTAATTGACGAATTTTCCTACGATCAAGAAAAAGTTTCCAAATTTATCGGTAAAAGTAGAAGTTATATTACAAATTCCTTAAGATTACTGAATCTACCAGCAGATGTTCTTAGCTATCTTGAACTAAGAAAAATCACGCCCGGTCATGCTAAGGTTCTTGTCGGACTAGATAATGCGAGTTTTATTGCTAGTAAGATTATAGAAAAGAAGTTATCCGTAAGACAATCAGAAAATTTTGTAAAATTATTTAAAAGATCTAAAAAAGTAAATTTATATAAAGATCCAAATATAAAAAATCTAGAAGAAACTATTTCGAATAAAATTGGACTTAACGTATCAATAAAAAGTAATAAAAGAAATAAAGGCTCAATTACAATTTCATTTCATGACAGCGATCAATTAAATAAACTAATTGATATAATAAAAAATAATTACTAAAAAAATTAAGTCGATTTTTCTAGTAAAAAGTTTGTTGTTAGATTTATTGAATTGACTGAATTTTTCTTTATTTGATACTCCACATCATTTATTTCTATAATCAAATTTTTTAATTTATTGATTGACCACATATTTATTTGATCTTTTATAATACTTTTGTCTTTCCAAAAAATTGGTGGCTTTGCATTATCTATTGTTGCATTAATATTTTTATTTAATTGAAATTGGGTTACAAGATTTAAAAGATCTTTTGTTTTCTTGAGTAAAGTTCGAATAATAACAATACAATCTTCATTTGAAAAAATATTATCGTTAAGAATATTAAATAATTTTTTTTGATTTTTAACTAAACAACTATTAATTAACTCATTTACGCTATGGTTTTCTGAGAGATTAATGATTTTGAAAACTTCTTCATTATTTATCTTTTTTTTGTCTTTTAAATAAAGTTCAATTTTTTCTATTTCATTTAATAGATTTCTTCTGTCACTAGCACATTTTCCTACCAAAACACTAATACATTCGTTTGATAACAATATTTTTCTCTCTCTTAATGCTTGTCGAGCAATTCTCAGAAGAGTATCAAAATTATCTGGATAGAATGCAATTGATACTAATTTTTTTTTTGATTTTTCAAAAAAGTTTCTTAATTTAGATTTTTTCTCTAAAACATCTGAGTTAAGTATAAATATTATATCATTTATATTCCTATCAATTAACTGTTCAACAATCTTGATTATTTTATCTGTACACCTATTTATTATTATAATTTTATCATTATCGAAAAATGATTTATTGAGATTGTTCGCGAAAAATTCTTCGGTGTTATCAATTACTTGTTTTTCATCGTAACGTTTACCTTTTACGTTAAATTTATTTGTAATTTTTCTGATTTCCTCGTTCTTATATCCCTCGTTTTTACCATGAAATAATAAGAAATTCGTAATCTCAAAATTCAATTTATTTAACTCAAAATATTTTAAGATCATTACATTTGTGAAATTTGGCTTATTAATCTATTTATTATTAGATTTGTAGCGTTTTCCTTTTTTATCTTTTCTAAATTACTTTCTTCAAATTTGTTACTAAAGTTCTTAATTAAAAAATCTTCTTTGAATTTAAGAGTATTTAATTTGTTCCCTTTTTTAATTTGAAAAGCTATTTCAATAATTACTAAATAATTTGTTGTTTTTCCTGAGAGATTTTTTGATTGAGAGACTTTTTTATATGATGATGTAGATGAAATAGAAATTTTTTTTTCATTTTTTGTTGTTTGATATTTTTTTAATTTTTTATCTATTAAATTATTAATTTCTGCATCTCCATTGAACTCAATTTTTTCAATAAAAAAATTGTAGTTATCTTTGCTAGAATAAATTGGTGAGTATTCACAACCTAATATTAAAAATGGAATAAATATAAAAATGTAAATGTATTTTCTCATTTAATTTATATTATGATATTTATTAATTTATTTGGAACAAATACTTTTTTTTTAAATTCTTGATTTTTTATGTATTTGTTTATTTCAACGTTTTTTTTAATTAAATCTATTAATTCTACCTCAGAAATGTCTCTATTTGCTTTAATCAAACCTCTTTTTTTACCATTTATTTGAACAACAAAATTAATGTTTTCTTCTATTAAAAGTTGCTTATCAACTTTTGGCCATTCTAGCCCATGTGAGTCTTTAAGTAATTCTATACATTCATTAGAATAATGCGGAATAATTGGCAACATACAAACTAATATTTTTTTATAATTATCAATTATTGTCTTAGGAGAATACTTTTTTTTTATTAATTTTGAGATAGATGAATGAACTTCATGGATATTAGCAACAATTTTATTGTAAGTGAAATTAGATAAATTATTAGTCACGTTATTTATAAATATATTTGTTTTTTTTTTAAATTCATCATCATCATCTTTTGAGTGATTTTTTTTAATTTCATCTAAAACGAGCGTATTTAAGATCCATAGTTTTTGAATAAATTTGTACGATGAGGCCATACCCTGTTCCGACCATTGCACATCTTTTTCGGGTGGACTATCAGATAGAATAAATAATCTAACAGAATCTGCGCCGTAAGTATTAATTATATCCTCAGGGTCAATAACGTTTTTTTTGGATTTTGACATTGATTCTGAAGGTCCAACTTTAACGACTATATTAGGGTTACCTTTTTTTATGATTTTATTATTAACTTTTTCTATCTCATCAGGGCTTAGCCAGTTGTTATCTTGGTCTTTGTATGTTTCGTGACAAACCATGCCTTGTGTAAATAAACTTTGAAAAGGTTCAGTTATTTTAAAACTTTGGTTTTCAAAGTTGATTGCTCTCATAAAAAATCTTGAATATAATAAATGTAAAATTGCATGCTCAACTCCTCCAATATATTGATCAACAGGCATCCAGTAATCTATGTCCTCTTTATCAAATCCATAATTTTTTTCTCTAGGAGAACAAAATCGTAAGTAATACCAAGATGAGCACACAAATGTATCTAAGGTATCCGTTTCTCTAGTAAATTTTTTTCCATCAATAATTATTTCTTTCCAGCTTTTTTGACTATCAAGAGGGTTTCCTTTAACTTTAAGATCAATATTTTCTGGTAATTCAACAGGTAATTTATCTTTAGGTACTGGTATTGCTTTACCCTTATCGTCATAAATAATTGGAATAGGACATCCCCAGTATCTTTGACGGGATACACCCCAATCTTTTAATCTATAATTAATTTTTTTTTTACCTAATTTTTTTTTTTCTAAAATTTTTATTGTTTCAAGTATAGAATTCTTTGGTGCATCAAGGCCATTTAAAAAATTTGAATTTATTATTTTTCCAGGTCCAGGATATGCTTCCTTAGATACCTTAAAGTTATCGTCTTCTTCATATGGTTTAACTACTGTATTGATTTCGAGTTTATATTTTTTTGCGAAATCGAAATCTCTTTGATCATGCGCTGGACACCCAAATACTGCGCCAAAACCATAATCCATAAGAACAAAATTCGCAAAATAAACAGGAACCTTTTGGCTAGGGTTTAGTGGATTTTTAGCTAAAAGACTTGTCCTATAGCCAATTTTATCTCCCACCGCAATAGCCTCTTCAGTTGTTCCAGTTTTTGAACATTCTTCTTTAAATTTCAGAAATTCCTTATCTTCGCTATAAAAATTTGAGACTTCATGATCTACTGACAATGCTAAGAAAGAAAAACCAAATAAAGTATCTGGTCTAGTTGTAAAGCATTTTATATTTTTAATGGGTAAATTACCCTCAATTTCAAATTCAATTTCACATCCAAAAGATTTTCCAATCCAATTCTTTTGCATCGTCTTTACTTTGTTGGGCCATGCTTCTAATTTTTCTAAACCATCCAATAAATTTTGTGAAAACTTTGATATATTAAAAAACCATTGACTTAATTTTTTTCTTTCAACTATAGCGCCAGATCTCCAACCTTTTCCATCGATAACTTGTTCGTTTGCTAAGACAGTCTCATCAACAGGATCCCAATTAACATAATTTTCTTTTCTATAAACAAGTCCCTTTTCCAATAGCTCCAAGAAGAAAATTTGTTGGTGTTTGTAATAATCTTTATTACAGGTTGATATCTCTCTATCCCAATCTAAAGATAAACCCAACTTTTTAAGCTGGTTTTTCATTGTTTCTATATTTTTATTAGTCCATTCTTTAGGGTCTAAATTGTTTTCGCGCGCTGCATTTTCTGCTGGCATCCCGAAAGAATCCCAACCCATTGGATGAAGTACATTAAATCCTTCTAAAGTTTTATATCTAGCTAGTACATCTCCTATAGTATAATTTCGGACATGACCCATATGTATTTTACCAGATGGATATGGAAACATTTCCAAGCAATAAAATTTTTTTTTATTTTTGTTAACTTGAGACTTATAAAGATTATTTTTTTCCCAATAATGCTGCCATTTTTTTTCAATTTCTTTAAAATTATATCTATCCACTTGAATGAGATCTAAAATTAATCTTTACCCATTTTAACACCCGGATAAAAGGATTTATTTTTAGCTTTGGTTTGTTTTTGATATATCGTTGCTTTTTTAAGGATTTCTCTTCGTAACTCTGACTCTATGTTTTTATTATTTTTTTGAACAACACATTTATATTCACTATCACATTTTTTATAGAAGACATTTATGTCTATAGCATCTGATCTTATCTCATTACTTAAAAATCTGATTGTTATTTTAATAGTTTCATTTGGATTTGTATTATTTGAGTACCAGTCTGTAATGATTATTCCACCACTGTAATTTGCGGAAGTTAAGGGCATAAATTCTATAATATCTAATGATGCCCTCCATAGTTCATTAGAGCTTGCAAACTCAAAATTTCCACCTCTACCCGCCCCCTTTTTAACGACATCATTAAGTCTGAAACCTTTTCCTTCTTCTAAATTTTTCTTAACTCTTTCACGAGGATCGGGGCTAACTTTTTTTGCATCAGCACCTCTAAAAAAATTATTACCACAACTATTTAATGAGATTAAAATGATCAAAAAAATGGATAGTTTGCTAAATTTCTCTAAAAATAAGTAATTTTTCATAAATACGCTTTAAATAGGCAATAAATCTTAACATACTCAAATAACACAAAAAACATATTAAAATAAACGAAATTTGTGTTGTAAAATTATCACAGATAATAATTTTGTAAGAAAAAAAGGAGTAAATTTAGGAAAATTTAGCTCATTTTGATAAAAGTTCCCTGTTTAATATTAAACAATTAAAGGAGTAATTAATATGAACAAATTAACAAAAATTGGTGTATCAGCATTAGCTGGTTCACTAGCGATGACAGCTGTACATGCAGCTGAAGGAAGTGTTTCAGTTTCAACTGGATTTGCTTTCGCATCTACAACAGACGAAAACTCACCAACTGGTCCTTATCAGTTTGATAGCGTAGTTTTCTCTGCATCAGGTGAGACAGAGGGTGGTATCACAGTTTCAGCTAAAATGGAACTTGATAACGATAACCCTGGAACTTCATCATCATCAAATGGTATGGATGACAGAAGTATGTCTTTCGGAACAGATGCAATGGGAACAGTATCATTTCACGGACACGGTGGTTCAGGTGTACTAGGTCAATGGGATGACATGACACCAAACGCTTATGAAGAAATATGGGACACAACAGCAAGTGCTGACGTGAGAATTGATGGTAGATCTGGTAACAACTTGATTACTTATGATTCACCAACAATCAACGGTGTGATGGTTAAAGCTGCATACCAACATGATCACTCAACAGCTGCTGGTCAGTCTCAAGACATCGGTCATTACGCAGACTTCGGTATCATGGTTTCACCAGAAATGGTTGAAGGTTTGACTATCGGTTATGGTTTTGGTGAATTAGAGCCGAACACTACACAGACAATTGATAACGAGACATTATTCGTTAAATATTCTGTTGGAGGTTTCACTCTAGGTTACCAACAAAGTGAAGCAGACGGTACTGCTGCAGCACAAAATGACGAGTCTGAAGGTTGGGGTATTTCTTACGCTGTAAACGAAAATATGACTATCGCTTACGGTGAAAGAGATTACGATGACAATACATCTGACTCAACAGCTGGTTCATTAGAGCAACAAGATTCAGGTATCTCAGCATCATACACAATGGGTGGTATGACTATTGCTGGACACATGAACCAAAACGACAACGTAGGTGGTAGTTCAGCTACTACAGCCGATAAAGAGTCGTACGAGTTCGCTCTTACATTTGCATTCTAATATAATTAGAATCTAAAAATTAAAGGGCCCCTTTTCTAAGGGGCCTTTTTTTTGGAAAAAAAAGATATACCTGCATAACCTGCAATATTTAATAAGCCTAACTTTTTAATATTATTCTCGTTAATCCCACCTAAAGCAACAAGCTTCCTTTTGGTAAAATTTTCAAAAAATTTAAATCTATAGATACCCAAGTAATTTTGATTTTTTTTAAATAATGAAGAGATAAAAAAAAGTTTTACCCCTTGAATTTTTTTTATATTTAATTCTTTCAGCGAATGTGCAGACCCCAAAGTAATAAATTTTTTTTTAAACTTATAAGCTAAATGACTAAAACTTTTATTAAATGATGGTAAATAAACACCATCTAATTTTAATTTAATCGCCAATTTTACATTATTCGACAAAAAAAAATGGCAACCTTTTTTCTTACAAAAATCGCGTAAAATCTTTAATTTTTCAATATCTAAATTACTATTATAATTTCTAAAAATTATATTGGTTTTTTTACTTTGATATTTTATTAGGTTTGTATCGTATGTGCTTATAAAGTAATATTTTTCATAATTTATCTTATGCATGCTTCAATACAAAAATTAATACATATCAAGGAACTTGTAAAATCGAAAGAGGAGGGTTTAAACAAGCCAAAAACATCTAAAATTATCGCTATATCTAAAACATTTTCATTGGACAAGATTATGCCATTAATAAATTATGGTCATAATGATTATGGTGAAAATAAAGTTCAAGAGGCATTAGATAAATGGACAACTATAAAAGAGGAAAAACCAAATTTAAAACTTCATTTAGTAGGTAAACTTCAGACTAATAAAGTAAAGTTCGCCATAAAAATTTTCGATTTCATCCACTCAGTCGACAGTAAAAAACTTGCGAAAAAAATTTCAGAAGAACAATCAAAGCAAAATAAAAACGTAAAAATATTTTTACAAGTTAATATAGGAAATGAGGAACAAAAGTCTGGAATATTAAAAAATGATTTATACGATCTTTATCATTATTGTAATGACCTAAAATTAGACATTGTGGGTTTAATGTGTATTCCACCACTTAATTCTGACCCAAACCCTTTTTTTCAGGAGCTAAATGATATGAATAAAAATTTAGGTTTAAAAGAATTAAGCATGGGGATGTCTTCGGATTATATAAAAGCAGTTGAAAATGACTCAACGTATTTAAGAATAGGCTCAGCAATTTTCGGTGAGAGATCTTAGCAGATTTTAATTTTTGTTTTTGTATTTATTAGTTTCAACATAATTAAAAAATCTTTCTTACTTAATGCAATACACCCCTCTGTCGATTTATAATTTTTAGTCAGGTGTAAAAAAATGCAACTACCTTTTCCAGGAATTCTCTTTTTCCAATTGTATTTTATAGGAATTACCAGATCATATTTAAAATCTCTTCTGTAAAGTTTTTCATGTCTGGTTTTTTTTTTAGTGTTTATTAGCTGATTATAATTTATTTTATCTTTTACATTATTACACCAACCCATATTCTTAGTAATTTTTATACATTTTAATTTTGTAAAAGGTTTTTTTATTCTATCATTTCTGTAATATAATTTTTCTAAACCAAAAATACCTTTAGGAGTTTTTTTATCTCCTTCGGTTTTTTCTTTATCAATTCCTTTTTTTCCAACACAACATTTAAATTTGAAGTTATCAATTTTAAGAGAATGTTTGTTTTTTAAGATAATTATCATATTGTATTTATATATGAATAATCAGACTTTGTTTATTTACGAATTACCATCGCTATTTGATATATTTACAGAAAATGAGGGGTATTTAAATTTTAAATTAATTAATTTAAAAAAAAAAGAGTTATCCAAAATTGATTTTAGAAATCATAAAAATTATCTAATTTTATCTCATAAAGACCATAGTTTGCCAAATTTAATTTTAGTTAATAATTTTCCTATTAAATTTTCAAAACTTTTAGAGAGAATAAATATTGAATTTTTAAAAAAAAATTTTAATGAACAATCAAATATAATTATAGGTAAATATACATTTAATATAAATTCAAGAGAGATGATTTTACAAAATCAAAAATTAAAATTAACTGAAAAAGAGATAGATATGATTATTTATTTATCAAAAAGTAAAAAACCAATAAAAATTAAAGAATTGCAAGAAAAAGTTTGGGGATATCAATCAAAGTTAGAAACTCATACTGTTGAAACACATATTCATAGACTTAGAAAAAAGATTAAAGAAAAGTTTTTTGATGAAGACTTAATTGTCAGTAAAAAAAATGGTTATGAAATTATATAAAAAAAATAAATTTGCTAAAGAACTTTTTACTAAAAAATTTAAACCAAGGGTAGTCAAACCAAAAAAGGGAAAAGGAAGTTTTAAAAGAGTTAAAAAAGTTTAAAATCTCGCTCCAATCTGCTGAATTATTTTAGATGACATTTCAGTTGCTTTTGTTAAGCAGTCTTTTTGGGAAAAATCATTTATAAATCCATGTAAATATCCTGCAGCAAATAAATCGCCTGCTCCTGTTAGATCTACAACCTTGAGGTTTTTTTTTGCATCAATTTCATCTACTTCATTTTTATTAATTGCGATAGCACCCTTTTCACCTCTTGTTATTACTAAATGTTTTTTTATCTCTTTACCGAAAGAGATAACTTCATCAAAGTTTTTTGCATCGATCAGTGATATTATTTCTCCCTCATTTGCAAAAACTAAATCTAATTTATTTTTCACAAGATTTAAAAAATTATGTTTATGTCTATCTACACAAAATTTATCTGATAGAGACATCGCCGTTTTACTTGCTAAATTGATAGCTTTTTCAAAAGCTTCTTTTGGATCCCCTTCATCCCACAAATATCCCTCTAAAAAAACTAAATCACTTTTTTTAAAGACTTCTGCATCTAGATCATTTTTGCTTATTTTACCTGCAGTTCCTAAATAAGTACACATTGTTCTCTCAGAGTCAGGTGTGATTAAAATTAAACAGGTTCCAGTAGGAAGAAGTTCTTTTTTCTTCTTATAAAAAAAATTTACGTTTTCTTTTTTTAAACCTTCTTCATATCTGACACCAAGATTATCATCGGATATTTTACCAATAAATCCAACTTTATTTCCCAATTGTGACAAACCAACTATTGAATTTGCAACGGAACCTCCTGAAATTGTTTTTTCGATCTTTAAATCTGTTAACAAGTTTGAGAACTCACCTTGATCAAATATAAGTTTCATCAGACCTTTTGTAAGATTATTCTTTTTTATAAACTCATCATCAACTTTGCAGATCACATCAACTATTGCATTTCCAATACCTAAAATTTTCATTTATGCTTTTTTAGTTTTGATTGGTTTTTTTCTATTAGGATAGCAACTAGTACATATTTTACAAGTCATTCCATAACAATCTCTTGCTTTACAGTACTCTCTTCCATAATAAATAATTTGCAGGTGAAGTTTGTTCCAATTTTTTTTTGGAAATAATCTTTTCAAATCTTTTTCAGTTTGAATAACATTTTTACCACTAGTTAATCCCCATCTTTGGGCTAGTCTATGAATATGAGTATCAACTGGAAATGCGGGATACCCAAATCCTTGAGACATAACCACACTGGCAGTTTTATGACCTACACCAGGTAACTGTTCCAATTCTTCAAATGTTTTTGGTACTTTTCCATTGTACTTCTTTTCTAATATGCCACAAAGATTGTAAATACTTTTTGCTTTTATTCTGAAAATTCCAATTTTCTTAATAAGCTTTTCTATTTTTTTTCTTCCTAATTTTAAAAAATGACGAGGTTTGTAATATTTTGGGTAAATATCTTTTGTAACATTATTTACATTTACGTCAGTACATTGAGCAGATAATAAAACAGAGATTAATAAAG
>CACNAR010000008.1 GCA_902618485.1 uncultured Pelagibacteraceae bacterium
CTTCGATCGGTCCTTTTGCCTGAGAGTTTCCGGGGTGGTTGCTCCTTCGGCGCTAAAAATAGTCTCTCCCGATAGTAAAACTTTATTCTTTAAAAGAATGATACATTAAATAACAAATACATGTTTAATTCAATATCATTTTATCGCCTTTTTTGTTAATTAAGTAATCATTATAAAAAAACAATGAAAAACTACCTCAATTTTGAAAAAGAGATAAAAGATCTAGATGAAGAGTTAGATAGACTTAAAGATCCATATAATCAGGGCGGTATCTCCGAAGTAGATACTAAAAAAATTTCTAAAACTGAAGAGGAGATAAATTATAAATTAAAATCAATTTATTCAAATCTCGATCCTTGGCAAACTACTATGGTTGCAAGACATGAAGACAGACCTAAATCAAAATTTTTTATTGATAATTTATTTAACGAATTTATTTCATTATCTGGTGACAGGTATTATGGTGAAGACAAGTCAGTTATTGCAGGTTTTGCAAGATTTAAAAATCAGTCAATATTAGTAATTGGTCAAGAAAAGGGAGATGATCTAGATAGCAGAATTGAGAGAAATTTCGGTATGATGAGGCCAGAGGGTTATAGAAAAACTATACGCCTTATGGAGTTAGCTGACAGATTTAAAATACCAATAGTATTATTTGTAGATACACCCGGAGCTTATCCAGGAGTAGGTGCTGAGGAGCGAGGTCAAGCTGAAGCAATTGCAAAGTCTATAGAATGTTGCATGAATTTAAAAGTTCCAACAATAGCAATTATTATTGGAGAAGGTGGTTCTGGTGGAGCTATAGCTCTAGCATCCTCAAGCAAAGTTTTGATGTTGGAGAACGCAATTTATTCAGTCATTTCTCCTGAAGGATGTGCAACAATTTTATGGAGAGATCCAAAAAAAATGCTTGATGCCGCTAAAGCAATGAAGCTTTCTGCAAAAGATTTACTCGAGTTAAATGTGATTGACGAAATTATTAAGGAGCCTATTGGTGGTGCTCACAGAGATAAAGATTTAATTTTAAAAAATGTTGAAAACTCATTATCCACGAGTTTGGATTATTTTAAATCTATGTCAGGAGAAGAAGTTTTTAATAATAGAAAAAATAAATTCTTGAAAATAGGGAGAAACAAAGGTTTTGTAACAAATACAGCAGATTTAAGTTCCCTTAAAGTTCACCGTAATGAAATTTTTGAAATTTTAAAGAAAAAAAAATTGTTTGTACCATCTTTAGTTATACTCATTTTGTTAATGTTATTAATTTTTTTATAATTGTCCGCAGCATTTTTTATATTTCTTTCCTGATCCACAAGGACAAGGTTCATTTCTTTTTACTTTTTTATTAATTTGGCTTATCGATTTTTCCTCATTAGTTTTACCTGTTGGATTACCAATTGATGTCTCCACAAATTTAAGATTCATGAGAACTACCATGTAATCTTGCTTAAGTTTTTTTAATAAATTCTCAAATAAAGTGAAGGCTTCTTTTTTGTACTCGATAAGTGGATCTCTTTGTCCATAAGATCTTAACCCAATAACTTGTCGTAATTGTTCCAAGTATTGTATGTGTGATTTCCAATTAATATCTATAGATTGTAGAAAAATTCTTTTTTCAATTTGTTTTGCCTGATTTTCTCCTAAAAGTTTAATTCTTTCTTCACGAGTTTCATAGAACTTATCTGAAATCAATTTCATCAACTCATCATCTTTTTTTTCTAATAAAATCTTTAATTCTTCTTCATTAAAGTTTTTACCCATAAGAGTTTTGATTTGACTTTCAAAAAAGGGAGCTTTTTGGATTTGCAATCTTTTGGATTTTTAGTTCTATTAAATCTTTCTTTATCTCATCTAAAAAATCTGTGGAATATTCAAAAATTTTTTCACTATCCATTGCCTCTTTTCTTTGTGAAAAAATTACGTGTCTTTGGTCATTTAAAACATTATCGAATTTAATAAGTGTTTTTCTAATATCAAAGTTTCTTGCCTCTACTTTTTGCTGTGCTCTCTCTAAAGCTTTATTGATCCATGGATGATCAATACTTTCACCGTCTTTTAGGCCTAGTTTTTCAAGCATACTGTTCATTGAGTCTGATCCGAAAATTCTCATTAAATCGTCTTGTAAACTTACATAAAAAATTGAACTTCCTTCATCACCTTGACGCCCCGATCTACCTCTTGCTTGATTGTCAACTCTTCGTGACTCCATTCTCTCAGTACCAATTACGAATAAGCCACCTAATGATTTTATCTTTTTTTTGTCTTCAATTAATTTTTCACTATTTGTTGTGTCTTTTTTTCCTCCTAATTGAATATCGACGCCTCTTCCTGAGATACTTGTTGTTATTATCACAGATCCCTCTTTACCTGCATTAGAAATAATTTCAGCTTCGTTCTCATGATTTTTTGCATTTAAAACCACGTGATTAATCTTTTCCTTATCTAGTAATTTTGAGTAGATTTCAGACTTGTTTATGCTGGATGTAAAAACTAACAATGGTTGACCAGCTTTATTGTGATCTTTAATTTTTTTAATTATGGCATTATTTTTTTCTATTTCGGTTCTAAAAATTTGATCATTAAAATCTTTTCTTATCATTTTTTTATTTGTTGGAATTACAACAACAGGTAAATTGTAAATCTCAAAAAATTCTGCTGCCTCTGTTGCTGCTGTTCCGGTACAACCAGCGATCTTTTTGTATAGTTTAAAATAATTTTGATAAGTTATTGATGCCAATGTTTGATTTTCGGCTTGAATTTCAATTTTCTCTTTAGCTTCCAAAGCTTGGTGGAGACCATCACCAAATCTCCTTCCTTCAAGAATTCTTCCAGTAAGTTCATCAATAATTTTTAAAGAGTTATCTTTAATAATATAATCCTTGCCCTTTTCAAACAAATGATTAGCCCTTAAAGCTTGATTTACATGATGTACTAAATTTATATTTTCTGGATCGTAAAAATTATTATTTTTTAAAATGCCTGTTTCAGAGAAAATTTTTTCTACATTATTTATTCCTTCATTTGTTAATAAAATATTTCTATCTTTTTCGTCAATTTCATAGTCATTTTTTTTTAACCTTTTAACCAACTTATCTACAGCAAGATACTTATTAGTTTTATCCTCCGCAGCACCAGAGATGATTAATGGGGTTCTAGCCTCATCAATTAAACAAGAGTCGATTTCATCAACTATTGAAAAAAAATGTTCTCTTTGAACCATTTCGGCTCTAGAATATTTCATGTTATCTCTAAGGTAGTCAAAGCCTAATTCGCTATTAGTTGCATAGGTGATATCACAATTATAATTTTTTTTTCTTTCATCATCGTCTTGAATATTATTTATGTAGCCAGAGGATATTCCTAAGAAACTATAAATTTTCCCCATTTCAAGGCAATCTCTTTTTGCCAGATAGTCATTAACGGTAACAATATGAACTCCTTTTTCAAATAGGGCATTCAAATAAGCTGCCAGAGTTATTGTTAATGTTTTACCCTCTCCAGTTCGCATTTCAGCAATTTTCATCTCATGTAATACTATTCCCCCAATAATTTGAACGTCAAAATGCCTTTCATTCCTAATTCTTCTAGATGCCTCTCTCACTAGTGCAAAAGCTTCTGGCAGCAATTTATCTATACCAATGCCATTTTTTAGTTTTTCTTTGAATTCTCTAGTTTTATCTGGAAATTCATTATCTTTAAGTTTTTTTATATTTTCCTCTAAAGAATTTATTTGTTGAGTGATCTTTTTTAACCTATCTAGTTCTTTCTGATTACCCGATCTAATGAATTTTGAGATAAGATTTAAAGGATTAAACATTAGTTTTTGATTTATTATTTACTTATATCCTTTAATATAATTAATAAATAAATATTTTAAATACCATGGGTCTAAATTTACCTAATTTTTTATTATCTAAATCAAAAAACAAGAGAATGTTAGAATATCAAGATTTAGATCACATTGATGGTATTTCAATTTCCAGTGTATGCGCAAATCTTTATAAAGACACTAGAGATGATTTAGTAATGTTTTATTTTAGAGATGGAGCAAACTATGCTTCTGTTTACACACAATCAAAAATTATCTCTGAGAATATTAAATGGAACTTAAATCAAAACTCAAAAAAAATATATTCGCTTTTAGTTAACGCGAGAAACGCAAATTGTTTTACTGGTAGACAGGGGTATAGAAGTCTTGAAAAAATAGCAGACATAATTTCTCAAGAACTTACTGCAAGACAGAAAGAAGATGAAGATAAACCAAAAATAATCAAACCAAAGGAGATAATATTTGGTTGTACTGGTACTATTGGAGAAATTTTTCCAGAAGACAAAATTAAAAACAAGATTCCGGTTTTAGTAAAAAATATAAGATATACCCAGAATAAGTATATATGGATGAAGGCAGCTTTAGGTATTATGACAACGGACACACAACCTAAAATGTCGATGGAGCATTGTAAAATTGCTGGAAGTTCTGTAAAGATTTTTGGTATTGCAAAAGGGTCTGGGATGATCCAACCCAATATGGCTACCACGTTAGCTTATATTTTCACAGATGCAGACGTGTCTAATGAAATTTTAAAAAAACTTCTTAAAAAAAATATTTCAACAACTTTTAATGCAATTAGTTGTGATGGTGACACAAGTACTAATGACATGGTTAGTATTTTCTCGACCGGCAAAGTAAAGCATCCAAAAATTAAAAATTATAATGATAAAAGAATAAGAGATTTTGAGGAAGCATTAAAAAAAGTTTTATTAAGTTTGGCTAAAAGAGTAGTTTCAGATGGAGAAGGAGCATCTAAATTTATAACTATTAATGTAGAGAATTGTAAAAATGAGGACGATGCAAAAAAGATTGGCTTTTCAATTGCCAACTCTCCTCTAGTAAAAACTGCTATAGCAGGTGAGGATCCAAATTGGGGCAGGATAGTAATGGCAATTGGAAAATCAAATGTTCTAATAAACTTAGAAAAGTTGTCTATAAAATTCGGAGAATTTTCTATTATTAATAATGGAAAATTAAATCTAAACTATAATGAGTCTGATATTGTAAATTATATGAAGAGTGACAATATTGACATTAACATAAATATTTTTAAAGGTTCAAAAAAATTTACTACCTATACTATGGATCTCACAAAAAAATATATTGAAATTAACTCAGACTATAGAAGTTAATATCTTGAAATATCAAATTGAATAACTAATTATTAATAATGATTAAGTACAAATTAAAATGTAAAAAATGTAAATTATTATTTGATAGTTGGTTTGCATCTTCACTGGAATATGAAAAACTAAGGAAAAAAAACTATTTGAATTGTCATAAATGTGGATCACTAAAAGTTGAAAAAACTCTTATGGCACCAAAATTTTTAAATAAGTCTTGGAAAAAAGATATAAGCATTAAAGATCATAAATATCAGAAAATTAATGAAAAAATTAGAGAATATAAAAAATTTATAAAAAAGAACTTTGAATATGTTGGTGAAAATTTTGCTTACGAAGCTCGATCAATTCATTATAAAAATAAAAAAAAAGATAAAGGAATTTATGGAACTGCATCAAGTCAAGAGATTAAAGACTTGAAAGAGGAAGGAATTGATACTGAAATTATTCCTTGGATAGAAGATAAAAATAATTAATTTTAATTATATCTTGATAAATTTTGCAATATAATTAATTGATTTGTCAGCACTTAACTCCCAATTATTTGTTAATAAATTAAGCTTTACACCTCTCAAATCATTTAAAGTAAGCTCATATTTTTTTGTTATGCGAATTAATTCATCAGGCTTTACAAATTTTTCCCACTCGTGTGTTCCAATTGGAAGCCACTTAAGAATATATTCAGCACCTATTATTGCAAAAAGATAAGATTTTAATGTTTTATTTAATGTTGCAACGAACATAATACCATTCTTTCTCAAAAACTTTGAGCATGATTTTAAAAAGAAATCTACATCCTCTACATGTTCAATAATTTCCATGTTGAGTATAACATCAAATTTTAAATCTGACTTAAATTTTTCAGGCGACGAACAAAAATATTTAATATTTAAGTTACTCTTTTTTGCATGAATTTTTGCTATCTCAACATTTTTTTCAGATGCGTCCATTCCAAAAACTTCTGCACCTAGTCTTGACATAGGCTCACACAATAATCCTCCACCACAACCTATATCTAAAATTTTGACACCAGAGAGGATCTTATCTTTTTTTTGAATATTGAAAGTTTTAACAATATTGTCTTTTAGATAAGAAATCCTTAGAGGATTAAAATTATGCAATGGTTTAAATTTTCCTTTGGGATCCCACCATTCTTCAGCAATTTTTGAAAATTTTTCTATTTCTTTTTTATTAATTGTGTTAGCTTTCATTTTAAGTAAATTTTATATTCAAGATGAATTTAATCAATATTTTAATTTAAAAAAATATTTATTCATGAAAATTGTAGTTTTAAAATTTGGTGGAACATCTGTAGGTAGCATTAAAAGAATTAAAAATATAGCTAACATTATTAATTCATACCATAAAAAAAGGTATAAACTTATTGTAGTATCTTCAGCTATGAGCGGGGTTACAAATGATTTGATAAAAAAATCAAAAGAAATAAGTGAAAATTTTTTACCTTCTGAGTATGATGTTCTTGTTTCTTCTGGAGAACAAGTGGCATGCTCTTTAATTGCCGCCAGATTATCACATATTGGGTTAGAATCTCGTTCTTGGTTATCTTGGCAAATACCAATTATTACTGAGGGTGGTCATAAAAATGCAAAAATTTTGTCAATCTACAAAAAAAAAATTTTAAATTATCTCAAAAAGGGTGGAATACCAATTGTAACTGGTTTTCAAGGTATTGATACCAATGAGAGAATTAAAACAATCGGAAGAGGTGGGTCGGATGCGAGCGCAATTATGTTAGCTAAATTTTTTAAAGCAGAGAGATGTATAATTTACACCGATGTTGAGGGTGTGTACACAACAGATCCAAACAAATTAAAAAAAGCAAGAAAAATAAAAGTAATTTCTTACGAAGAAATGTTGGAGATGGCCTCTCTAGGTGCAAAAGTTATGCAGCCAGCTTCAATTCAGGATGCGCGTTTAAATAGGATCAACATAGAGGTAAAGTCTTCTTTTAAAAAAAAACCAGGAACATTGATCACAAAAAGAATGAATATTATTAATAATAAAATTATTGCAGGTATTTCTTCAACTCAAAATGATGCTAAGGTTACTTTAGTAGGTGTTAAAGATAAACCTGGTGTTGCTGCAATGATATTTAAACCTTTATCAAAAAATTTAATTAATGTTGATATGGTAGTTCAAAATATTTCAGCGAATGGGAAAGAAACTGATTTAACATTCACCATTAAAACGGATGATTTAAACAGAACTAAAAAAATAATTGAGTCCAATAAAAATATTAAATTTAGAAAGTTATTATTAAAAAAAGATGTTTCTAAACTTTCAATTATTGGAGTTGGAATGGTGACAACACCTGGAGTAACATTTAGAATGTTTCAGTCTCTTGCAAAAAAAAATATAAATATTCAAGTTATTTCAACTTCTGAAATTAAAATATCAGTTTTGATTGATAAAAGAAATACTAAAAAAGCATTAATTGCTTTACATAAAGAATTTAAATTAGATAATTAATTATGAGTATAAGACCATTTAGAGATATTAAAAGAAGAAAAACAAAAGCAATTAGTGTTGGCAGAGTAATGGTGGGTGGCGATAACCCAATCACAGTTCAGTCTATGACAAATACTTTAACTACAGACATAGAAGCTACCATTAACCAGATAAATGATATTCATAAAGAAGGCGCTGATATAGTTAGAGTTTCCTGCCCTGATGAAGCGTCAACAAAAGCACTCAAAGAAATTGTAAAACATATTGATGTTCCCATAGTTGCAGATATTCATTTTCATTTCAAAAGAGCAATAGAAGCAGCAGAGAACGGTGCGAGTTGTCTAAGAATAAATCCAGGAAACATAGGAAATATCAATAAAATTAAAGAAGTTGTGAGAGCAGCAACTGCAAATAATTGCTCTATTAGAGTAGGTGTTAATGCAGGTTCTCTAGAACAAGATATATTAGAAAAATTTAAAGAGCCTTGTCCAGAGGCATTAGTTGAGAGTGCTTTAAGAAATATAAAAATTTTAGAAGATGAAAATTTTGAAAATTTAAAGATAAGTGTTAAGTCTTCAGATATTTTTTTATCAATTGAAGCATATCGTCAATTATCAAAAAAAATTAAGTATCCCTTGCACCTTGGAATAACCGAAGCGGGAAGTTTTGTGTCAGGAAGTATAAAATCCTCTATTGGATTAGGAACATTACTTTTAGAGGGTATCGGAGATACTATTAGAGTATCTCTATCTGATGATCCAGTAAAAGAAGTTAAAATTGGAAACGAAATACTTAAGTCATTAAATTTAAGGGAGAGAGGAGTAAGAATTATTTCTTGTCCTTCATGTGCTAGACAAGGTTTTCAAGTAATTGAAACTGTAAAAGTGCTGGAAAAAAGACTTGCGCATATTACAAAACCCATAACACTCTCAATAATCGGTTGTGTGGTTAATGGTCCTGGAGAAGCTGCAATGACAGATGTTGGCATCACTGGCGGTAGAAAAGGTAGTAACATGTTGTATTTATCTGGAGTACAAACAGAAAAAGTTTTAACTAATGATATGATTGATAGAGTTGTATTTGAGGTTGAAAAAAAGGCATCTGAGTTGAAAAATAGTTAAGATGATTCCTGATAAAACTATCAATGATCTGATAAACAAACACACAAATTTAGAAAGAGAATTATCCTCAGGACATGTTGACAAAAAATTTTTTGCTGAAAAATCAAAAGAATATTCTGATTTAAATGAAATAATTGAGAACGCTAAAAAATATTTATCATTCGAAAAGGATAAAAAAGAGTTAGAGAAAATTTTAGCTGATGAAAATTCTGATTCCGAGTTATTAAAAATGGCTGAAATTGAGCTAAAAGATTTAGAGACGCAGTATAAAAAAAATGAAAAAAAATTAAAATTATTTTTATTACCTAAAGATGAGGCGGATAAAAAAAATGCAATTATCGAAATAAGAGCAGGAACCGGAGGTCTTGAAGCTAGTTTATTTGCTTCAGATCTTTTTAAAATGTATGAGAAAGTAAGCAGTAAAAAAAAATGGTTTTTAGAAATAATATCAATTTCAAAAAGTGATGCGGGAGGATTAAAAGAGGTTATCGCGTCTATAAAAGGGATTAATATTTATTCTACTCTTAAATATGAAAGTGGTGTCCACAGGGTGCAAAGAGTTCCAGATACTGAAACTCAGGGTAGAGTACACACATCTGCTGCTACTGTAGCTGTATTACCTGAGGCTGAAGAAGTCGACTTAAAAATAAATGATGCTGATTTACGTATAGATGTCTTTAGAGCTGGTGGACCTGGTGGGCAATCCGTAAACACAACAGATAGTGCTGTAAGAATTACACATATACCTAGTGGAATTTCAGTTTCTCAACAAGATGAAAAATCACAACATAAAAATAAGGCTAAAGGTTTAAAAATTTTAAGAGCGAGGTTATACGAGTATGAGAGATCTAGAATTGATAAAGAAAGATCAGAAGATAGGAAAAGTAAAATTGGAACAGGTGATAGGTCCGAAAGAATACGGACATATAATTTCCCCCAAGGAAGGGTTACTGATCATAGAATTAATTTAACTTTACATAAACTTGAAGAGTTTTTAGAGGGGGAAGCTTTTGATGAAATGATCGAGTCACTTTCACTAAAAGCTCAAGAAGAAAGTTTAAGTAATCTTTAAAGGATATATATGAATATTTTCGAAGCTTTAAAAAAAGGTGACCATATATTAAAAAAAAATGGTATCAAATCTTATAAACTTGATAGCGAAATTTTAATGTCAAAAGTCTTTCAGAAAAATCGCATAGATATAATTTTAAACTCTAATAAAAATTTATCAGATAAAGAAATCATACTTTATAATAATTTAATTGAACAGCGTTCAAAAAAAAAACCAATCGCATATTTGATTGGTAAAAAAGAATTTTGGAAATATGAATTCGATGTAAATAAAGATGTTCTTATTCCAAGACCGGATACAGAGATTATTATCGAGCAAACCCTAAAATTAACAAAAAATAAATCAAGGCTAAAAATATTGGATATCGGTATAGGCTCAGGCTGTATACTATTGTCTATTTTGAAAGAGAGAAAAAGTTTTTATGGTACTGGAATTGATATTTCTAAGAAAACTCTCGATATTTGTATGATTAATGCAAAAAAACTTCATTTAAATGATAGAGTGAGATTATTTAAATCAGATATTGACAATTTCAACTATGGCAAATATGATTTCATTGTATCTAATCCCCCATACATCAAGAGATTTGACTTGAAGTATATGGAAAAAGATGTTTATGATTATGAGCCTTTATCAGCTTTAGATGGTGGTTCAGATGGGTTATTTAAAATTAAAAAAGTTATTTATAATTCGTCCAAGCTTATAAAGAAAAATGGCGTTTTAATTCTTGAGATTGCTTATAATCAAACAGATAATGTGAAAAAAATTTTAAGAAAAAATGGGTATTATATTAAAGATGTTGCTAAAGATTTAGCCAAAAATAATCGATGCATAGTGAGCTTTAAAATATAAAAAATAATGGTTACGTTTAGAAATAATAACATAAGAAGAAATAACTTTAGAAGAAACGATAGAAACTTTAAGGTTAATGGTGATAGGAATAAATATAATAACAATTTTTCAAATAATGATACTTTTCAACGTAAGATAACTGGCAGAAACAATCATAATCCATCGAAATTAATTGAGAAATATAATAATTTAGCTAGAGAAGCATTGTCCACTGGTGACAAAATTTTATCAGAAAATTATTTTCAACATGCTGATCATTTTACGAGAGTATTAAGTGAAAGAGAAATCCAAAAAAAAATGTTTGATAATAAATCAACTAAAGAAGATGAAAAAAACTTTTTAAAAAAAGTTGAAAAGCATGGTGAGAAGTCTTTAGAAAATAAAGAAACAGAAAATACAAAAGTAGAGCAAAATTAGACTAATTTAAACCAATAATTTTTTCTGACTTTAAAACTTCCAATTTTATTCTTGAAGTTTCAAAAAGTTCTCTCTCTTTACCTTTTAATATTTTTCCAGAAGGCAACTTAAGTGTTTGGGAATTAATTTTTTTTCCATTTACAATCACCTCATAATGAAGATGGGGTCCAGTTGATTTTCCAGTCGAGCCCACAAATCCAATTGTTTGCCCCTGTTTAACTCTTACTCCGCTTCTAATTCCACCAGCAAACTTTGACATATGAGCATAAACTGTTTGATAAGTTGAGTTGTGCTTTATCACTACACAATTACCACCTCCTCCACACCATCCGGCTTTTTTTATAACTCCATTACCAGATGCCATTATGGGAGTACCTAATGGAGCTGCGAAATCCGTTCCACGATGCATTTTATTAAATCCATCTATTGGATGCTTTCTCATTCCAAATGGAGAAGATAATCTTGCTCCATTGATTGGTGTTTTCATTAAAGCTTTTTGACTACTTTTTCCACTTTTATCAAAATGACCTTTAGTATTTTTTGAGTCGAAAAAATATAAAGGTTTGTCTTGTCCGCTTAATTTTAAATTAGCAAAAAGGATTTCTCCAGTTTCAATTATCTTTTTATTATCATCTTTAAAGACCTCATACATCATTTGAAAACTATCACGTCTTCTTATATCTCTCTGAAAGTCAACTTCGAAACCATAAATTCTTGCAAATTCAATTATAATATTAATAGGAACTTTTCTTTTTGAAGCTGATTTATACAAGCTATTTAGAATTATATTTTCTTTATAAACAATTTCCTTGTTTAATTTTGTTAAAATAATCTCTTGGTTAAAATCGCTTTTTTCATTATTTTTGGTTAAATATATTTTTTCTGAATTAGAAATTTGAAAAGTAAATTCTTTTAATTGATTTTCGGACTGATTTATAGTAAACTGTATTTTTTGATTAGTATTTAATTTGTTAAGATTAATCTTTTTTGATAATTTTTTTTTAACGCTTAATATTTCTTCTTCTTGTATTGAATAATTTTTTAGAATTTTGTCAAATGTTTCTCCCTCTCTTATTTTATGAGTTATAGTTTTAAATTTTGGTTCAAGATTTTCAAAGACATTACTAACCGTTTTTTTAAAATAAACGTTATTAATTATATTTTTGTAATTATTATAAATTTTTTGTTTATTGAAGTTGTAGTAAGTAGTTGAAAGAATTGTGGTTAACAATAATAAACCTAAAGCTATAATCTCAGTATTGTTTCTTAGTTTTTTTTTGATTTTATTTAGCATTTTAACAATTTTTTGATTATGCAATTAACAGTTTTAAGTCCTTAAAAATAACAAAAAAAACCAGTAGATTAAGGTTTTTTTTCAATTTTTTTATAGTTAAATGCTTGATTTCCTTAAATATTAGCCTATAAGCAACTTCTTTTCCGAAAAAATATTAAGTTTTGACTATATTTTCTTGGATTTATTGAGATTATATAGTCTCAATTAGCTATTTAAAAAGTAAATATTTAAGAAGAGAAGTGTGGACGGTTAAGGTTACCAAAAATTTGTCGTACACACTTCAATATTTATATAAATTTTATTCTTAGAATTTATATAGAAGCTAGTGTGCGCCGTTTTTAAACTTGAGAGTTTGATCATGGCTCAGAACGTACGCTGGCGGCACGCCTAACACATGCAAGTCGAACGAAGTAGCAATACTTAGTGGCAGACGGGTGAGTAACATGTAGGTATCTACCCTTTGGCCTGGAATAACACGAGGAAACTTGTGCTAATACCGGATAAGTCTTTACGGAGAAAGCTTTATGCACCATTGGATGAGCCTGCACTTGATTAGTTTGTTGGTAGGGTAATGGCCTACCAAGACTTTGATCAATAGCTGATTTGAGAGGATGATCAGCCACATTGGGACTGAGACACGGCCCAAACTCCTACGGGAGGCAGCAGTGGGGAATCTTGCACAATGGAGGAAACTCTGATGCAGCGATGCCGCGTGAGTGAAGAAGGCCTTTGGGTTGTAAAGCTCTTTCGTCGGGGAAGAAAATGACTGTACCCGAATAAGAAGGTCCGGCTAACTTCGTGCCAGCAGCCGCGGTAATACGAAGGGACCTAGCGTAGTTCGGAATTACTGGGCTTAAAGAGTTCGTAGGTGGTTGAAAAAGTTGGTGGTGAAATCCCAGAGCTTAACTCTGGAACTGCCATCAAAACTTTTCAGCTAGAGTTTGATAGAGGAAAGCAGAATTTCTAGTGTAGAGGTGAAATTCGTAGATATTAGAAAGAATACCAATTGCGAAGGCAGCTTTCTGGATCATTACTGACACTGAGGAACGAAAGCATGGGTAGCGAAGAGGATTAGATACCCTCGTAGTCCATGCCGTAAACGATGTGTGTTAGACGTTGGAAATTTATTTTTCAGTGTCGCAGCGAAAGCGATAAACACACCGCCTGGGGAGTACGACCGCAAGGTTAAAACTCAAATGAATTGACGGGGACCCGCACAAGTAGTGGAGCATGTGGTTTAATTCGAAGATACGCGCAGAACCTTACCAACACTTGACATGTTCGTCGCGACTTTAAGAGATTAAAGTTTTCGGTTCGGCCGGACGAAACACAGGTGCTGCATGGCTGTCGTCAGCTCGTGTCGTGAGATGTTGGGTTAAGTCCCGCAACGAGCGCAACCCTCACTTTTAGTTGCCATCATTAAGTTGGGCACTCTGAAAGAACTGCCAGTGATAAGCTGGAGGAAGGTGGGGATGACGTCAAGTCCTCATGGCCCTTACGTGTTGGGCTACACACGTGCTACAATGGTATTTACAAAAGGAAGCAAAACGGCGACGTTTAGCAAATCCTTAAAAAATACCTCAGTTCGGATTGCACTCTGCAACTCGAGTGCATGAAGCTGGAATTACTAGTAATCGTGGATCAGCGTGCCACGGTGAATGCGTTCCCGGGTCTTGTACACACCGCCCGTCACACCATGGGAGTTGGTTCTACCTTAAGGCAAGGTTTAAAACCCTTGACCACGGTATAGTCAGCGACTGGGGTGAAGTCGTAACAAGGTAGCCGTAGGGGAACCTGCGGCTGGATTACCTCCTTTCTAAGGATGAATGAAATTTTATTTCATTCTAAATAATTAACAGGCTAATGTTGACCGTCCTCATTTCTCTTCTTAATTAGTGTTTCTCTTGCATGGGGGCCGGTAGCTCAGTTGGTTAGAGCACACCCTTGATAAGGGTGGGGTCGAAAGTTCGAGTCTTTCTCGGCCCACCAATTAAATTTTGGGGGATTAGCTCAGCTGGGAGAGCGCCTGATTTGCATTCAGGAGGTCAGCGGTTCGATCCCGCTATCCTCCACCAGAAGCACTTAGCTATAAAATTTGTGAATAATTAAATAATTAATATCAATATCTATATCCGAACATTAGTGTTTTTTAACTAATGTTCTTATAAAAATTTGATTCAACACAGAATTTTTTTCTGTGCATAAATCAAGCGTTTAAGGGCGTGTGGCGGATGCCTTGGCACTGAAAGCCGATGAAGGACGTGATATACTGCGATAAGTTTCGGGGAGCTGTATGTAAGTTTTGATCCGAAAATTTCCGAATGGGGAAACCCACCACTTTTTGTGGTACTTTAAATTGAATACATAGATTTAAAGAGATAACCTGGAGAACTGAAACATCTAAGTAACCAGAGGAAAAGAAATCAATTGAGATTCCGTTAGTAGTGGCGAGCGAAAGCGGATTAGGCCAGTAGTTTAATTAAAAAAATTTGAATAGTTTGGAAAAGCTAACCATAGAGGGTGATAGTCCCGTACGAGTAATGTTTAACTAAATTCAAGAGTAAAGCGGGACACGTGAAATCCTGCTCGAATATAGGGGGACCACCCTCTAAGCCTAAATACTCTTCAGTGACCGATAGTGAACTAGTACCGTGAGGGAAAGGTGAAAAGAACCCCTATTAGGGGAGTGAAATAGAACCTGAAACCGCATGCCTACAATCAGTCGAAGCTCTTTTTAGAGTGACGGCGTACCTTTTGTATAATGGGTCAGTGACTTAATTTATTAAGCAAGCTTAAGCCATCTAGGTGTAGGCGCAGCGAAAGCAAGTCTTAATAGGGCGATTAGTTTAATGAATTAGACCCGAAAACGAATGAGCTTACCATGAGCAGGTTGAAAGTAAGGTAACACTTACCGGAGGACCGAACCAGTTGACGTTGAAAAGTCTTTGGATGACTTGTGGTAAGGGGTGAAAGGCCAACCAAATTCGTAGATAGCTGGTTTTCCGCGAAAACTATTTAGGTAGTGCGTTGAATAAATAGATGTTTAGAGGTAGAGCACTAAATGGGCTAGGGGGAAGAGATTCTTACCAAACCTAATAAAACTCCGAATGCTAAACATTGTTCTTCAACAGACAGACTGTGGGTGCTAAGGTCCATGGTCGAGAGGGAAAGAGCCCAGACCACCAGATAAGGTCCCCAAATTATGATTAAGTGTGAAAGGATGTGGAAATTCCTTAACAGCCGGGAGGTTGGCTTAGAAGCAGCCATCCTTTAAAGATAGCGTAACAGCTCACCGGTCTAATAGAGTTTCTGCGCCGAAGATGTAACGGGGCTAAAATCATATACCGAATCTGTGGATTTATAATTTTATTTATAAAATTATAACTGGTAGCGGAACGTTCTGTAAGCCTGTGAAGGGATACCTGTGAAGGATCCTGGAGGTATCAGAAGTGCGAATGCTGACATAAGTAACGATAAAAGAAGTGAAAAACTTCTTCGCCGAAAATCCAAGGGTTTCTGCGCAAGGTTAATCCGCGCAGAGTTAGTCGGCACCTAAGGCGAGGGCGAAAGCCGTAGTCGATGGAAATAAGGTTAATATTCCTTAACCAGATGGAAGTGACGAATCTTGTAAGTTGTAAATTCTTAATGGATTGAATTTGCCGCGAAAAGGTTCCAAGAAATAGCTCCATCATTAGACCGTACCCTAAACCGACACAGGTGGATTAATAGAGTATATTTAGGCGCTTGAGAGAATGATGTTGAAGGAACTCGGCAAAATGCTTCCGTAACTTCGGAATAAGGAAGACCTTTTTTTAGGCAACTAAAAGAGGGTGGCACAAGCTAGGGAGAAGCGACTGTTTATCAAAAACACAGGGCTCTGCTAACACGTAAGTGGATGTATAGGGTCTGACGCCTGCCCGGTGCTGGAAGGTTAATGCGATGGGTGCAAGCTCATTTCTGAAGCCCCAGTAAACGGCGGCCGTAACTATAACGGTCCTAAGGTAGCGAAATTCCTTGTCGGGTAAGTTCCGACCTGCATGAATGGCGTAACGATTTCTCCGCTGTCTCCAACATCAACTCAGTGAAATTGAATTCTCCGTGAAGATGCGGAGTTCGCGTAGTTAGACGGAAAGACCCCGTGCACCTTTACTGCAACTTTACATTGGTATTAGGAAAAACATATTTAGTATAGGAGGGAGACATTGAAGCAAAAGCGTCAGCTTTTGTGGAGTCACCAGTGAAATACCTCTTTTGTTTTTCTTGATATCTAACTGATAGCCGTTATCCGGCATCAAGACATTGTATGGTGGGTAGTTTGACTGGGGCGGTCGCCTCCCAAATAGTAACGGAGGCGTGCGAAGGTAAGCTCAGAACGGTCAGAAATCGTTCGTAGAGTGCAATGGCATAAGCTTGCCTGACTGTGAGACTGACAAGTCGAGCAGAGACGAAAGTCGGTCATAGTGATCCGGTGGTTCTGAGTGGAAGGGCCATCGCTCAACGGATAAAAGGTACGCCGGGGATAACAGGCTGATACTGCCCAAGAGCTCATATCGACGGCAGTGTTTGGCACCTCGATGTCGGCTCATCACATCCTGGGGCTGGAGCAGGTCCCAAGGGTTTGGCTGTTCGCCAATTAAAGTGGTACGTGAGCTGGGTTCAGAACGTCGTGAGACAGTTCGGTCCCTATCTGCTATGCGTGTAGAAGAATTGAGAGGAGTTGACCCTAGTACGAGAGGACCGGGTTGAACATACCACTGGTGGACCGGTTGTAGCGCCAGCTGCAGTGCCGGGTAGCTAAGTATGGACGAGATAACTGCTGAAAGCATCTAAGCGGGAAACTCACCTCAAAACTAGTTCTTCCTATAGAGCCGTGGTAGACTACCACGTTGATAGGCTGGATGTGGAAGCGCAGTAATGCGTGCAGCTGACCAGTACTAATAGCTCAATTGGCTTGATTTATGCACTGAAAAAAATTTTTTGAAGTAAGTTTAAATTTATATAGGTATTTTTTTTTTATTACTAACATTTTCAAAATCCTTATTGTTATCAACATCAAATCCCTCTTTTAAATTTGATAAAATTGGCAATGGACTTTTACACAGCCTATCTTTTTTGTTAATATACACTTCTCTTTCAGAAATAATTGCTGCACTATTCATAGAAAATAAAGGTTTAAGATCTTGAGTTCTTGGCCACTTAATTTTTTTACTATCATGAGATATCCATCCTTTTTTCTTACAATATACAAATTTGCCTATTAAATTTGCACTAAAAGCACTTTGAATTTTTTTTTGTTTCTTATTATTAAAAAAGGTTTTTAGAAAATTAATGTAAGAATTTGAGGAAAAGAAAGGGCTTGTTACATGTGTCCAGAGTATATATTTACCTGAACAGATTTCTGGAACGATATCAATGAGTTTTTGCAAAGAGTTATCGCCAGATAAACTTGGTTTTCTATTGTGTATTTTAATCCATTTAAATTTTTTACAGACGTTTTTTACACTAAGTATGTCTGTTGAGACTATGAATTCAAAATCATGATTAAAAAATTTTTTTTTTACCACTTTTTCTTTTAATCTTTTAAGTTGAAGAATTTTTAACTCGGTTAATCCCAATTTATATTTATTAAATCTCTTTATATTTTTATTCTTTACTCTCTTACTACCCTTTCTAATTGGGACAAAAATACTAATCATATAACCATGGATTAATTGTTTTAACTTTTAAATAAGTTTTAGTTAAAGATTTAATTTTGAATTTCAGTTTTGTGAGTATTTTTAAACTCCTGGATGTCTCTTCCATTACAACTTTATCTTTATCATGATTAGAATTTCCATCAAAAAAAGCTAAATCCATAGTTTTTATTCCTATTTCATTTAAAAAAATTCCTAATAATAACAATGGGTTTTCTGCATTAGTATTTGATATGATTGTTTTTTTAATTTTGAAAACTTGATTATTGCTAAAAAAAAAGTTTTTTTCAACCA
Organism: uncultured Pelagibacteraceae bacterium; assembly: GCA_902618485.1. Lineage (GTDB taxonomy): Bacteria > Pseudomonadota > Alphaproteobacteria > Pelagibacterales > Pelagibacteraceae > Pelagibacter. Next base: position 18,388 of record CACNAR010000008.1, read on the forward strand.
TGAAGAAGTCTATTGATAAATCTTTTATAATTTTTTCTATTATGGTTTTCTCATACTTTTTAACCTCATTACCAGATATGATTAAAAGTTTTTTATTTGGTATTTTTAAATTTATTTTGTAAAAATTTATCATTGTCCGAACGCTACTGAACACGATCAAGGTATTTGGAGAAAGCTTACTATAAAGAAATTTCCCATAATCAATTTGGCTAGCACCTCCACCGATTAAAATAGGAGATTTATTTAATTTTTTTAAAAAATTTTTTAAGATCATAAATTTTTTAAAAATAATTTTATGTTCTTTTGATTGTGATATTTGTTCTAGAGCTGATGAGGGGTCCAATCTCTTTTTTTGAAGTAAATTCATCATTTCGGCTTGGGAATATCCATTTTTAGATGCAAATGCATAAGCAAAAGAACTTCCCCAGTTTAATTTTTTTTTCAAATTATTAATATCTTCTAAAAAATAATTTAAATCGTATCCTCTAACCTTACTTCTTGTTTTATCGTTAATTGCAATAAACAGTTCTGTTTCAGCATTACCTGCACCTCTACCCATTCCACTAAAAGTTGTATCTATAATTTCACAGTTATTTTTTTTAGCAATTAATGAATTTGCTAATGCTAAACCGCAGTTATTATGAAAATGACAACCAAAATCAATTTTTTTTTTAAATCGATTTATTTCCCTGAAAAAAATATCCACTTGATCAGGTGTGATCGAACCATGGCTATCAACAAATGCCAGAGTCTTGACTTCTTTTGGTGTACTTTTAAATATTTCACTAATAAGTTTTTTATTATTAATCCACTGACTTAGGTACATTAAATTTATATTTAAACTTAATTTTTTTTCAAAATAAGGCACATCTTTAACCATTTTCGAAAGAGAACTAATTTTATTTGGCGGGATAGCAAACCGAATTCCATCAAGGTATTTTTCTTTTTTATTTATTATTTTAATCAAATGATTAGAATTTTTTATTTCTTTAAAGTTTATCATAGCAAAAACTTTTTGATTTTTGCGAATTTTAGATTTTATGAAGCTCAACGTGCTGGCATCTAGATGATAAAATGGACCTAGGTTATCATTTTGATCAGATAAATAACCTACCTCTATTATGTTGATAGGTAACGATCTAATTGTTTTTAAATAATCCTCTACGAATTTAGCTGAAAAGTGCCAATCAGTATAATATCCTCCATCTCTTAGGGTACAATCGAGTACTTTGTTATTCATTATAGTTTAATTTTTTTTTTGTCTTAATGATTGCTTTATATATCATATATTTTAACTTTAAAACCAAAGATGAGAAAATTGGAATTATTCCTAAATTTTTGTAGTTATAACTATCTTCTATAATATTTAATGTTTTTATTTGTGAAGCAGTCAAATATTTTTCCTTAGAAAAAATTTTTTTTCCAAGTATTTGTTTTTTGTCATTTCTTTTTGTTAATTTACCAAAATGAGTATTTTTTAACAAAATCTTGTTAAACTTAATTTTCAAAAATTTGCAAATTTTTTTCATTTCGTATTCAGTATTAAATATTAGGTCGTCAAAATTACAAATGTAAACTCTACTTGGAAACTTTTTTCTTAGTTTTCTAGAAATTACCTTATTATCTTCATTTTTAAAGCAAAGGAGTTTTTTATAGACTAAATAATCAAAATTACTAATCTTATCAAATTTATCAGTGTGATAAATATTATTTTTCTTTCTTCTGTTTAGCATCGATGCAATTACGTCACCAAAATCTCTAGAAATTAAAATTAATTTCGAATTTTTGAAATTCTCAAGATAAAATAAATGGCTTTCAAAATTATTATCCTCCATAAAAACTTTTAATGATTTATTAGCTTTATTATATGTGATATCGTAAAAATGTTTTATTAATGATGTATGAATTATTTCAATTATTTTAGCAGTGTTCCAATTTTTTAATTTACTTACTCTTTTTGTCCAATAGGACTCAAACTGATAAAAATTTAATTTTACATTAAACTTCCAGTCAACAGTTGAATGATTATTTAAATGATATCTTTCGAGATCATAATAATAGCTGTCTGATAATATTTTTCTAATTATATTTAGATCTTTATATGATAATTTTTTAAGAAGATTTCTGTTCCTAGCAAAAGCTGAAAAAACTGCTTCTTGTCCTGGAGAAACTTTGAGTTTTGGATGACCGTCTAAAAGAGATTTTAATATCGATTTTCCAGAAGCCCAAAAACCATCTATTATTAAAAACATAGTTTTTTTGTATATATCATGAATAAAACTTACTCATCAATATTTATGTTTTTGTTGATTGTTTGAAATAAATGCATTTAGCGTTCTCTTAAGACCTTCATTTAATTTTATTTTAGGCCTCCAACCTAATGATCTTATATTTTTTGAGTTTAAAAATTTTCTTGGGGTTCCATTTGGCTTATTTTTATTGAAAATAAACCTTCCTTCAAATTTTACTATATTTGCTATTTTATTTGCTAGGTTTATTATTGATATCTCTTCACCTGAGCCAATATTTAAGATCTTATGATTTGTTTTCTTTTTTAAAAGTAAATATATAGCATCAGCTAAATCATCAACATACAAAAACTCTCTCAAAGGTTTTCCGTTACCAAATACTTCTACAACTTTTTTATTATATTTTTTTGCAAGGTAAATCTTTTTAATAAGAGCAGCCAATACATGGCTTGTATGATCATTATAGTTATCAAATGGACCATAAAGATTCGTTGGCATTATAGAAATAAAATTTTTTTTATTCTTTTCATTATATTCTTTACATAGTTGAACAACTAAAATTTTTGCGAGCGCATAACATTTATTTGTTTCCTCTAATTTTCCATCCAACAAGTATTTTTCTTTTATAGGTTGTTTAGAAAATTTTGGGTAAATGCAAGATGAACCTATATTTATAAATTTTTTTACTTTATATTTATTTGATGCATTTAATAAGTTTAACCCGATTTCTATATTATCATTAAGAAAATCTATAGAGTCTACTGAATTTGTTATTATTCCACCAACTTTACCTGCAGCATTAATTACAATATCAGGTTTATTTTTTTTGAACCAATCAAAAACTAAAGCCTTGTTTCTCAAATCTAATTGAATTCTATTTACTGTTAAAATCTTAAATTTATTCTTTTTATCAAGAAGTCTTTTCAAAGATCTGCCAACCATTCCGTTATGACCTGCTATAAAGAGTTTATTTTTGTTATTTATCATTTTATTTAAAATCAGTTTATTTAAATTTTTTATATTTTAAAAACCATAAAATATATTTTTTAATTCCTTTATCCAAATTCATTTTAGGCTGCCAACCTAAAATTTTAAGTTTATTACATTTAGAAATTTGATTACTTGGAACAAAATTTTGCTTTTTATTATTAAATTTAATTTTATTAACAACCTTAAGGTTAGCAACTATCTTTTCAATTATTTGTCTATTTTTATAAACATCATATGCGTGACCATCTAAAATAATAATTTTTTTTTTTAATACTTTTAACATTAAAATAATAATACTTATTGCATCATCTATATGTAGCCAACTTCTTTTTTCATCACCATTTCCAAAAAAAGTAAGTCTTTTTTTTTGTACTATTTTGTTACATGTGTCCCACAAAAGTTGTTTCTTAAGTCCGTTTCCATAAATTGAAAAAAACCTTATTATTAAAAGTTTCATTTTATTACCTAAATTCTTTTTAAGAAATCTTTCAGACTTAAGTTTATTTTTTCCATATATAGAGGAGGGTTTTAAAATTTTAGAATTATTTTTATAAACTGCTGCAGAAGAAATGTAAATAAAGGTTATTTTTTTTTTTGTCTTTATACAAAAGTCTAATAAATTTTTTGTTGATTGATAATCATCCTCAA
>CACNAR010000009.1 GCA_902618485.1 uncultured Pelagibacteraceae bacterium
TGTCCAGTTAATTGATCAACTACCATCATTGTAATACCTTTTGATACTTTAAAAGGTCTCGCATCTGACTTTTTCACAGCTCTTTCAACAAATTTTTTAAATATAGGTAAAGCTGTTTTTGAGCCGGTTTCAAACTTACCCAAGGGTTCAGGATTATCCATTCCTACATAAACACCTATAACCAAGTTTGATGTAAAACCAATAAACCAAGTATCAGTATTTTCGTTAGTTGTACCAGTTTTGCCTGCTAGATTTAAGTTAAGATCTCTTAATTTTTTTCCAGTTCCTCTTTTAACTACTCCCTCTAATAATGACGTAACTTGATAAGCTGTTTGAGGTGAGAAAATTTGTTTATAAGTATCTTTAATTTCAGGATAAGCGCTTCCAGTAAATGAAATCATATCACAATTACTACAGTTTCTTTTTTCATTATTTAATATCGTATTTCCCTCACTATCTTGAATACGATCAATTAAAATTGGTATTACTAACTTGCCTCCATTAACAAAAGCAGAATAAGCAGAAGTAAGTTTCAATAGTGTAGTTTCTGCGGAACCTAAGGATATTGATAAAAGTTCGTCAGGTTCATCATATATACCAAGATTTTTGGAAAATTTAGCCAAATTTTTAATGCCTATTTTTTGCGCAATTCGAACTGTCATCAAATTTCTAGATTTTTCTAAGCCTACTCTTAAAGTAGAAGGACCATAAAATTTTTTTCCGTAATTTTCAGGCTTCCACATCTTCAAATCTGATCCTTGATCTAAAACTAGAGGTGCATCTAAAACTAAAGACGAAGGGGTAAAATTATTTTCTAAAGCTAAAGCATATACAAAAGGTTTAAAAGCTGATCCTGGTTGCCTTAAGGCTTGTGAAGCTCTATTAAACTCACTATTTTTAAAACTAAAACCCCCTGAAATAGCCATTACTCTTCCAGTGTAGGGATCCATAACAACGATACCTCCATTAATTTTAGGAATTTGTTTGAGACTAAAATTATTTTTTGAAATTTGCTCGACATAAACAACGTCTCCAACTTTTAATAAATCATCAAATTCTTTTTTAGTCCAGGTTATATCTTGGTATTTTATAAAGCCTTTTAAGTTATCTTTAGTTTCTATTTCAGCAGAAAATTTATTTATTTTTTTTATTATCGCTATTTTCCAGTTTATCGACTTTTCAATTTCGTATTTATCAAGATCATTAAACCAATTTTTGTTTAATTTTTTATTCTTAATTGGTCCTCTCCAACCTTTTCTTTTATCATACTCAATTAATCCCTCTCTTAGTGATGCAGTAGCAATTTTTTGCAATTCTAGATTGATAGGTGTATTGATATTAAATCCTTGTTTATAGACTTTCTCATAAGTTAAGGTTTCAATTACGTTTTTTCTCACATCCTCAATGTAATATTGAGCATCTTCTAAGAAGACCTTTTTCGCTTTTTTAAGTTGGATTTTTTGAGATTTAAAATTTTCATATTGATTTGAATTGATAAAATTATTTTCTAATAAATTTTTTAATACTAAATCTCTTCTGAATTTAGCTAAGTCCAAATTACGGTATGGGTTATATTTACTTGGTGCCTTAGGTAATGCTGCTAGCATCGCAGACTCAACATAATTTAGTTCTTTTATTGATTTATCAAAATATTCCAAACTAGCTGCCGCCACCCCATATGCACCACTTCCCAAATAGATTTGATTCAAGTATAACTCAAGTATCCTTTCCTTCGAAAGTGCTCTTTCAATTCTAAATGCAAGAATTGCCTCTTTAATTTTTCTATTTATGCTTACTTCATTAGTTAATAAGAAATTCTTTGCTACTTGCTGTGTAATCGTAGATGCTCCCTCTAATCTTTTTGAGGTAAATATATTGCCAATATTGTTAATAATTGCTCGAATGACTCCTTTTGCATCTACACCAGGATGTGAAAAAAAGTTTTTATCTTCCGCAGATAAAAAAGCATTGATCACTTTTTGTGGGATCGAACTATAGGGAACAAATATTCTTTTTTCTTTTGAGAAGTCGGATACTAATTCGCCATTTCCTGAATACACTTTACTAGATACTGGCGGTTTATAATTCTTTAAAAACTTATAATCAGGGATATTATTTGAAAAATTCCACAAAATTACTGTGATTAAAGTAAAAGAAATTAATGAAATACCAATAATACCAATAAATATTTTTTTTAAAATTTTACTCATTTTAATTCCATTATATACGGGAATTTGTTAAAGATATGGCATAAAGAATACACAAAATTTATAATGAATTATCTAATTAAAAAATCAAAAAAGAAAATATGGAGAAAAATTTATATATTGATGCTTCGCATCCAAATGAAACTAGAGTTGTACTTAAATTCAATGATAATATTGAGGATTACGAGTACGAGGGCTTAAAAAATAATTTAATTAAAAATAATATTTACTTAGGCAAGGTAAGTAGAATTGAGCCCTCTTTGCAAGCTGCATTTGTAGACTTTGGGAGAGAAAGACACGGATTTCTATCTTTTAATGACATTCAGTCAGACTACTATCAAATCCCTAGAAGTGATCTTGAAATAATTAAATTAGAGGAAGAAAAAGCTCGAGAAGAATTATCCAAAAAAGTAGAGGAAAAAGAAGAAGAGCGTATTGCTGAGGGAAATTTAGAGTTAGAGGATCCAATTGAAATAAAAAATCAAGATGAAAAAGATAATATTGAAGATACTAAGGATAAAAAAAATAATAATAAAACAAAATTTAAAAGATATAAGATACAAGAGGTAATCAAACCTAATCAAGTAATACTTGTTCAGGTTATAAAGGATGAAAGAGGTCAAAAAGGAGCAGCATTAAGCACTTTTATATCCATAGCAGGTAAATATATTGTTTTGATGCCTAATACGCCCAAAGGAGGAGGAATTTCTAGAAAAATATTTAACCCATCTGATAGAAAAAAAATTAGATCAATACTTAATGAAATTGAAATACCAAAAGAAATGGGATTAATAGTTAGAACAGCTGGAAGCAATAAAACAAAAAATGAAATCAATCATGATTTAACAACATTGATTAACACCTGGAATCAAATAAAAGAAAATGCAATTAATTCTATTGCACCCTCTCTGATACATCAAGAAAGTGAAATTATAAAAAGAACACTTAGGGATATGTTCGATGAAAATACTCAAAACATATTTGTTGAGGGAAATGAAGGTTATAAAAAAGCACAGAATTTTATGAAAATGATGATGCCTTCACACGTAAAAAAAATAAAAAAATATAGAGGTAAAAATCCACTGTTCATCGAGGAAGGAATTGAACAGAAGCTTAATCAAATATTTGAAACAGAGATAAAATTAAGATCTGGAGGATACTTAGTTATAAATCCAACAGAGGCTTTAGTTTCAATTGATATAAATTCAGGGAGTTCAATAAAACAAAAAAATGTAGAAAATACTGCTTTAGACACCAATCTTGAAGCAGCCGATGAAATTGCAAGACAAATTAAAATTAGAGATTTATCAGGGTTAATAATTATTGATTTTATAGATATGCTTAGTTATGGGAATAGAAAATTAGTAGAGAGAAGATTAAAAGAGAAATGTAGAGCTGATAGAGCAAGAATACAAATCGGAAGGATAAGTAATTTTGGCTTACTAGAAATGTCTAGACAAAGGTTGAGAGAAAGTGCAGTTAAATGGAAAATAAATCTTACCGATGAATCTTTTGCATTAAAAATTTTAAAATTAGTCGAACTTAAAACAGTTATAAATAAGGCAAAATATGTAACTTTAAAAGTATGTGAAAAAATCTCAAATTTTTTAAAAGAAAATTTTATTGAGGATTTAAAATATTTTGAGAAAAAAAACAAAATGAAAATAGATATAATATCTGATAATAATCTAATTATACCTGAATATATAATTGATTTAAAGAATAAATCAAAAAAAACTCTTGAACTAATAGAACATTATGAAAAATTAAAAAATATAGATAAAACAGTATTACAGGAGAATATAATTCAATTAAAGAATAAGAAAGTTTACAAAAAGAAAATTTTTAAAAAAAAAAGATTTTATAAAAAAGCTAAATAATTCCTTTTGGTGGAGATGAAGCACTACCCATCAAATTTTTTTGAATCCTACCAGAAAGATAAGATTGTCTTCCTGCTATTACAGCATTTTTAAATGCGAGAGCCATATCAAAAGGTTTCGTAGCTTTTGCTATTGCAGTATTAACTAAGACACCATCACACCCAAGCTCCATTGCAATCGTTGCATCTGACGCTTGACCAAGACCAGCATCAATAATTAAAGGCAATTTTGTTTGTTTTCTAATTATTTTAATATTTGTTTGATTTTGTATACCAAGACCTGAACCAATTGGAGCAGCTAAAGGCATAATTGCACATGCTCCAGCGTTTTCTAATCTCTTAGCCATTAAAGGATCATCGTTACAATAAACCATAACTTTAAATCCCTCTCTAGACAAAACCTCAGTTGACTTCAGCGTTTCAATCATTTCTGGAAATAAATTTTCCTTATCACCCAAAACTTCTAGTTTTACTAACTTCCATCCTCCAATCTCCCTTGCTAATCTTAGTGTTCTCAAAGCTTCTTTTGAGTTGAAACAGCCTGCGGTGTTTGGCAAATAAGTAATTTTCTTTGGATCTATATAATCCATTAATAGAGCTTTTTTTTTGTCGGTTATATTAACTCTTCTTACAGCTACTGTAACTATACTTGCGCCTGATAATTTCACCGCTTTAGCACATTGCGACATACTTTTATATTTTCCTGTCCCAACAATCAAACGAGATTTAAAATTTCTTCCAGCAATTATAAATTTATCTTTCTTCAAACTAACCGCCTCCAATAAAGTGAACTATTTCTATTTTATCATTATTTCTTAAAATTTGATTATTTAGTTTTTTTTTATCTACTATTTCTTGATTTAACTCTATTGCCACTTTTTTTAATGGTATTTTTAAAGTTTTTAAAAGATCAGATAAATTTGTATTATATTTTACAAATTTAAAACTACCATTTATTTTAATTTTTATTTTTTTTATTTTTTTCATCGTATATAAAAGCTGAATGAATAATAAAATAATTATTATTAATGGTCCAAATCTTAATCTATTAGGTGAAAGAGAACAATCACAATATGGCTCAGTTACTTTTAAAGAACTAAAAGAAATCTGCGCTAAAAAATCAAATGAATTGGGTCTAAAAGTTGAATTTGCTCAATCTAATGTTGAGGGAGAATTGGTGAATATAATTCAAGAATCCAGAAAAAAATTTGAAGGAATTATAATTAATGCTGCTGCTTTCACACATACATCAGTAGCCATAAGGGATGCTTTGGATGTATTTAAAAAACCTATTATAGAATTACATATATCAAATATATATAAGAGAGAAGAATTTAGACAAAAATCTCTTATAAGTGATATAGTGACTGGTGGAATTTTTGGATTAGGTACAGACGGTTATATTTTAGCCATAATTTCTATGCAGAAACTCTTGGAAAATGAAAATTGATAAAAAAATAATTAAAGAATTAACTGAATATTTAGACGAATTTAAGCTTACTGAATTAGAATATACAGTTAAGGATACAAAAATTAAAGTTTCAAAAAATAGTATATCAGTAAACAGTCAATCTTTTCCAAATCCAAACCTTGTTTCCTCATCAAGTTCAGATGCAAATATTTCAGATGATATTGTTTCTGGTATAGAAATTAAGTCTCCGATAATTGGAACTGCGTATCATGCACCAGAACCCGGGGCAAAAAAATTTGTTGAAGTAGGAAAAAAAATTAAAAAAGGTGATACAGTTATGATTGTTGAAGCTATGAAAACAATGAATCATGTTCCTTCAACTTCAGCTGGCGTTGTAAAAAAAATTTTGGTGAGTGATGGACAACCTGTTGAATTCGGCCAAGTCTTAATCATACTAGAATAATGTTTAAAAAAATCCTAATCGCAAATCGCGGAGAAATTGCAGTTAGAGTAATAAGAGCATGTAAAGAATGGGGAATTTCTACTGTTGCTGTTCATTCAGATGTTGACAGAAATAGCATGCATGTAAAATTAGCTGATGAGAGTATTTGCATTGGCTCACATCAACCTTCCAGTAGTTATTTGAATATACCTGCTTTGTTGTCTGCTATAGATCTTACAGGAGCTGAAGCTGTCCATCCAGGCTATGGTTTTTTATCAGAAAATGCAAACTTTGCGAGAATGTTGGAAGAAAATAAAATAAAATTTATTGGTGCATCATCTAAACATATAGAGATGATGGGTGACAAAATTCAAGCTAAAAAAATTGCAAAAGAAAATGGTCTACCAGTTATTGAGGGATCAGAGGGTGGGGTTAAGAACGTAGTTGAAGCAAAAGAACTCTCTAAAAAAATTGGGTTTCCAGTTTTAATCAAGGCTTCTGGTGGTGGGGGTGGAAAAGGAATGAAAATAGTTCATAATGAGGAAGATTTTGATTTATTATTTGCAACTGCTAGATCAGAAGCAAAAAAATATTTTGGTAACGACGAGGTCTACATAGAAAAATTTTTTCAGAATCCTAGGCATATTGAAGTACAGATATTAGCTGGAAAAAATAGAACAATTCATTTGCATGAGAGAGATTGTTCTGTTCAAAGAAGACATCAAAAATTAATTGAGGAAACTCCAAGTCCAGTTTTAAATAATGAAATTAGAAAAGATCTTTTTCAAAAAACTGTCAGTATGGTGAAAAAAATTGGATACGAAGGTGCTGGAACAGTGGAGTTTATATATGAAGATGGAAAATTTTACTTTTTAGAAATGAACACGAGAGTACAAGTAGAACATCCAGTCTCTGAAATGGTTACTGGTATAGATATTATCAAAGAACAAATATGGATAGCTTTTACAGGAGAGACCGCACTAGAACAATCAGACGTTAATCCAAGAGGTCATGCTATAGAATGTAGAATTAATGCAGAAGATCCAAGTAATAATTTTCAACCCTCTCCAGGAACTATCACAATGTGTAATCAGCCATCAGGATTTAGAACTAGAGTGGATGGGGCGATTTTTCAAGGATACAAGGTTACACCATATTATGATAGCTTGATTTGTAAATTGATTTGCCATGGAAGAAATAGAACAGAGGCTATTCAAAGAATGAATAGATCTCTTGACGAATTTGTGATTGATGGAATTACAACAACGATACCTTTACACAAAAAACTACTCAATCATGAAAAATTTATTAATTCAGATTTTAATGTGAGTTGGCTCGATAATGAAAAAATTGTCTAATAACATTTAACAAGCCATATATCATAAACTGGATGATCAAATGGTGCTATCGATGGGCTCGAAGAAAACATCCAACCATTGAATACAAATACATCATCTTTATTTTTATTGCTTAAGTCTCTTACCTGAATGTAAGCTGTAATTTCAGGATTGTCATCAAATTCTGAATTTTTACATTTCATACTTTTTATAGAAAGATCTTTATGTAGAGTTTCATCACCATGCTTTAGTTTCAATAATATATTTTTTGAACTTATCTTATCCAATACTTTAATTTCAGTTATAGAGCCCTCCAAGTCAGAACTTAAACTCAAATTGCTATTAAGATTTAAAAATAAAAATAAGACTAAGAATAAAAATTTAAATTTAATTTTTCCAACTTTTATATTTTTTATCATTTACATTTTTATTTTTATTTGGATAGTAAGCAGAATCTGTTCCTGTTAAATTTGGTTTGTGTGGTTTTTGCCATTTGTATTTATCGAGTTTATGGTTTTTTTCAATTTTATTTGACGTGAAATGCATCCATGAATACCACTCCACAGGTATTTTACTTGCATCAATTTCATCTGCATAAATAACCCATCTCTTTCCTTTTTTGCTTTCATAATATTTATTTCCAAAATCATCTTTACCAACAAATTTTCCAAAAAAAATTGTTTTCAATCTTGTGCCAAATGTATCTCGATTCCACCAAGTGAAAATTTTTTTTAAAAGTGTCAACATATAAAATTAAAATATTTTCAATTTAAAATTGTATAAAATAAATTAGACTAAAATTTGTTTTTGTATATAAATAAATTGAATCGTAAATCAAATTATTTTTTTATATTGAGATTTTATGGCAAAATATTTAGTCGAAACATATTATACTTGTACATTTAAAGTAAATCATCATTTAGATAGTCTGAATGAAACGGAGTTAAAAAATTTAGAAAAAAGAGATGATGGGGAATTTCAAATATTAGATGTTAAACTTGATAATAGAAAAACAAAAAGTTTAGATCTGAATAATAAAAAAATTCTAGAAAATACTAGCTTAGATATTAAATCTGAAATTAAAAAAACTAGTCAAAAAAATTTAGAAAAAATAATTAAAAAAACATCTAATAATTCAGAAGTACATGAAAAAAGATTTAGTATGCCTGATAGAAGAAAAGGCTATATTCAAAAAGCAACAATAGGTGATCATAAAGTTTATTTACATACTGGAGAATACGAAGATGGTAAAATTGGTGAAATTTTTATTGATACAAGTAAAGAAGGTGAGTTGGTAAAAGCCTTAATGAATAATTTTGCAATAGCCATATCACTTGGTCTTCAATACGGTGTTCCACTGGATGAATTTATTAATGCGTTTGTTGGAACAAAATTTGAGCCATCTGGTAAAGTTTATGGAAATGATCGGATTTTAAGTGCCACTTCAATTTTAGATTATATATTTAGAGAATTAGCTATTTCTTACCAAAATAGAGAGGATTTAGCTCATACACCAGCTATAGGAAATAATGAAAACACAAATTTAGATGAAAAAAATCCTGAGGAACAAAATCAATTATTAAAAATTGTTAAGGATATGACTAGTAAAGGCTTTGTTAGAAATAACTATAAAAAAAATCTAGTGGATTTGTCTGACGTAAAAATAAGTCTCAAAGGTAAAAAATAACTATTTTTTTGTTTTTAAAGATATATTCAACTCTTTTAATTGATCATTGCTAACTTCTGAAGGAGCATTCATCATCAAATCTTGGGCATTCTGATTCATTGGAAACATAGTAACTTCTCTTATATTTTTTTCATTTGCTAGAAGCATAACTATTCTATCTAAACCTGGGGCAATACCCCCATGTGGAGGTGCACCATAATTCAAAGCATTTATCATCCCACTAAATTTTTGATCTACTTGGTTTTTATCATATCCAGCTATAGAAAATAATTTATACATTAATTCAGGGATATGATTTCTAATAGCACCAGAAGATAGCTCAATTCCATTACATACAATATCGTACTGATAAGCCAAAATTTCGAGGGGATTATCAAAGTCAATTTTATCTATATTCCCTTGAGGCATGGAGAATGGATTATGACTAAAATTAATTCTTTTTGTCACTTCATCTCTTTCATACATTGGATAGTCAACAATCCAACAAAATGCAAAAATGTCTTCATCTATTAGATCTAAATCTTTAGCAATTTTGTTTCTGGCTAATGAAGTGATTACTTCTAAATTTTTTTCGTTATTACATGCAAAAAAGATACTATCACCTATTTTAGCACCTGTTTTTTTCATTAATTCTTCTAGAGCTTCATTTGAAAAAAATTTTCCAACAGGACCTTTACCAAAAACTTCTTTATCTTTTTCAAAAGTAAAATAAGCCATTCCAGATGCACCCTGATCTTTAGCCCATTTATCAATCCCATCAAAAAAACTTCTAGGTTTATTTTTCGTATTTTTTGTGATTATACATCTTACTTTAGAACCAGTTTTAACTAATTTTTTAAAGATCTCAAATTTTACATCGTCCCTTAAAAAGATCTCTGTTATATCATTAATTATAAGAGGATTTCTAAGATCGGGTTTGTCTGTTCCATATTTAATCATTGATTGCTTGTAAGGAATTCTTGGGAATTTTTTTTCTAATAATTTTTTTTTTGAAAAATTTTTAAAAGTATTTACTAAAAGTGTTTCTACTACATTAAAAACATCCTCTTGTTCAACAAAAGACATTTCCAAGTCTAATTGATAAAATTCTCCTGGACTCCTATCTGCTCTAGCATCTTCATCTCTAAAACAAGGTGCAATTTGAAAATACTTATCAAATCCTGAAACCATAATTAATTGTTTAAATTGTTGGGGAGCTTGAGGTAGCGCATAAAATTTCCCTGGATTTAACCTGCTTGGAACTAGAAAATCTCTCGCTCCCTCAGGACTTGATGATGTCAAAATTGGTGTCTGATATTCTAAAAAACCAAGATTATTCATCTCATTTCTTATAAATGAAATTACTTTTGATCTTAGAATAATATTTTCATGAATTTTTTTTCTTCTCAAGTCCAAAAATCTATATTTTAACCTAATCTCCTCTGAATATTCTTGATCACTAAATATTGGCATAGGAAGTTCTTTGCATGTTCCTAAAACATTAAAATTTTTTATAACAACTTCTATTTCTCCTGTGTTTATTTCTTTATTAATTGTCTCATCTGATCTGTTAACAACTTCCCCATCAATTTTTATAACTGTCTCTAGTTGCATTTTTTCAAGAATTGAAAAGTTTTTATTTTCTTTGTCTATTATACATTGTGTAATTCCATAATTATCTCTCAAATCAATAAATAAAAGATTACCATGATCTCTTTTTTTGTTTATCCAGCCAGAAAGTAATACTTTTTTACCAACATCTTTTTTTCTTAATTCATCGCAATTAT
>CACNAR010000010.1 GCA_902618485.1 uncultured Pelagibacteraceae bacterium
TCAAATTGGTAGAAATTATTCCAATTGAGTTTGTTGTGAGAAATGTTGCTACCGGTTCTTTAACGAAAAGGCTTGGAATTGAAGATGGAACGGTTCTTAAAGAACCCCTAATTGAATACTGTTTAAAGGATGACGAACTTGGAGATCCCTTAATAGCAGAAGATCATATCTATGCTTTTGAGTGGGCCTCAAAAAAAGAAATTGAAAAAGTAAAAAAAATGATCTTAAGAATTAACGATTTCATGATTGGTATGTTTAGAGGCGTTGGTATCAAGTTGATAGACTTTAAACTTGAGTTTGGAAGAATAAAAATAAACGGTAAAAATGAGGTTATTTTAGCTGATGAAATTAGTCCAGATACTTGTCGATTATGGGACTCTGTTACAGAAAAAAAATTAGATAAAGATAGATTCAGAAAAGATTTAGGAGATTTAATACCAGCATACACTGAAGTCGCAAAAAGACTGGGAATTTTACATGAACTATCCAATGTTACTGCGGTCAATGTTACAAAATTATCTTCAGTAAAAAAAAAGAGTAAATGAAGGTTTCTGCAATTATTACTTTAAAAAAAGATGTTCTTGATCCGCAAGGAAAAGTTATTCACCAGACCTTAGATGGAATGGGATTTAAAGATGTTAATGAAGTTAGACAAGGTAAATATTTTGAAATTGACGTAAAAGA
This sequence comes from uncultured Pelagibacteraceae bacterium, assembly GCA_902618485.1. Taxonomy (GTDB): domain Bacteria; phylum Pseudomonadota; class Alphaproteobacteria; order Pelagibacterales; family Pelagibacteraceae; genus Pelagibacter. The sequence goes on from CACNAR010000010.1 coordinate 685, forward strand.
AAACGATCCCCAAAAAGCTCAAAAAATTGTTGAAGATATGTGTAACAAACTCTTAGCGAATCTTGTAATAGAGAATTATAAAATTATTGAGATACAATAATTAATGAAATCAGCAGTAATTACTTTTCCAGGTTCAAATTGTGACAGAGATATGCACGTCGCACTGAATAAGTTTGGTTTTAAAAATAAAATGGTCTGGCATAATGATAATGAATTACCTAAATCTGATTTGGTTGTACTTCCAGGAGGATTTTCATATGGTGATTATTTGAGATGTGGGAGCATGGCTTCTAAATCAAAGATAATGCAATCAGTAATCAATTTTGCAAAATCAGGTGGTTTAGTAATGGGAATTTGTAATGGATTTCAGATTTTGGTTGAAAGTGGATTGGTTCCAGGAATTTTGTTGAGAAATAAATATTTAGAATTTATTTGTAAAAATGTTTTTGTAAAAATTGATAATAAGGATAACCCATATTTTAAAAATTTAGATAAAGAGGTATTTGAGCTTCATATTGCCCACAATGAAGGAAATTATTTTTGCACCAATGATCAACTTAAAGAAATAGAGGATAATAATCAGGTAGCAATTTATTATTGCAATGATAATGGAAAAACAGAGGAAAAATTTAATCCAAATGGTTCATTAAAGAATATTGCTGGTATTTTTAATAAGGAAAAAAATGTTTTAGGAATGATGCCCCATCCAGAGAGAATGATTGATCAGAGTTTATCTGGTGAAGATGGATCTTTATTTTTTAAAAATTTAATAAATAACATCAAATAATGGAAGTTAACGAACAGATAGCTGTAGATCACGGTTTAAAAAAAGAAGAATATAAAAAAATTTGTAATCTATTAAAAAGAGTTCCTAATTTAACTGAACTTGGAATTTTCTCTGCGATGTGGAATGAACACTGTTCCTATAAATCATCGAGGCTTCATTTAAAAAAACTACCAACATCTGGAAAAAAAGTGATTCAAGGACCAGGAGAAAATGCGGGTGTGATTGATATTGAGGATGGAGATGCAATCGTTTTCAAAATTGAAAGTCATAATCATCCATCATTTATTGAACCTTATCAAGGAGCAGCCACTGGTGTGGGTGGTATCATGAGGGATGTTTTTACAATGGGTGCAAGACCAATTGCAAATTTAAATTCAATTCATTTTGGATCTTCACAGCACAAAAAAACAAAAAATCTTTTAAGAGGAGTTGTTCATGGAATAGGAGGTTATGGAAATTGCATGGGTGTTCCAACTATTGCAGGGCAAACCTCTTTTGATAGTTCTTACAATGGTAACATTTTAGTCAATGCGATGACACTTGGATTAGTTAAGAAAAATAAAATTTTTTATTCAAAAGCCGCTGGTCTTAACAAACCTGTTATATACGTTGGTTCAAAAACAGGACGAGATGGTATTCATGGAGCAAGTATGGCGTCTGCTAGTTTTGATGAAAAAATTGAAGAAAAAAAACCAACTGTTCAAGTTGGAGATCCTTTTACAGAAAAACTTTTACTTGAAGCTTGTCTAGAGTTGATGGCCGGAGACTCAATAATTGCAATACAAGACATGGGGGCAGCAGGTCTTACATCATCAAGTATCGAAATGGCCTCAAAAGGTAATTTAGGAATTGAATTAAACCTAAATAAGGTTCCATGTAGAGAAAGCAAAATGACACCTTATGAAATTATGCTATCTGAAAGCCAAGAAAGAATGCTAATTGTTCTAGAAAATGGAAAAGAAGATATAGCAAAAAAAATATTTGATAAATGGGATTTAGATTTTGCTGTGATTGGTAAAACAACTAATTCCAAAAATATCGAATTATTTTATGACGAAAAACAAGTAGCTAGTATTCCAATTAATACTTTAGTTGAAAATTCTCCCATGTATGATCGAAAATGGAAAAAAACAAAATTACCTAAAAAAAATTTAATCAAAAAAGAGGAATTTAAAAAATTTAAAATTAAAGAAGTTTTAAATAAAATTTTATCAAATCCTAATGTTTGTAGTAAAGAATGGATCTGGCAACAATATGATCACACTGTTATGGGTGATACAATACAAAAACCGGGTGGTGACTCTGGTGTGGTGAGAGTTCATGGAACCAATAAGGCAGTAGCTGCGACTGTTGATTCCTCAGCTATTTATTGTTGGGCGCATCCTCTAACAGGTGGAAAACAAGTTGTTTGTGAAAGTTGGAGAAATCTTATTTCTGTTGGAGCTACTCCGATTGCTATAACAAATTGTTTGAACTTTGGAAGTCCAGAGAAAGAAGAAAATATGGGGGAATTTGTTGAATGTGTTCAGGGAATAGGTGAAGCTTGTGAATATCTAAAATTTCCAGTCGTTTCTGGAAATGTATCATTTTACAACCAAACAAAAGAAATTGGGATTAAACCAACACCATCGATTGGTGGCGTGGGTCTGATAAAAGATTACAAACAAATGATTACTATGGACTTTAAAGAAATTAATAATCTTGTTTTAATAATTGGTAAAACTGAAGGTCACATCGATCAAAGTCTTTTTGCAAGAAATATTCTAAATGAAAAAAATGGACCGCCACCTGAAATTAATCTCTTTAATGAAAAAAATAATGGTGAAACGGTTCTCCAGCTTATCAAAGGTAATCTTGTTAGGAGTGCTCATGATGTATCTATCGGAGGAATAATTACAGCTGTAAGTAAAATGTGTATAAAAGGAAATATAGGTATTGAATTTTATAAACCTAAATATTTTATGAGTGAAATTGAATATTTATTTTCTGAAGATCAAGGTAGATATGTTATAGAAATCGAGCCTAAAAATTTAAAAAAAGTTGAGAGTATTTTAAACAAAAATTCTGTTCACTTTGATAAATTTGGTAAAATTACTGATAAAAATATGATTATCAATGGGAAGACAAAAGTTACAATTGACGAATTAAAAGCTTATAATACTTATTGGTTATCTAACTACATGAATTAATTATGGCAATGGATTTAAAAGAGATTGAAAAGCATATAAAAGAAGCTTTACCGGATGCATTAGTTGAAATACAAGATTTAGCTGGTGACGGAAACCATTATTCTGCAACCATCACTTCTTCTAAATTTAGTGGTAAAAGTAAAATTGAGCAGCATAAGATGGTATATAATTCTTTAAAAGGTAAAATGGGAAATGAACTTCACGCCTTAGCGATAAAAACAAAGGAGCAATAATGGACGATCAAATTAAAAATTTAATTCAAAATCATATCGATAATAATGATGTTTGTTTATTCATGAAGGGAACGCCTGATGCCCCACAATGTGGATTTTCAATGGCAGTAGCAAATTTACTTAAAATTTTAGAAGTAAATTATAAAGGAGTTAATGTTTTAGAAGATCAATCTTTAAGAGAGGGTATAAAGACTTTCAGTGACTGGCCAACAATACCACAATTATATGTTAAAAAAGAATTCGTCGGTGGTTGTGATATCGTTAAAGAAATGTATGAAAATGGTGAATTAAAAAAAGTCTTTGATGATAAAGGCGTAAAATATAAAAAGTAAATCTATCTAGAATAATATTCGATTACTAAATTTGGTTCCATAACTATTGGATAAGGAACTTCCTCAAACTTTGGTACTCTTATGAATTTGAATTTTTTATTCTTTTCATCCATTTGAATGTATTCTGGAGTTTCTCTCTCTTTGTTTGCTAAAGCTATATCAACTATTGCTAATTGTTTAGACTTATCTCTAATCTCAATCGTATCTTCTTCCTTAACTGAATAACTTGAAATGTTAACTTTTTTTCCATTTACTCTTACATGACCATGATTAATAAGTTGACGTGCAGAAAAGATTGTTGTCGCGAATTTCGCTCTATATATAACCGCATCTAATCTTCTTTCTAATAAACCAATTAGGTTTTCACTTGTGTCCCCTTTTAACATGCTGGCTTTTTTATAAATATTTCTAAATTGTCTTTCGTTAATATTACCATAATAAGCTTTTAATTTTTGTTTCGCTTGAAGTTGAATACCATAGTCTGAGGGTTTAGATGTTTTGGTTTGACCGTGCTGTCCTGGTCCATAAGCTCTAGTATTAAAAGGGCTTTTAGGTCTTCCCCAAAGGTTTACTTTTAATCGTCTATCAACTTTGTGTTTAGAGTTTAATCTTTTTGTCATTTAATATTGGGTCTTATAAACTTACACATTATTTTGTCAATCAACGTTTTTTACCCAAACTTGCGAATACGCTTGATAAAATACGTGTTTCTTTATCGGATAATTCCATCTTATAAAAAATGTTTCTTAAATTCTGTAACATTACAGGTTTCTTTTCCTTTGGTTTAAAAAAATTGATGTCTTCTAAATTACTTAAACACAAGTTTATCATTGATTGAATTTCTTTTTTTGATGCTGATTTAACTTTTTTTGATTTTTTAAATGGTTTGGTTCTCATTTTAATTATACTAGAGACTACTTGCGTTATAATAATTAAACTATGAGAGAGATTTAATGACTTAAATTCTGGATTGGTTGGAATTTGCAAAGTGTAGTTAGCATAACTCACCTCTTCATTTGAAAGACCTGAGGCTTCAGATCCAAATAAAAAACCGACTTTTTTTTTAAAATCTATTTTCTTCAAATCATCTAGATTTATATGTTTTATATTTTTGTTTCTAAATCGCGCTGAGGTCGCAATTACAATATCAATATCTTTGAGTGCCTTTTCAATATTCTCATACACTTTACTTTGATTAATAATATTTTTTGCACCTACTGATGTAGCAAAAATTTTATCATTCGGAAAAATAGGCTTTGGATTAATTAAAATTAACTTTTTAAAGCTAAAATTTTTTATTGCTCTTGCGCATGCACCAATATTTTCTGACAACTGTGGCTTATGTAAAATAAATGAAATATTATTTTTTGACATGTTAATCGGTCAAACCATGGTCTCTATTATAAGATGATATCTTAGAATTTTTTATACCTTCCAAAAATTTTTTATCTACATCCCAAATTGAAACTTTTAGTGGATAACATTTTGCTACATCAGATGAATGTTCAGAACCACAATCACCACCAGGACATGCAGATAAAGCTCCTAATAGATCAGTCTCAGCAAAAAATTCTAAATAATCGCCAGGTCTTACCGGGCTTGATTTCATAAAATATTGCTTAGTATCATTGGTAAAACCAGTAAGCATAAATACATTTAATACATCGTGCACAATTTTTTCTGCCTCATCTATTTTAATGTTCTTTTCCTTAACTAAAGCTCTAGTTAAATTTGAATGACAACAATAATGGTAATCGTTGTTTGATGTTAGCTTGTAAGTATAAGGATCACATCTAGTACCAATAACATCATGAACAGAGCCCCCATCTTTATCATAACCATACCAATCTAACGTATCCCACGTAATTGTTGCCAATGATCTTAAATATGGAAAACTACTGAACATTTTGTCTCCAACTGAAATATGTGTTCCGTAGAGAGCTCTAGTTTTTCCAGAATAAAACTTTTCATTTAAATTATCAGCTTGAAATATATTTAAATCTCCTACTTGTGGACCTTCAACACTTTCAATTCTAAAAAAATTGCCTGATTTAACATTGAAAGTTTTAGCATCTCTTGGAGGGACTATAACTTCATCAATTTTTTTAATATGTTTTCTCGCTTCATGTAATATTTCAAGATTATTATTTATACTATCATTTGGGTAACAAACTACAGGATCTGCTCCTACCCTGCTTTCAATATCAGCAGGTTTCAAAGAGAACTTTTTAATTTTCATTTATTTACTTGCAGGAGCTTTGTCCTTGAATAATTTGAAATCTAAACTATCAATAAGAGCTTTAAATGATGCATCAATTATGTTTGGTGATACGCCGATTGTAAACCAATTTTTTCCTTGAGAGTCTGTGCTTTCTATCGATACTCTAGTGGTCGCTTCAGTTCCTGTATTTAAAATTCTTACCTTATAGTCAACTAGTTTTAAATCTTTTAAATATTCAGAATATTTTTCTAACTTAGTAACATTTTTTCTTATAGCGTTATCTAAAGCATGAACGGGTCCATTACCCTCACCTTCGCAAACTATTTGCTCACCATCAACTTCCAATTTTGCTTTTGCTCTAGAAACTATTTTATCTTGATTGTTTTTTGAGACTGAAACGTCATATTCTTTAATTGAGATATATCTTGGAATTTCTCCCATTACTCGTCTAGCAAGTAATTCAAAAGATGCATCAGCTCCATCATAACTATAACCAATGAATTCTCTATCTTTAACTTCTTCTAATAGTTTTTTAACTTTAGGATCATTTTCCTTAATATCAATTCCAATTGTTTTAAGTCTAGACAGGATATTTGATTTACCTGACTGATCAGAAACAACAATATTTCTATTATTACCAACATCCTCAGGATTTATATGCTCGTAGGTTTTAGGATCTTTTTGAACAGCAGATACATGTAAACCTCCTTTGTGTGAAAATGCTGCTGCACCAACATATGGTAGATGTTTATTTGGTTTTCTATTTAGTATCTCATCAAGCAACCTAGAACATTGTGTAATATGTTTGATATTTTTTTGTTTTATACTTATTTCAAATTTATCTGATAGCTCTTTCTTCAGATGAAAAGTTGGAATAATTGACATTAAATTAGCATTACCACATCTTTCACCTAAGCCATTTATAGTACCTTGAATTTGTCTCGCACCTGATAAAACGGCTGCTATTGAATTTGCTACCGCATTACCAGTATCATTATGTGCATGAATACCTAAACTCTCACCAGGTATGTGTTCTGAAACTTCTTTTACTATCTTTGTTACTTCATGAGGAAGTGTACCACCATTAGTATCACATAGAACTATCCATTTAGCTCCGTTATTATAAGCAGCTTTAATACAAGCTAAAGCATATTCAGGGTTTGTCTTATAGCCATCAAAGAAATGTTCTGCATCAAACATGAACTCTTTATTATTTTTTACAAAATGCTTTGTAGTTTCTTTAATGTTGTTTAAATTTTCCTCTTTAGATATTCCTAAAGCAACATCAACATGAAAATCCCAAGACTTTCCAACTAAACAAACAGATTTCGTATTAGAATTTAAAATTGCTGACAAACCTGGATCATTTTCGGCACTTCGTCCTGCTTTTTTTGTCATTCCAAAAGCAGTAAAGGTAGAGTTTTTTAGTTCTAAACCTTTCTGAAAAAATTCTGTATCAGACGGATTGGCACCTGGCCAACCTCCTTCTATATAATCTACACCAAGGTCATCTAAAGCATGTGCAATTTTTGTTTTTTCATCAATTGAAAAATGCACACCTTGGGTTTGCGCTCCATCTCGAAGAGTTGTATCAAATATGTATAATCTTTCTTTACTCATTTAAATTTCCACAGTGTTTTACCATCTTTGTCCTCTATTAAAACACCTTTGTCTGAAAGTTCATCTCTAATTCGATCAGCCTCTTTATAATCCTTATTTTCTCTAGCTTTATCTCTTAAGTTTATCATTTTTTCGATTTCAGGCTCACTTAATGAAACTCTATCTCTTTTAAAATTATGCCACTGCTCAGTCGTTTCATTTAATAAACCAATAAATCTACATGCTGATATAAATAAATCTTTGTTATCATCTTTAATTGCTTTTTCATATAAGCCATGGAGATTAGCAATATAACCCGGAGTATTTAAATCTTCATATAGAGGTTTCAATATTTCATCAGGAACTTTTACAGGTTTGAAATTGCCTAATTTTATTCGATACCACTTATCTAAAGTATTTTCACAATCAATTAATAATTTATCGTTCCAATCTAAAGGTTGTCTGTAATGTGCACTCATCAGTGCTAACCTGATTATTTGACCACTCATTTTTTTTCTAAAGTCTTTTATCTTTAAGATATTACCTTGAGACTTGGCCATTTTTTCATTCGACATTGTTATAAAGGCATTATGAATCCAAAAGTTAGCGAAAACCTCAGTATCATTAGCACATCTAGATTGAGCAATTTCATTCTCGTGATGAGGAAAAATTAAATCAATACCACCACCATGTATATCAAATTTATCACCCAGAAGTTTTTTTGACATTGCAGAACATTCTAAATGCCATCCTGGTCTACCTGGTCCCCAAGGAGATTCCCAAGAAGGTTCATCTTTAATTGATGGCTTCCATAACACAAAATCCTCAGAGTTTCTTTTATTGTCACTTATTTCAACTCTCGAACCAGCAATTAAATCTTCTAACTTTTTATTTGATAATTTTCCATACTC
>CACNAR010000011.1 GCA_902618485.1 uncultured Pelagibacteraceae bacterium
ACTTATTTTTTTTTGCTATTTTGTTTATTGATATGTCTACAAAGGAGCCAGGACTAACATTAAGCTCATTTTTAAAAGACCTTAATTCAGAAATAATATCTATAATTTTTTCAACATCTTTTTGAGACTGGTCTTTTTTAATTTTTGCAGAAGGCCAATTCTTATACATAAGGAAATTTTTGCTTGATTTATCGAATTTATTTTTGAGCCATATTTCTTCAGTTACGAATGGTATGAAAGGATGTAGCATTACTAATATTTGTTTAAAAACATAAGCGGATACCTCTTTAATCTCTTTTTGAGCTTTTTTGTCCTCTGAATAAAGAATTGTTTTAGAAAGCTCAATATACCAATCACAATATGAATGCCATGCAAATTGATATGCATTTTTTGCAGCTTCATCAAAACGGTAGTCTTCAATGTTTTTTTGAATTTTATTTTTAACTTCTATTAATTCAGAATATATCCATTTATTGATATTCAGTGTTGTTTTTGGAGTTTTATCTGTTTTATTGAAATCGCATTTATTTGTAATTAAAAAATTATTCGCATTCCATAATTTATTTAAAAAATTTCTGTACCCTTTAACTCTATCTTCTGAAAGTTTTACATCAGTTCCTGGGGAAGCCATAGATAATAAAGTAAATCTTAAAGCATCTGCACTATATTTTTCAATTATATCTAAAGGATCAATAACATTGCCTTTTGATTTAGACATTTTTTGTCCCTTTTCATCTCTGACTAAAGCGTGCACATAAATATCTTTAAAAGGCTCTTTGTTTAAAAATTCCATGCCGAACATAATCATTCTAGCTACCCAGAAAAAAATAATGTCAAAACCAGTGACTAAAACAGTGGTTGGATAAAATTTTTTAACAAACTCTTTTTCATCTGGCCATCCTAAAGTAGCAAAAGGCCATAAACCTGAAGAAAACCATGTATCTAAAACATCAGGATCTCTGATTAATTCAACATCTTTTTTATAATGTTTTTTTGCTAACTTTTTTGCTTCTCTCTCATTTATAGCTACAAAAATTTTTTTATCGGGTCCATACCATGCCGGGATTTGATGTCCCCACCAAAGCTGTCGAGAAATACACCATGGCTCTATATTATTCATCCATTGAAAATAAGTTTTAGACCAATTACCAGGAAAGAAATTTGTTTTTTTTGTTTTAACAATTTTTTTTGCTTTGATAGATAATTTTTTTGCATCAACAAACCACTGCTCTGTTAGAAAAGGTTCTATTATAGAATTTGATCTATCCCCATATGGAACTTTGTTCTTAACATTCTCTTCTTTTACAAAAAAATCTTTTTCTTTAAGCTCGTTAAGTAATTTTTTTCGAGCATCAAATCTATCTAAACCGATATAATCTGATGGAGCATTATCATTAATTTTACCTTCTTCAGTAAAAATATTTATTATATCAAGTTTATTTCTTTGACCTACGTCATAGTCATTAAAGTCGTGAGCTGGTGTTATCTTTAAAGCTCCAGTTCCTTGATCGGGATCTGCATAATTGTCCTTAATAATTTTTATTTTTCTACCTACAATTGGTATTGTAACTATTTTACCAACGAACTTTTTGTATCTTTTATCTTTTGGATTAACCGCTATCGCAGTATCTCCTAGCATAGTTTCTGGTCTTGTTGTTGCAATAGTTATAAATTCAGAGGAATTTTCTAATGGATATCTAATATAATAAATCTTCGAATTCATCTCTCTTTGGTCAACTTCTAAATCTGAAATAGCAGTTTTTAATACAGTGTCCCAATTCACTAGTTTTTCTGCTTTGTAAATTAATTTTTTTTTATGTAATTCTACGAAAACTTTTAAGACGGATTTAGATAGATTTTTATCCATCGTAAAAGCATTTCTTGACCAATCACATGAACAACCTAGTTTCTTTAATTGGTTGATTATTATATCACCATACTCATTTTTCCATTCCCACACTTTTTCAATAAATTTTTCTCTTCCAAGAGTGGCTTTAGTAAGACTTTCTTTTTCTAATTTTTTTTCAACAAGCGCTTGAGTAGCTATACCTGCATGATCTGTTCCTGGTTGCCATAAAGTTTCATAATTATTCATACGATAATATCTTACTAAAAAGTCTTGAATTGAATTATTCAAAGCATGCCCCATATGCAAACTTCCAGTTACATTAGGTGGTGGAATTACAATTGAATACTTCTTGGAATTTTTTTTAGGTTTAAATAATTTATTTTTTTCCCAATAAGCATAAATCCGATCTTCAACTTTTGAATGTATATATTTATCGCTTATCATGCGTGTTATTAGTTTATAATTTAATAATCTAAATTAACAATAATCAAATTGGAACGTTATTTGATAGACTAATTGCAAATATTTAATATATAACTCCTTGTAGCTATCTTCTAAAACATACGGCAACGTGGCGGAATGGTTACGCAGAGGATTGCAAATCCTTGTATCCCGGTTCGATTCCGGGCGTTGCCTCCAAAAAAAATCTTGTTTTAGTTTAAAAAGAAAGTAAGTTGACAATTTAGATTCCTCGGTAGCTCAGTTGGTAGAGCAGTTGACTGTTAATCAATTGGTCGCAGGTTCGAGTCCTGCCCGAGGAGCCAAAAATTACACTACCTTAGAAATATTGTTTGAAACTTGTAATGATTTATTAAACTTTAATTTTTGATCTGCATTTAACTCAGAATAAAGTTTAACTAAAAAATTATAGTTAACATTCATATGTCCCTGTTGAGATTTTTCTAAATTTAATAAATACTCTGAAAAATCTTCAAAAAAGTAATTAATTGGTACTTTTAAATAGTTGGAAAGTTGTAGTAATCTTATCGAACTTACACCATTTGTCCCTTTTTCGTATTTTTGAATTTGTTGAAATGTAACGTTAATTGCTTTTGCCACTTTTGTTTGAGTTAAACCTAGAGCCAATCTTCTTAATTTAAGCTTATTGCCCAAATGTTTATTAAAATTATCTTCCATTAAGACCCCTCTTAATATTTTTATAAAACATAATTCAACTAGTTTTTAGAACCTACTGCAACCAATATTTTTTTTTTATTTAGCTGAAAAACAGTGGATTTTAAATATCTGTCAAGCATTACTTCGGCCTGAAATAGAGAAATATTTCTTGCAAAAGTAACGTTCTATAGTATCTGACTTAAGAAAAGTTTTGTTCTATCACTCTTTGGATTAGCAAAAAACTCTTTGGTATCTGCTTTTTCAACTATCATACCTTCGTCCATAAATATCATTTGGTCTGCCACTTCTTTTGCAAAACCCATTTCATGCGTAACAACTATCATTGTCATACCTTGTTTTGCTAAATTAACCATAACATCTAATACTTCTTTAATCATTTCAGGATCTAAAGCTGAAGTTGGTTCATCAAAAAGCATTATTTTTGGCTCCATACAAAGAGCTCTAGCAATGGCAGCCCTTTGTTGTTGACCTCCGGATAGTTGCCCAGGATATTTTTGTGCCTGATCTAAAATTTGGACTCTTTCTAGATGTTTTAAAGCTAATTCCTCAGCTTCTTTTTTTGGCATTTTCTTTACCCAAATTGGTGCAAGTGTGCAGTTATCTAAAATTGATAAATGTGGAAACAAATTAAATTGTTGAAAAACCATTCCAACTTCTGCTCTAATTTGTTCAATATTTTTTGTATCCTCTGTTAATTCTGTTCCATCAACAATTATATTACCCTCTTGATGTTCCTCTAGTCGGTTAATACATCTGATCAAAGTTGATTTACCAGAGCCTGAAGGGCCACAAACTACAATTTTTTGTTTTGGCTTCACTTCCAAATTTATTGATTTTAATACTTGGAAGTCTCCAAACCACTTGTTCATATTGTTTATTTGGATAATATTTTCAGACATAAATTTTATCTATCAGTTTTATATTTTTGTTCGAGATTATAACTATATTTACTCATTGCATAACAAATAATCCAGAAAATTATCGCTGCAAACACATATCCTTCCATAGCAAAACCTAACCATTCTGGATTTGTTTTAGCTAAATTCAGCATTCCAACAATTTCTAAAAGACCAACCACAAATATTAATGGAGTATCTTTAACTAATGCTAAGAATGTATTAGCAATTCCAGGTATAACCAATTTTAAAGCTTGAGGTAAGATCACAAAAATATGCATTTTCCAATAACCCATACCTAAAGATTTGGCTGCCTCGTATTGTCCTCTTGGTAAAGCCTGCAATCCGCCTCGAATAACTTCAGCAACATATGCTGCCTCAAACAAAGAAATAGCAATAATTGCTCTTACCAATTTATCTATAAAAAAGTCTTCAGGTAAAAACATTGGAAACATAACAGCTGACATAAATAAAACTGTAATTAACGGAACACCTCTCCAAAATTCTATAAAACCAACAGAAATATATCTAATCAATGGAAAACCTGATCTCCTACCAAGAGCGAAGGCCATACCAATCGGAAAACAGAAAATTAAACAGAAAAACGAAATAATAAATGTTAGTGATAAACCTCCCCATGCACCTGTTTCAACCCAGTTCAGACCATCCAATTTGCCTAATTCGATATATTCCTCGAAAAAAAGAAAATATTTTAAAATAATATAAAGTGCTAAAGGAACGATTAAAAAATAATAAAACTTAAATCTTCCTGGAATAAAAAAACCAATAATAATTGATAAAATTGCAGCTATTATTCCATATGAAAAATCAAAAAAGACAGGACCACCTGAAATAAAGAAAAAGATAAATAGGAAAGCAATCAAAGGATAAATCACTACATAATAAAGTGTTAAATATTTCTTAAATTTATCTGTAGCAAAATAACCAACAGAACCGAGTAAAACTAAAGAAATAAATGATAAATTTATTCTCCACTGTTCTGCATTTGGATACATTCCATACATAAATCTTCTCATCCAGACTTTTATATAAGTCCAACAAGCACCAGTTCCTGTGCAAACATCTTTCGAGTCACCTGCAAAACTAGCATCTACGACAAACCAACTAAGTATCGGGGGAATAGATTTTATAATTACAAATATTATTAATAACGAGAGTACAGCGTTAAAATTATTGGTGTTTATATGTTTATTTAATAAATCTAATCCTTTAATACCGCTATATTCAATTCTAATAAAATATAAACCTATAAAACCTAATACTAAGGGTAGTACGAAGCTTAAAAAATTAGGTAAAAAACCTGTTAAATTTAAATTAAAAAAAGAATTAAAAAAAACGTCCAAGAAGCTTATGAAAAATAAAGAAGAACCTAAGTATAAAAAGGTATTTAAATTTGCTCTATCAGGTTTTAAGAAATTTATTTTAGACATTATTTTTCCTGTATTGCTATTCTTTTATTGTACCAATTCATTAAAATTGAAATCGAGATACTTAGAGTTAAATAAGTAAACATTGTTATAGAGACTATTTCGATGGCTTTACCAGTTTGCATTAATGCAGTTCCAGCAAAAACTAAGACCAGGTCTGGATAAGCTATTGCTGCTGCAAGAGAAGAATTTTTTGTTAAATTTAGGTATTGATTGGTTGTTGGTGGAATGATTATTCTTAAAGCTTGTGGCATAATCACTAATTTAAGCACCTGGTTGGGTGTTAAGCCTATTGATGCTGCCGCCTCTTTTTGACCTTTTCCAACTCCCTGAATTCCAGCTCTGACACATTCTGCAATAAATGTCGCTGTATATAAAGACAAGGATAGTGTTAAAGCAATAAGTTCTGGTGGTAAACTTACTCCTCCTTCATATATAAAAGATGTTGTTGCTAGTTGTTTAAGAACAGGAACTTCAAATGAAAGTCTTACTCCACCTATCAAAAAACTTAGTAAAGGAAGAATAAAGATCAATCCTATTGAAATAAAAAAAACTGGAATTTGTTTACCTTGATTTTCTTGGACTTTTTTTGCATGAATTCGTATTACAATAATAGCTATTGCAGCAGCAACAATCGAATAAAAGAAAATACTAAAATTTTGCCAAATAAAAGCAGGAACATATAATCCTTTTATAGTTAAGAAAAAAACCCCAAATATTGATTCTGCATCTTGTGGAAGTGGTAAGGCTCTTAAAGCCGCAAAATACCAAAAGAAAATCTGAAGTAGTAATGGAATATTTCTAAAAAATTCAACATAGAAAGCTGCAAATTTATTTATTAAATAGTTAGGAGATAATCTCGCGATACCGACTATTACACCTAAAATTGTAGCAATAATTATACCTATGACTGAAACAAGTATTGTGTTTAATAAGCCAACCAAATAAGCTCTGAAATAGGAGTGAGATCCATCATATTCAATTAAAGAAAATTGAACATCAAATGAAGACTCTTGTGATAAAAAACCATATCCAAAATCAATACCTCTATTTTCCATATTGATTTGAGCGTTGTAGGTAAAAAAACCAAAAATTAAAACCACAGCTATGACTGTGATTAATTGAGGAACAATGTCTTTAAGTTTCAGATTCACAAATGTGATAATATATGAATTTATAAAAAAAGGGCTAGAAAAATCTAGCCCTTTTTTAAGTATTTTAAACTGAAATTATCTTGCAGGTGGAACGTAAAGTATTCCGCCTTTTGTCCATAATTGGTTTGGACCTCTGTCAGGTAAAATTCCAGTGTCAGCAATATTTCTCTTATAGCTTTCACCGTAATTACCAACTTGCTTGATAATTCTTAAGCTCCAGTCATTGTCTAGACCAAAAGCAGCACCTAATTCACCTTCAGCTCCAACTAATCTTTTGATTGCTGGATTGTCAGAAGTTTTCATCATGTCTGCATTTGCTGAAGTAATTCCATATTCTTCAGCTTCGATCATTGTGTTCAAAGACCATCTTACGATATCTTCCCAAACTGAGTCACCTTGTCTTACAACTGGTCCTAAAGGTTCTTTAGAAATAGTTTCTGGTAAAACAATGTGTTCATCAGGGTTCTTCATTTTTGTTCTTTGAGCAGCTAAACCAGATTTATCAGTAGTGTAAGTATCACATCTACCTGCATCGTAAGCAGCTACGACTTCATCAGCTTTTTCAAATGCTACTGGCTCATACTTGATTCCTTTAGAATTAAAGAAGTCTCTCATATTTAACTCAGTTGTTGTACCAATGTTTGTACAAGCTGAGATACCATCTTTGAATTGGCCTGTTGAAGTAATACCTGAACTTTTTCTTACCATGAAACCTTGACCATCGTAAAAGTTTACACCCACGAAAGTAAGTCCGATATCAGCATCTCTAGAAAGTGTCCAAGTTGTGTTTCTTGATAAGATATCAATCTCACCAGATGTAAGAGCTGTAAATCTTTCTTTAGCACTTAGTGGTGTAAACTTAACTTTGTTTGCATCACCTAGTACTGCAGCAGCTACTGCTCTACATACATCAACGTCAACACCAGTCCAATTTCCTGCAGCATCAGCGTTAGAAAATCCTGGAAGACCTTGAGATACTCCACATCTTACAAAACCCTTTTTTTGAGTGTTTTTAAGTGTTTTAGATTTTTTAGCAGCCATAGACTCTGTTGTAAAAGTAAACAACACAGCTACCATAGCAACTAAAGAAGTTAGTTGTTTTAAGTATTTAAACATTATTCTTCCTTCTGTTATTATTTATTTGTTAACAAATAATTCAAAACAACGTTTTGAATATTCTCAATTTAATCATGTAAAAAAACGCTCTTCAAGAAAAAGTTTTTGAAAAAAGTTATTTTAAAAAATCAAGTCAAGCAAATTATTAGAAAAAAATATTAAAAAAAATGTGAATATTGGCGCGCCCTGAAGGATTCGAACCTACGACCCTCGGTTTAGAAAACCGATGCTCTATCCAGCTGAGC
>CACNAR010000012.1 GCA_902618485.1 uncultured Pelagibacteraceae bacterium
AGATAGTAAAACTAAAAAAATATATAAGATTTTAAGTATATTTTTTTTTATTTTAAATATCATAATAAAAATTAATGATTAAAAACACATTAACATATAAAAAAAGTGGTGTTGACATTAATGCTGCTGATAAATTTGTAAAATTCATATCTAATATTTCTACAAGAAAAAAGGGCAAAAAAAAGTTGAATAACATTGGTGGTTTTGGCTCAATCAACAATATTCCCAGAAATTTAAAAAATCCTAAAATTGTAGCTTGTACGGATGGAGTTGGCACAAAAATTGAAATCGCAAATGACCTTAATAAATATAATACTATAGGAATCGACCTAGTTGCTATGAGTGTAAATGATCTGATAGTTCAAGGTGCGAAACCATTATTTTTTTTAGATTATATATCAATCAATAAAATTAATTTATCAAAGTTAAAATCAATTTTAAGTGGAATTATAAAAGGATGTAAAATTTCAAAGTGTAGATTAGTTGGTGGTGAAACTGCGGAGATGCCAGGTACATATGCTAAGAATAAATTTGATATTGCAGGTTTTGCTGTTGGAATTGTTGAAGAAAAAAAAATACCTAATGGAAATAAAATCAAAAAAAATGACTTAATTTTAGCAGTTCCATCTAGTGGATTACACTCGAATGGATATTCATTAGTAAGAAAATTGATAGATATAAAAAAAATAAATATAAATAAAAATAAATTTCTTAAAAAACAATTAATTATGCCTACTAGAATTTATGTTAAAGAAGTTTTAAATCTTATTGATAATAATCTTCTTAATGGATGTGCAAACATAACAGGAGGAGGAATAGTTGATAACTTAAAAAGAATTTTACCATATAATCTTTGCGCTAAAATAAATTTATTTAAAATTAATCCTCTTAAAATATTTCATTGGTTAAAAAGTCACAATATAAGTGATGAAGAAATGTTGAAAACGTTTAATTGTGGTGTTGGTTTTTGTCTGGTTATAAATCCAAAAAATTACAGTAAAGTTATAAAATTTTTTCCTAAGAAATATAAACCTTATATCATAGGAGAAATATGTGGTGGAAAAAAACAAATCAAATTACATGGTAAAATCAATTGGTATTAAAAAAAAGAACAGCGATTTTTATTTCTGGTAATGGAAGTAATATGAAAAATTTAGTCAAATTTTCTAAAAAAAAAAATGCCCCAATCAAAGTTGATTTCGTTATATCTAGTAATAAAAAAAGTAAATCAATACAATTTTTAAAGAAAAATAAAATTTATTATAAAATTTTTGACTTCAAACGAAAAAATAAAGATGAAAAAAAAATTTTTGAAATTTTAAAAAAAAGAGAAACTCAATTAATTTGTCTAGCAGGATTTATGAAAATACTCTCAGAAAGTTTCATTAAAAGATTTAAAGGTAAAATATTGAATATACATCCCTCACTATTACCTAAATATAAAGGACTAAACACACATGAAAGAGCTATATTTAACAAAGAAAAATTTTCAGGTTGTACTGTTCATTTTGTCAATTCAAAACTAGATTCTGGTAAAATCATTATTCAGAAAAGGGTAAAGATAAATAAAAAAGATGATCCAAAATCCTTGTCAAAAAAAATCCTAAAACAGGAGCACTTGCTATATCCAAAAGCTTTAAAAAAAATACTTTCTAGGACTTAAAAAAAAAGTCAATTTCAATTCTTGCATTCTCTTCACTGTCTGAACCGTGAACAGAATTTTTATCAATAGAAATTCCAAATTTTTTTCTTAATGTACCCTCTGCGGCTTCTTTTGGATTTGTTGATCCCATTAATTCTCTATTAGCTATAATAGCATTTTCCCTTTCAAGTATCATAACTACTATTGGTCCTGAGGATAAGTAAGAGCATAAATCATTATAGAATGGCTTTGTCTCATGAACTTTATAAAATTTTTCTGCCTCTTGTTTTTCTATCTGAATTTTTTTTTCTTGAATAATTTTAAAACCATTATTTAAAAATTCCTCTTTTATTTGACCATCTAAATTCCTCTCTACAGCATCGGGTTTAATTATTGACAATGTTTGTTTAACATTACTCATAATAATCCTCGATTAATTGATTTAACAATCTTACTCCATAACCAGTAGCTCCACCCGAGTTTAACGCTCCTCCATATTTTGAAAAAGCCATTCCCGCAATATCTAAATGTGCCCAAGGGGTTTTATTTAAGATAAATCTTTGCAAAAATTGAGCAGCAGTAGTTGAGCCTGCACCTCCAACATAATTTATATTTTGCATATCAGCATTCTTTGAATTTATTAATTTATCAAAATTTTCATGCAACGGCATTCTCCATAATTTTTCCTCAACTTTTTTACCTGCATCAATTAATTCTTTTGATAATTTCTCATCATTTGAAAAAAGACCTGCGTATTCAGATCCTAAAGATACAATTATTGCTCCTGTTAATGTAGCTAAGTCAATTATAAATTTAGGTTTATATTTTTTTTCTGTAAATGTAATTGCATCAGCTAAAACTAATCTTCCCTCTGCATCTGTATTTAAAATTTCTATCGTTTTTCCACTATAAGATTTTACTATATCACCTGGCCTTTGAGCGTTTCCACTAACCATATTTTCTACTAATCCTACGACACCAATCACATTTATTTTTGCTTTTCTTAATGCAAGATTCATCATTAATCCAACAACAGCAGCTGAGCCAGCCATATCATAAGTCATGTCCTCCATGAACTTAGCGGGTTTTAAAGAATAGCCACCTGTATCAAAACAAACTCCCTTACCAATAAAAGCTAGGGGTTTTGAATTATTCTTGAGACCTTTCCACTCCATAGTAACAAGGTATGAACCTCTTATGCTTCCTTGACCCACACCTAGCAAAGCATTCATACCTAGCTTCTTCAATTTTTTTTGATCATAAATATTTATTTTTAAACCATATTTCTTTAGCGATTTTATTCTTTTTACATATTCGTCAGGGTGTAACACATTACCTGGTTCTGAAACTAAATCTCTTGCATAAAAAGTTCCCTCCTCTAAGGATCTAAATTTTAATTGATCTTTGACTGAAGTGTTATTTTTTTTTCCAAAAACATTTATATTAATTAATTTTTTTTCATTTTTTGTTTTATATTTTCTAAAATTATATGATTTTAATTTCAGTCCATGAAGAAAGTGTCCAATAAAATTTTTATTACTACTAATAATGCTGTCGGAATTGACAAAATATTCAGTGCTTTTTGCATTATTAATCATGCCATGTAACTCTGCTCCTAAATTTTCAATCTCATAATTGTTCATGCTTTTTTTAATTGAAATTAAAACTATTTTTTTTTTGGAACTTAATTCAAAAATTAACAATTTTTTTTTTAAATCACTTGTCTTCAATAAGTCAGATATGAAAGAAAACTCTGAACTCGAAATATATTTCCTGATCAATTTTATATTGAATTTTTCATCCACAAATAAGACCAAATTTGAGGAGATTTTTCCTAAGATACTTTTTTTAAAGCTTATTTTTATTGACATTTTTTATATATGTGTACTTTAAGTTGTATATTAATTGTAAGCTAATTTTTAAATTATATAATTAGTATTTATTAGATTTCAATGGAAAAAATATTATTTAGAAAATTATTATCTGATTGTTTAATCTTTTTCCTAATTACTCTTTTTAGTGCAAGTATTATTATCTGGGTATTTCAAGCAGTTAATTTTTTAGACATAATGATAGAAGATGGCAGAGACTATTTGGTATATATAAATTATTCATTGCTCAATTTTCCAAAAATCCTTAGCAAAGTTTTGCCTTTTGTATTTTTTTTCAGTTTTTTTTATGTAATCTCAAAATATGAATTAAAAAATGAATTGATAATTTTTTGGAATTTTGGTGTCAATAAAATTCAACTCATAAATTTTTTATTTATTTTTTCAGTTTTTTTAACATTTATGCAAATAACCTTAGCTGCATTTGTAGTTCCCAATTCACTAGACAAAGCAAGATCTTTTTTAAGGACATCTTCCGTCAATTTTTTAGAGAGCTTTATTAAGCAAAAAAAATTTAATGACACTATAAGAAATGTTACAATTTATAGTGATGGTAAAGACAAAAATGGAAATTTATTAAATATATACTTAAAGAAAGAAGAAAATATTAATAATTTTCAAATTACTTATGCAAAAAAAGGAAAATTTGTTGATAAAAGAGATTCTCAGATATTGGTACTGCATGAAGGAGAGACAATCAATTTTATAAATAATAAAATTACGAATTTTAGATTTTCAAAATC
>CACNAR010000013.1 GCA_902618485.1 uncultured Pelagibacteraceae bacterium
TTTCTCTTATTTAAAAATAAATTAATTTTATCCAACTGAGATAACCCTAGTGCACAATTTATATCTGAAAGACGATAATTATAACCAACGTTCAAAATATCATATTTCCAATGTTGTTTAATATCTTTATTTATTCCATGATTTCTAAATAATTTTATTTTTTTTGAAATTGCTAAATTATTTGTAGTTATAACGCCACCTTCGCCGGAAGTTATAGTCTTTACTGGATGCAATGAAAATGTACAAATATCTGAATGTTTACACGAACCTATCTTTACGAAGTTATTACGATATTTATATTCAGCTCCTAAAGCATGACAAGCATCTTCGATAATTATAAAATTATATTTTTTTTTTAAGTTATAGAAATCAATTGTATGCTCTGGATATCCTCCATGATGCATGGTAATTAAAGCTTTAATTTTTTTTATTCTATTTTTTTTAATACATTCTATAACTTTTTTAGGTGTTATTTGACCAATATCATCATCTACATCAACAAGATGTACTCTTAAATTCATAGCTTTTGCCATATTGTATGAAGCTATAAAATTTACTGAAGGCATTAAAATTACATCATTTTTTTTTAAGTCCATGGAAAGCATAGCTAAGTGTAAAGCAGCTGTACCACTACTGCATACATGGCTAAATTTGCATTTTAGATATTTTTTTAATTTATTTTCAAATTTTTCTACATATGGTCCTGTGGTTATAAAATTGTTTTTTAATGAATTTAATACAATTTTCTTATCATTTTGATCAATACATTGTCTGCCATATGGAATATTTTTCATATTTTAGTTAATTCTGCTAATTGGTTTATAACAAATTTTAGATTTAAGATTTTTTTTTAAATTTTTATTCTGTCCAATATCAAAAAAAATCTTGTCTAAAACCTTTTTATATTTTTTTATAATTTCTTTTTTATGGAAGATATTTACATAAATTGTATTAGTTGCTAAAATTTTATTTTTTAACATTTCTTGAGTTAAGTATGTCTTATTTAAAGCATGATTTTTTAAAAATTCAAATGATGGTATGGCATTAGTACCCATAACTTTTATTGGGACGTTATACTTTTTTGACAAATTTAACCATACTGTTTTGATCATTTGTCCGTTTGCCTTTACCTTTTTAAAAGCATGTAGTCTTTTTAATTCTTTAATTGTAGCAATAGCAGCTGTATAACCAGCTCTTTCACCCCAAAAAGTACTGCTTATAAAAGTGTTTTCAGCTTTTCTCATTAATTTTTTTTTACCAATTATTGCGTTAATAGCAAAACCATTACCTAGAGCTTTTCCAAATATAGCTATATCTGGATTTATCTTAAAATTAAGATGTATACCTCCCATATTTTCCCTGTAACCAGTAGTACATTCATCAAAAATCAAAATTATCTTCTTTTTATTACATATATCTCTTACTTTTTTTAAAAAATTATTCTTTGGTTTTATGTTTCTCATCACTTCCATTTTGATAATCCCAATTTTTTTTTTGTTAATCAATTTATACAAATACTCAATGTCATTGAATGGAAAAGGGAAAGAAGTATTTCTTAAATTATCTGGTAAGCCGTCATAATTTAGCCCTGACATTAAATGTTGATCTAAGTTTTTTTTTGAATTTATATTTGCAGAAAGATACCAATCGTGCCATCCATGATAACCACAAAAAGCAACATTCTTTTTTTTTGTGTTTGATCTAGCAATTCTAATCGCTACAGCATTTGCTTCGCCTCCACCTCTAGTAAATTTAGCCATAGATGCCCAGGGATGATGTTTAATAATATTATTTGCTAAATATACTTCCTCAGGGCAGTTTAAAGTGGACATATTGCTCTTATTAATTGTATTAGAAACAGATTTATTAACTGTACTATTAGCATAACCTAGAACATTCGTTCCAACAGCACAAAACATATCTAAGAATTTATTCCCTTTTAAATCCCATAAGAAAGTTCCTTTTCCTTTGCTAAAATAAGCTGGCCACTTATTTGGTAAATGTAGCTCTGATCTTTTGGAAAATAAAGTTGTACCACCTGGAATTATTTTTTTTGCAAATCTATATAAACTTATACCACTTTTAATTTTCATTTTATTTCCAGCATCTTGGGTCAACTAATTTTAAATCTTTTGTTGTAAAATCAACCATCTTATCTTTATTTTCTATTAATTTAAAATTGAATATTTCTTTTAAATGATCTCTACTATTTATACCAATTATTATTTGATCAAAATCATGACTTAGCAAATCATTTAGGCAATAATTAATAGGAGAAATTCCATTCTTATTCAAATAATCAAACCAATTTGAAATTTTGTTTCTCCATTTTTTAAAATAATTTTTTTTATAAATTTTTTCATTGACCAACAGTCCTTGTAAAAAAATTGATCTAACATGAACTTCAATCCCTTTTTTTTTCAATTTATTGAGCCATCCAGAATATACTATTCTCTTATCTAGTATATTGTAGGGACATTGAACTACATTAAAATTATACTTGGATGTTAAATATTTTAAGCAATCTGTGCCATAAATGGAAATTCCTATTTTTCTGAAGTAACCTTTATTTTTTAATATTTCTAAATTATTGAATATTTTTGGTCCAATATTGGTAAATAATATTTTAACATCATGAAATAATAAAGTTTGTATTTTATTATTATTTAAATTTTTTATTTGATTTTTTAATTCTTGTTCACAAAAACTAAGAGA
>CACNAR010000014.1 GCA_902618485.1 uncultured Pelagibacteraceae bacterium
CTCCATGAAAAACTCCTATCTCTAAAAAAATTTTAGGTTTTTCTTTTCTAACTTCGTCTAAAAGAAAATCTCCATGGCCTTTTTGCTTAAGGCTTGTTTTTCTAAAATATTTCTTATATTTCATTAATAAATTTATTGATTTTTAAATTATTTAATTTGATCAAAGTTAATTTATTTAAGCATTTCTTTTTTAAAAAGGGAAACACCGTTTTCAACTTTATTTTTATAAGACTCCTCAAAGCTTCTTAATTGCCAGCCATTAAGTCTACTTTTGATTTCTATGAGATTTTTTTGCTTCCATTCATCATTTGTTTCACTGAGTTTCCAATTCTTTTTTTCCTCATTAGTCCTTCCACACCCATAACAATAACCCGTTACAGGGTCTGTTTTACAAATACTTATACAAGGTGAGATAATCATCTAACTATATTAGATAATTTATGGCCCTCTATCTAGTGATTTATTTAAAAATTAACTAAAGGCTTCAACCCAAGTCCCTTGTGTTGATGCTTTAGAATACTCAGTAGCACGACCTTCAAAGAAGTTCATATGCTCAACAGCATTTAGCATTGTATCGAGCCATCCAAGTGGATTTTTTTCTACATCATAAATTGGCTCTAATCCTAATTGGACCAATCTTCTATTTCCAATAAATCTAATGTAGTCCTTAACCTCTTGTGCAGTTAAACCCTCCATTGGACCCATTTCAAAAGCTAAATCTATAAAAGCATCTTCGTGCTCAACAATTGTTCTGCAAGCTTCGTAAAGTTCTTTTTTAAGTTTTGGTGTCCAAATTTCTGGGTTCTCTTTTATAAATTCTTTAAAGATTCTAATCATTGAGTTGCAATGAAGAGTTTCATCTCTAACAGACCAAGTTACTATCTGTCCCATTCCTTTCAATTTGTTATGTCTTGGAAAATTTAAAAGAATTGCGAAACTAGCAAATAACTGCAAACCTTCTGTAAAAGCACTAAAAACTGCAACTGTCTTTGCAATGTCTTCTTTTGAATTTACGTTAAAACCTTGCATATAATCATATTTATCTTTCATTTCCTTGTACTTCATAAAGGCTGAATACTCTGACTCAGGCATCCCAATTGTATCTAATAAGTGTGAGTACGCAGCTACGTGAACAGTTTCCATTGCTGCAAAAGCAGTCATCATCATTAGTACTTCGGTTGGTTTAAATACTGTTGTGTAGTGTCTCAAATAACAGTTGTTAACCTCAACATCTGCTTGAGTGAAAAATCTAAATATTTGAGTGACCAAATTTTTTTCAGGTTGTGACAAATTTTTTTGCCAGTCTCTTACATCGTCACCAAGTGGCACCTCTTCCGGTAACCAGTGAATTCTTTGCTGTGTTAACCATGCATCATAACACCATGGATATCTAAATGGTTTGTATACTGGGTTTTCTACTAATAAACCCATCTTTTTTGGTTGAATAATTTCTTTTTTCTCCGTCTTAGTTTTCTCTGCTACTGACATGATAAACACTCCTCGTATTCTGGTTGTTCGTTAGATTGTTGTTTTTTTGATTTATACACATTAGCTGTAATATCAGTAGAGTTAGCATTATTGATATTTTCAGCTCTTTGAATTGATTTTGATCTACAGTAATAGAGGCTTTTAAGACCCTTTTTCCATGCATCAAAATGAATTCTATGTAATTCTTTTTTGTGAACATCTGCTGGCAAAAATAAATTTACTGATTGTGCTTGAGAGATATACGGAGTTCGATCTCCACTTAATTCAATAATCCATTTTTGATTTAACTCAAATGCTGTTTTGAAAACATCTTTTTCAAGATCAGTTAAAAAATCTAAGTGAGAAACTGAACCTTGATTTGTAGTAATTGTAGACCATGTTTCATCATCATTTTTACCATGACTTTCAAGTATTTCTTCAAGATATCTGTTTCTAACATTAAAAGAACCTGACAAGGTTTTGTGCGTATAACTATTAGCTGCAATTGGTTCAACACCTGGTGAAGCACCTCCACAAATAATTGAAATGGATGCAGTTGGAGCTATTGCGGTTTTATTTGAAAATCTTTCCATGTAACCATACTCAGCTGCATCTGGACAAGCACCTCTTTCCTCTGCCAAGTCTTTAGAAGCTTGATTGACTTGTTCATCAATTTGTTTAAATATTTTTTTATTCCAAGATTTTGCCATTACAGATTCAAGTGGAATTCTCTTCTTTTGTAAAAAAGAATGAAAACCCATTACACCCAAGCCAACACTTCTTTCTCTTTCCGCAGAATACTTAGCATCTTTAAATTGATCTGGAGCTTTGTTAATAAAATCAGATAAAACATTGTCTAAAAATCTCATTACATCTGCAATCATGTTTGGATCGTCTTTCCACTCATCGTATTTTTCTAAATTTAAAGATGACAAACAGCAAACGGCTGTTCTGTCTCTTCCGTCCTTGTCTATACCTGTTGGTAAAGTTATTTCACTGCAAAGATTAGATGTTTTAACTGTAAGGTTTGCAAGTTTGTGATGTTGTGGGATTTGTCTGTTAACAGTGTCAATGTAAATAATATAAGGTTCGCCAGTTTCAATCCGAGCTGTTAATAATCTTATCCATAAATTTCTTGCGGAAATTTTTTGTTGAATGGACCCGTCAGCTGGACTTTTCAATGCCCATTCTTCATCGTTTTCAACAGCTC
>CACNAR010000015.1 GCA_902618485.1 uncultured Pelagibacteraceae bacterium
ATTTAAAAAGAATTTGGAAAGTCTCAAAATCCTAAATAGTAAAATTTTAATAAATCAAAATTTAAAGAAAACGAGTAAAGATATAAATGATTACGAATTTTCTGTATTTTCTCAGTTTGGGGAAGATGGCATAATACAATACTTAATTAATTCAGTAAAAGATATTCCAAAAACATTTATTGAATTTGGTGTTGAAGATTATGAGGAGTCAAATACGCGTTTTTTACTTTTAAATAATAGCTGGAGTGGATTAGTCTTGGATGGAGATAAGGTAAATATAAATAGAATAAAAAATAGTTATTATTATTGGAAGTATAATTTAGAAGCTAGAGAGCAATTCATTACCATTGAAAATATAAATTTAATAATTAATGATTATTTAAAGGATAAATCTTTAGGGATTTTATCTATAGATATCGATGGAAATGATTATTGGATATTAAAAAGTCTTGATTTTAAAAAGTTAGAACCAGTTTTTCTTATATGCGAATATAACAGTCTTTTAGGTAATGAAGCCTCAATTACAATACCTTATCAAAAGAATTTTGTTAGAGAGAATAATAATTCTGAAAAGCTATATTACGGTGCTTCAATAAATGCGATTAACAGTTTGGCAAATAAAAAAGGATATTTTTTATTAGGGTCGAATTTAAATGGGAATAACTTATTTTTTGTAAATAAAAAATATGTGGATAGATTCAAAATTAAAACTGTTAAAGAAGCTTATTTTAAAAATAGTTTTAAAGAATATTCCAATTTAGATTTTGATGAAGCACAAAAATCATTAAAAGATAAAATTTTTTTTGATCTAGAGTCAGAAAAACTGATTAATTTTTAAAGTTACGCATGATAAAATCAATTATATCTGGTTTTAATTTAATTCCAAAAGAAACACACAAGAGTTTACTTTATCTTCAAATTTTTTTTTTAGTCACCGCTTTATTTGAGATAATCACAATTTACTCGATTGGTCCTGCAGTGGCAATTTTTCTTAATAACGACATTTTGAGTAATGAGAAACTTATTAAAATTTTAACTTTTTTTAATTTAGATCAGTTATTAAATGATAATTTAATTATAAAAATTTTTTTACCACTATTTTTTCTAACTTTTTTTATAATTAGTCAAATACTTGTTTTTCTTTCTGTAAGACTAAGTCTAAAAGTAAGTTATAGTATTGCTAAGCTTTTATCTAACAACCTTTACTTTAATGGACTAAAAAAAAATATTAGTGAGTTGTCAGCACTGAACACTAACAGATTAATAATTCTATTAACTGAAGAGACAGATAGATTTATTTACAGTGGTGTTATGTTTCTTTTAAGAATTTTTTCTAGAATACTAGTAATGATAATTTTCTTAATATCATTTGTATTTATTAATTTTTATTTATCAATGTTTATAACAACTTTTATAATAGCTTATTATTTTCTTTTTTATAAAAAAATTGAAAAAAAACTCTTTGAAAATGGAAAAAATATAACAGAAGAGTCATTCAAAAAAGTAAAAACAATAAATGAAACTTTCACAAGCTTTAGAGAAATAGACATATTCAATCTCAAAGGTGATTTTCTCAAAGATATGATTAAAATTAATAATAATCTTAATGACTCTAAATTTATAAATTCTTCAATAACATTACTTCCAAAATATGTTTTGGAAACTATTTTAATAACTTCTGTAATTTTACTGGGAGTTATAAGTACTTTATATTCTCAAGATAAGAATATCAGTGAATACTTTATAATGATAATTATACTAATATTTGCTGGATATAAATTAATACCAACTTTTCAAGAAATATTTGTTGGAACAAGCATAATCAAAAGCCTAAATTACACAATAGATCAATTAGAAAAACATAATATAGAAGAAATTAAAAAAGAAGAATTTATTAAAAATTCAAATACTAATTTAACATTTGAAAATTTAAAATTAGAAAACATAAAATTTAATTATAATGAGGAACAAAAATTAATAGAAAATTTTAATATCAAGCTCAAAAAAGGTGATAAAATTTGTTTAGTTGGTGAAAGCGGTTCTGGAAAGTCAACTATTTTAGATTTAATTTTAGGATTTAGAAAACCAATAAAAGGAAAAATTTATTTAAATGAAAAATTAATTTCAAACTCGTCAGGAAATAATGATATAAAATCAATTATAAGCTATGTTCCTCAAAAAGTATTACTATTAGATAATACTATTTTAAAAAACATCGTTCTTAATGATCAAAATTATGATGGGGACAAACTTAAAGAAGCCTTAAAATTATCATCACTTGACAATTTTATTAAACAACTGAAAAATGGTTTAAATACTAAGGTGGGTGAACTTGGTAAAAATGTTAGTGGTGGCCAAGCGCAAAGAATTGCAATTGCTAGATCGATTTATAGAGAGTCACCTATAGTAATTCTGGATGAGCCTACAAGCTCACTCGATATAAAGACATCGAAAGAAATCTTAGAAAATTTGTCTAAGTTAGAAAATAGAACTATAATTATGTCCTCCCATAAAATTGATGAAATAAAAGATTTAAAATTTAAGATAGTAAATTTGTAACTTACTTAGTTTATAAAGATAATTTATCCAAAGTATTTTTTAATTATAGTTATTATTTTTTTTTGCTCTATGTCTTTTA
>CACNAR010000016.1 GCA_902618485.1 uncultured Pelagibacteraceae bacterium
AAAAGTTTGGATACAGGCGCTTAACAGGGTGCATGTGCAAAAATCTATCTTACTTTATTGTTTTGGAAAATTAAGGTAGAGGCAAAGGGTTGTCTGAGTTTTTGTTCAAGTACTTAATCACTGAAGCCCTATCTTTCTCTTTTCTCAATCCTGCAAATGCCATCTTGGTTCCTTTAATCCATTTGGCAGGTTTGATCAAATACCCATTTAATTCCTCAAATGTCCATTCCTTTCCATATCCAGCTAATGCTTTAGAATATTTGTAATCATTTACACTGCCAATTTTTCTTCCAACAACATTGTACAGTGCGGGCCCAATATTATTTTTTCCACCTTTTACAATTGAATGACAAGCTGCACACTTTTTAAAAACTTTTTCTCCAGTTGCAATATCTCCCATTGCCATTAAAGCAGCGATATCTATTTTTTGCTCTACAGTTTCACCTTCAGTTTTTAACTGTGTAGTAACTGACTGTTCAACATTAACTGCGTATCCCGGCGTTTTAGGTTTTTCAACATAGAAAATCATGCTAGATAGTTTGCTAATACCTATTAAAAGGAGAGCAACAAGCAAAATCGCAGCTACTATTTTGTTTATTTCAAAAGAATCCATTTATATATTTTATTTTGAACGTATAACATTATAAAATAAAAATTGCTTACATATTTAATGTATATTATTGCCTCTACCTGTATTGTATTAATAAATAACAATGACGCATGAAAACACTAATTATAATCCCATCAAGACTAGCAGCTACTAGGTTGCCAGGAAAACCACTTTTAAAAATTAATGGTTTATCCATCATTTCTCACGTATTTAAGAAGGCTGAAACAGCAAAAATTGGGGATGTATTAGTCGCAACTGAAAATCAAGAAATTGATTATTTAAAAAATGAGGGGCCTGATTTTAAAATAGAAACTAAAAATGTGGATGAAGAAATTGCAAATATAGCTGGACCTCAATTAGTAGTGCCCATCATGAACGCAAGGTATGCCTTAAATGCTGCGAATGCAAGATGGATGAGTTTATATGATAGTTTGTATGGTACGGATGTAATTGAGCAGTCTGAGGATAGCGTATCTGAGAGATATGACCCTCTAAGGGGTGAAATGGTTATCAAATATGGTAGAGATTTTTTAGATAAGTACTTCCCATTAGCTGGACTGAATTGGAGTGAAATTACAAGTATAGCTGTAAAATACGGTAAATTAAAAGTTTTAAAAGGTGCTGATATTTTTGATTTGGAAGATGAGAATAAATTTATCGGACACAGAGGTGAAAGTGATAATCCATCTGCAATTATTCTAAAAAATAATGGTTTACATATTGAAATTTTAAAAGACCCTAGAGCGTTTGCTGCTCAACAAGATCATGCCGGAATTAGTGACATAATACTAGAGTCAGCAGTGTCAACAATTTGTGATAATGAAGATAGTGTCGCGGCAGTTGACTCAGAAGATAAAATTATTTGCTATCGAAATTGGCTAGGCCTTATGAAAGGTGATTTAAAATCAAAATTTGAAAAAGAAGGTAAATTATTTGAAAGAAAGCTAAATCCAAACAGAAGTTATATCTCAAAAAATGGTAAAGGTTTAAAGTTACATGGTAGAAGCCTTTTACTTACAAGAAATGTTGGTCATTTAATGACTAACCGTTCTATTTTATTAAGTGATGGAAGTGAAATACCAGAGGGAATTATGGATGCATTTATAACAGTAGCAGCTGCACTACATGATATTAAAAACAAAAATAATTCAAGAACTGGATCTGTGTATATAGTAAAACCTAAAATGCATGGCCCAGATGAGACGGCGTTTACAGATTTAATTTTTTCTAAAGTTGAGGAAGTCCTAAATTTACCTAAGTATACTTGTAAAATTGGTATTATGGATGAAGAAAGACGAACGTCTGCAAATTTAAAAGAATGTATTAGAAGTCTTAAACATAGAGTTTTTTTCATAAATACTGGTTTCTTAGATAGAACTGGTGATGAAATGCATACATCAATGGAAGCTGCCCCTATGATTAAAAAAGGTGATATGAAATCATCTAAATGGATAAACGCTTATGAAAATAATAATGTTGATATTGGGTTAAAATGTGGATTTTCTGGAATAGCACAAATTGGAAAAGGAATGTGGGCAATGCCAGATAAAATGAAAGATATGATGGATCAAAAAAAAGGGCACCTAAAAGCAGGCGCAAACTGTGCATGGGTTCCATCTCCAACAGCCGCTGCTTTACATTCATTACATTATCATGAAATAAATATTTTTAATGAGCAAAAAAAATTAATGGGTAGAGAGCCAGCTAAAATTGATGATCTCTTAACAATACCAACAGCAGACCGACCTAATTGGTCTGTAGAAGATATAAATAAAGAAATTTCTAACTCCGCACAAACATTATTAGGTTATGTTGTAAGATGGGTAGATCAAGGTGTGGGTTGTTCTAAGGTACCGGATATTAACAATATAGGTTTGATGGAAGATAGGGCAACTCTAAGAATTTCATCTCAGCATATA
>CACNAR010000017.1 GCA_902618485.1 uncultured Pelagibacteraceae bacterium
CCATCCTTATGGATTAAGACCTTTTAAAAGAAAGAATTACATAAATAAATTTTTAACTTTAACCGAAAATTTATTGACTAAAAAAGAAAGTGATAGATTTTTAAAAGTAGTACAGAATTTAAAAAAATTAAAATCAGGTCAATTAGATAAATTGAACATAGAAGTGAAAAAAAATAAGCTTAAGAGAAACTTAAAAAAAGGAATTTTTTAATGCATTTTGTTGAGAAAAAACCAAATCAAAAAAGAGAAGATTTCGATAAGAAATTAAAATCAAATAGAATTTTAAGGGTTCCTGGTGCTTATAATCCTTTAACAGCAAAACTTATCGAAGAAATTGGTTATGACGCAGTTTATGTTTCAGGTGGTGTTATGGCTAATGATCTTGGTTTTCCTGATATTGGATTAACAACCTTGCAAGATGTAAGTACAAGATCATATCTAATATCTAGAGTTACAAATCTTCCGACTATTGTTGATATAGACACAGGTTTTAAATCTTGTAAAGAAACAATTGAAACTTTTGAGGAATTTGGAATTTCAGCTGTACATATAGAAGATCAGATTGAAAGGAAAAGATGTGGTCATCTAGATAATAAAGAGCTGATTTCTACTGACGCTATGGTTAAAAAGATTAAAGAATGTGTCTCAGCTAGAAAAGATAAGAATTTTAAAATTATAGCTAGGTCAGATGCAAAAAGTGTAGAGGGAATAGATAAGATGATTGATAGATGCAAAGCTTATGTCGATGCTGGAGCTGAAATTGTTTTTCCAGAAGCTTTACATGATGAAAAAGATTTTGAAAAAGTAAGAAAAGAGCTCTCATGCTATTTATTAGCGAATATGACAGAATTTGGAAAAACCAAATTATTCAATTTTAAAGAATTGGAACAATTTGGTTATAATATAGTTATTTATCCAGTCACCACTCAAAGATTAGCAATGAAAAACGTTGAAGATGGATTGAGAGACATTTATGCAAATGGACACCAAAACAATATTATAGATAAGATGCAAACTAGAAAAAGACTATACGAGCTTGTAGATTATGAAAAATATAATAGTTTAGACGAAACTATTTATAATTTTAATACGGATGGACATGAATAATGAGCGATGACATAAAAAAAGGCTTACTTGGAATAGTTGTTGATGAAACAGAAGTTTCAAAAGTTATGCCTGAGATAAATTCTCTTACCTATAGAGGTTATGCAGCACAAGATTTGTGTGAATATTGTAAATTTGAAGAGGTCGCCTATTTAATTTTGAATAAAGATTTACCGAACTCAATAGAATTAAGAAAATTTGAAAAAGAAGAGAGAAATAATAGAGATCTCTCAAAAGATCTATACTCGTTCATTAAAAGAATGCCTAAAAAATCCCATCCAATGGATGTAGCTAGAACTGCGGTCAGCATCATGGGTTTAGAGGATAAAGAGACATCAGACTCTTCACCTGAAGCAAACATGAGAAAAGCAGTTAGAATTTTAGCGAAAACACCAACCGCTTTAGCTGCATTTTATAGAATTAGAAAAGGTAAAAGTATAATTAAACCAAAAAAAAATTTAAATATGTCTGAGAATTTTTTTCATATGTGCTTTGGAAAAGTTCCTCAAAAAGAAATTGTAAAAGCTTTTGATGTATCTTTAATTTTATACGCTGAACACAGTTTCAATGTTTCAACATTTACAGCAAGAACTATTACAAGTAGTTTGTCTGATATTCACGGAGCTATAACTGGTGCAATAGCAAGTTTAAAAGGTCCTCTTCATGGTGGAGCTAATGAAGAAGTCATGCATATGATGAATAAAATAAAAAGTCCTAAAAATGCATTAAATTGGATAAACAATGCACTCGCGAAAAAGGAAGTTGTAATGGGTTTTGGTCATAGAGTTTATAAATCTGGTGACTCGAGAGTTCCTACCATGAGAAAATATTTTGCTAAAGTAGCGAAAATCAAAAAAGATAAAAAGTTTGAAAAAATTTACGATATTATTGAAAAAGTTATGATTGATAAAAAAAACATACATCCTAATGTAGATTATCCTACTGGACCTACGTATCATTTAATGGGTTTTGACACAGATTTTTTTACACCAATATTTGTAATTTCGAGAATTACAGGATGGTCAGCGCATATAATGGAACAACATGCTGCAAATAAACTAATTAGACCATTGGCGAGCTACAAAGGTAATAAACACAGAAAAGTTCTACAATTAAATCAAAGATAGTTTTTTATTTTTGAATTTTAGCAAATCGATTTTCACAAAGTATATCAACATTTAATTGATTTTTATTTACGAATTCGTCTATAGCTTCTTTAACACCTGGTGCTGAGCCTAAATTGTAATCATCGCATAAAACAGTTCCACCTTTTTTTATAACTTCAATGCAGTTATC
>CACNAR010000018.1 GCA_902618485.1 uncultured Pelagibacteraceae bacterium
AAGAAGTGAATGTAAAACCAAAATTTATCGATTGAAGAAAATCTATTTTTTTATTTAAACTTTTTGATAAAAAAAACCATCTCAAAGATAAAATAACTTGAGACATAAACAGCAGACAAAAAATTAATATATAAAAATCATAATTAAAGACTTGGATAAAATCTGTAGATAATTTTTCATTAATAAAATATAAACAAGATATTAATAGTAAAGTTGCAACGAATATTTTAACAAAAATAAACATATGAAAATCTTAATTTGTGTTGAGTTTTATGACCCTCATATTGGTGGTGCTGAAAAACATTGTAAACTTATAGCAGAATATTTAAATAAAAATAATTATAAAGTAGAAATAGCAACATCATTTCTCAAAGAAAGAAAGAAAAAAATTATCAATGGAGTTAGAATAAATGAATTTAATGTTAAAGGAAATTTTATCAGGGGTTATTCTGGTGAAATAACGAACTATCAAAATTTTTTAATAAATTCTCAATTTGATAGAATAATCTTTTATGCTGCACAACAATGGAGTTTTGATTTATCCATAGAAATAATAGATAAAATCAACTCAAAACTTATACTTATTCCTTGTGGTTTCTCAAAATTACACAATATTTTTTATAAACCTTATTTTTTTTTATTAAGAAATAAATTAAATAAATTCGATAAAATTATTTGTCTTTCAAAAGATTATCAAGATTATCATTTTTGCAAAAAATATTTTAAAAGAGAAATCAATATAATTAATAATGGATCGGAAAATATTTTTTTTAGGAAAAAAGGGTTTAGAAAAAAATTTAAAATTCTAGAAAATGAAATTATGCTTTTATACTTATCGAACATTAAATTCATGAAAGGTCAAGATAGATTGATAAATATTGTTAAAAAGATAAGAAATAGAAAAATTACTTTAATATTTATACACGCAAATAATATGTCTTTGTTTTACTGGATTTATTTAAAAATATTAATTTTAATTGCTTCTTTAAATAAAAATTTAAAAATAAAAATTTTTAAAAATTTAAAAGATATAGATAAAATCTCGGCTGTGTCAGAATGTGATTATTTTATAAGCACATCACGTCTAGAATGCTCTCCACTTATTATGTTTGAAGCTATGGCAGCAGGAAAAATTTACCTTGGAACAGATGTTGGTAATTGCATGGAGATCCAAAAAAATATTAAAACTGGCTTTATTTCAAACGACTTAAACCAAATTTTAAAAAAGGTTGAATATTTTATTAAAAGGAAAACTCATAGTGATAAAAAAATATCTAGCAAAATTCACTCATATTTTAAAAAAAATCATGACTGGAAAATTATTCTTAAAATATATAAAAAATTAATTGCTGAGACTTAATTTTTTAAGCTCTTCTATCATCATTTCTTTAATAAGTTTTTCTATCGTATATGAAGATTTCCACTTTAATATTTTTCTAGCTTTAGACGCATCACCTTTTAAATGATGAATCTCATTAGGTCTAAAAAATCTCTTATTTACTCTAACCAAAACTTTACGAGTTTTTTTTGTCAAAACCAACTTCTTTAACACCTTTGCCTTTCCACAAAATATTAATGTTAAGAAATTTGAAACATTTTTCTATAAAAAATCTAACAGAATAGCTTTTTCCTGTTGCTAGCACAAAATCTTCCGCATTCTTATATGTCGAAATTAAGTACATACCTTCTGCATAATCCTTCGCATGACCCCAATCTCTTATTGCATCAAGGTTTCCAACAGTAAAATATTTTAATTTGTTCAAATAAATTTGTGAAATAGCTCTTGTTATTTTTCTTGTTATAAATGTTTCACCTCTTAAGGGACTTTCGTGGTTGAATAATATTCCATTCGAAGCATGGATTTTAAAAGCTTCCCTATAATTTCTAGTTATCCAATAAGAATATAACTTTGCGGTCCCGTATGGACTTACTGGTTTTAAAACTGACTGTTCGTTTAAAATTTTATTTCCATGGTTACCAAACATTTCAGATGTCGAAGCTTGATAAAATTTTGTTTTATTTTGAAAATTAAGTATTCTTATAGCTTCAAGCAGCCTTAGTGTGCCTAACGCATCAGCGTTAGCAGTGTATTCTGGTGTTTCAAAACTAACTTTAACATGTGACTGTGCCGCAAGATTATAAATAATATTAGGTTGAATTTTTTTAATTATTGAAATTAGGTTGGTGCCATCGGTCATGTCTCCATAATGAAGAAAAAATTTATTTCTAAATTTTTTATTGTTGTAAATATGATCTATTCTATCTGTTTTTATTAATGAACTTCTTCTTATAAGGCCATGAACGACATATTTTTTTTTTAATAATATTTCTGCTAAGTAAGCTCCATCCTGGCCAGTAATTCCTGTTATGAAAGCTATTTTTTTCATTTAAG
>CACNAR010000019.1 GCA_902618485.1 uncultured Pelagibacteraceae bacterium
AACATATAGTTACTCAACATCGTGGACACTATGAGATTCTAAGTGAGGAAAACCAAGGAACTGAAATTCAAATTTATTTACCAGCGAAAACTTAAATTTAAAAAATATTATATTGTAATAGTTTTAGAAGGTTTTTTTAACAATTCTTTACTTGATTAATGTTAATCTTTTAATTAATTTTTTATATGGTTAAAATATTTAAAAATATTTTGATTTTTGTTTTTTTATTAAGCTCTATAACAACAAGTGTTTTTTCTAAAGATATCACAACATTATTAAGAAATCAGCAACTTACAGTTTTTGATATTGGAATTTTTAGATTAGAGGCAGATTTGAAAACTTCATATCCTTCTATTAAAGATCATTTAGAAGTTACTGAAGCTGAATTTTATACAGACGTAGTTACCTCGTATTCTAAAAATTCAATTGATTTAATTGTTTCTGTTCCTATGAATAGAAATCTCAAGAAGGAAAATTATTTTTCAGATTCTTTTAGATGTAGGAATATTTTTAATTCTGTAAGAGATTTTTTATTGAGGAATGAAAATTTGAGTAATTATAGATATACTATGGCTACAAGCTATTTAACCTCTATATTTTCAACCCCAAGTTCATGGCCAAGCTGGAGATATGATGAAGAAATTAGAGAGGAATTAGTAAACTTAGTAAAACTAGAAATAACTTTACGTCCAACCAAAGAACTAGCTCTTAATGAACAGGTAAACCCTGTTTCATGTATTGGTGGCTTAGAAACTGATATTGATCAAATAATTATATCAAAAAAATACAACTAAAAAGTTACCTTTTTAACAAAAGTGTAACAATTCTGTAATATTAAAGATTCAATAAATTTATACGAGTCAATCATTTTTTAATTAATAAATAACGAAAGGATTAAAGATAATGAAAAAACTAACTATAGTAATTGCTTCTTTAGTTGCACTTTCAATTGCAACTGTTGCTCAAGCAAGAGATCAAATTAAGATAGTTGGTTCTTCTACAGTATTCCCTTATGCAACAGTTGTTGCTGAAAGATTTGGTGGTTCAGGATTTAAAACTCCTGTAATCGAGTCTACTGGTACTGGTGGTGGAGCTAAACTATTCTGTGCTGGTGTAGGTGAACAACATCCAGATATTACAAATGCATCAAGAGCTATGAAAGATAAAGAAAAAGCTCTATGTAAGAAAAATGGTGTTAATGATATCGTTGAGATCGTAATTGGTAACGATGGTATTACATTAGCTTACAGCAAAGATGCAAAACCAGTAAACTTTACTAAAGAACAATTATATTTAGCACTTGCTGCTCATACAGTTGTTGATGGTAAATTAGTTCCAAATATTTATAAAACTTGGGACCAAATTGACCCTAGCTTACCAAAACAAAAAATTTCAGTGATGATCCCACCAGGAACATCAGGAACTAGAGATGCTTGGAATTCTTTAGTAATGAAAAAAGGTATGACTAAAGAAGCTAAAGCTCTTTATAAAGCTGGTTTTGAAGCTGGAAATAAAAAATACAAAAAACCTCAAAAACTTTACAGAGAAGATGGTGCTGCTATTGAAGTTGGAGAAAACGATAGTTTAATCATCCAAAAGTTAACTCAAGATAAAGAAATGTTTGGTTTCTTTGGTTTCAGTTATTTCTTAGCTGCAAAAGATAAATTGCAAGCAGCAAGTATTGATGGTGGACAACCGTCATTAAAGTCTATTCAAGACTACAGTTATGCTGTTGCTAGACCTTTATTCTTCTACGTGAAAAAAGCACACGTTGGAGTAATTCCAGGCTTACATGAGTTTGTGAAAGAATTCACAACTAAGAAAGCTATTGGAAAAGGGGGTTACTTAGCAGACATTGGTTTAGTGCCATTGGACTCTAAGTTGTATAAAACAACTAGAACTAATGCTACGAAGCTAGTTGCTATGGGTAATTAATTATTCCTCAGTTAACAAATGATTAAAAAGGGGGTCTTTTTAGACCCCTTTTTTTTAAAAAAAGAGTAAAGTCCTCACTTAAGGAGATTCTGTGAACTTAATATTATTTACATTTATTGTTCTTCTAGGTTTCACAAGCTATTATTTTGGACGCAAAAAAGCATATACAATTCAATCTACAAAAAAAAGATTAACCGCATTACCACAATTTTATGGTTATTATCTTGCAATCTGGTGTGCAATACCAGCCTTTATAATTTTTTCATTATGGGCAATTTTTGAGCCCACAATTGTAAAACTATTAATCTTAAGTGATTATTCAAATCAAGGTTATCTTGATGATGAATTAAATTTATTATACGAAAAATCAAAAGCATTGTCT
>CACNAR010000020.1 GCA_902618485.1 uncultured Pelagibacteraceae bacterium
CCAAAGATAAGCAATTGCATCTAACCTAAAAATAGTTATTCCATGATTAATTAGATTAATCATGATCTTTATAAAGCGCAATAACACTGCTGGGTTTTTAAAATTTAAATCTAATTGATCTGGACTGAAGGTTCGCCAAAGATAATCAGTTTTGTTAAAAATATTTATTTTTTTTAAAAGTTTATGATCTCTTGGTCTTACAACTTTTGAGGTATTAAATTTAGAGTCTACAGTTAAAAAATAATCTTTACCGGGTCTTTTTGCTTTTAAAAAATTTTTAAACCACAAACCTCTTGCAGATGAATGATTAATGACAATATCTGCCATGACATCACTTTTTTTGGAAAAACTTTTTATATCCGACCAATTACCAAGCCTACCATCTATTTTGTAATGATCTTTTACTGCAAAGCCACTATCACTGCTTGATGGATAAAATGGTAAAAAGTGAACGGTGTTAAAATTTTTACTTAATCTTTTTTGAAAGAATTTTTTAAATACCTTGATTGAATGTTTTTGATTTTGTGCAAAAATGCTATCACCATAGCATATAAGCACTGAGGTTTTTTCAGTTATATTCTTTATCTTTTTTTTATTTTTTTGGTTGAATTGGTTTAAAAGTTGTACAACTTCGCTAGTATAAAAATTAACATCTTCTTTGTTGCAGTGTGATTGATAAATATTATTTAGCTTAGAGTAGATCTTTTTTTGATTTGTTTTGGATAACATTAACTGTATTTTTTGTTATCCTCATTAACAACTTTTTCTAATCTTCCTAAAAAATCAGGTATTGCACTTTTAACCCTACTCCATGTAGGTATAAAAGGTGTATCCATTGGGTTAAGAACAAATGCTTCTCCTGCTTTCATTATATTGACAGCAAATAATTCGACAGCTTTCTCTTCTGTATGGGAATCAAATTTTAGTCCATTCATATATGCATCACTTCGATAAATATCTATAAGATCTAATGCAGATCTATAGTAAGTTGCCTTTAAAGATCT
The DNA here is from genome assembly GCA_902618485.1 of uncultured Pelagibacteraceae bacterium. Classification (GTDB taxonomy): domain Bacteria; phylum Pseudomonadota; class Alphaproteobacteria; order Pelagibacterales; family Pelagibacteraceae; genus Pelagibacter. The sequence goes on from CACNAR010000020.1 coordinate 1,005, forward strand.
GAATTTTTCTCTACTAAATGTATTTCCCTGTGTAGCTAATTTTTTTATAAATGTTTTTATTATATCAATGGACATTCTTGATAGACCTTTTGTTTCATCGTCACTAGATAAAACTTGATGTTTATGATCGTAAGTATCAGCTAAATCGACCTGACAAATATTTTGGGGTGAAAAACTTCTTTGCATTTCAGATAAAATACCAACTTCAATCCCCCAATCGGATGATATCCTCAATTCAGGTAAAACATTCCTTCTGAAAGAGAACTCACCAGCCAAAGGATATTTAAAAGATTTCATAAACTCTAGATAGCTACTTGGACCAATAGTTTTCTCCAGAGCAGTTAATAACGGAAAAACAAGTAATCTTGCAACACGCCCATTCATTTTTCCATTAGCAATTCTTGGATAATATCCCTTGCAAAATTCAAAGTTAAAAAGAGGGTTCACAACTGGATAAAAAAGTTTAGCCAACATCCTTCTATCGTAAGTTTTGATGTCACAATCATGGAGAGCAACTGAACGTGCAGTATCTCTTGCTATGGACATTCCGATACAATACCAAACATTTCTACCTTTTCCGAGTTCACTTGGTGCAAGATCTTTTTTCTTCAACTCTTTATCAAGTTTTTTTAAAGCTGGTCCATCATTCCAAAGAAGGGAGAAGGGTGTTTTAAGTTTTTTAAAAAACTTCCAGGCTTTTTTTGCTTGTTTTTCATTGGCTTTATCAAGACCGACAATAATGTGGTCTAAATATTTTGTTTTACTAATTTCCTCTACAATATTAGGTAAAGCGTTACCTTCTAGCTCTGAGTAAAGACAGGGTAAAATTAATTCCATCTTTCTCTCTTTAGAAAATTTTAATAAGTCTTTTTCAATTTCCGTCGTAGATCTTGTCCCAAAATCATGCAAAGTTGAGATTATTCCATTTTGAGAAAATTCACTCATATTAAATTCTAGACATTATATTTTAATTTAGCTAGAGCCTTTTTAATCACATCAGCCCAGCCTTCAGGAGATGGCTTGTTAGAAAATATAAGATTATCTATATTAATTTGGTCAAGTTTAAATTGATCGTTAAAAACTAAGCAAGGTACATCACAATTTTTTAACATATCTAGATCGTTATAATTATCACCAACAGCAATTGTTTTTATTTTGTCTTTGGTTTTTTTTAAAATTCTAATAACTTTATTCATTGATTTCACTTTATTGACGTTATCACAAAGATTTGAAACACGTCCACCTTCCTGTAGAGTTAATGAGTTAGAACTTAAAATTTTTAATAATCTAT
>CACNAR010000021.1 GCA_902618485.1 uncultured Pelagibacteraceae bacterium
GTTTTTCTACAAATCTAGACACTTTATTATTTTTAGTTAAAAAATATCCAAATTCACTAGATGCCATTTTGGGTTTAATCCCAAAAATAAAGATATTATTATGAGTGAGTTTCTTTTGATTTTTTTTGATAGCTTTATTAAATAAACCGACCTTCTCTATTAGATGATCAGCGGCTAAAAACATTAATGGTTGTTCATTTGGAATATCCTTTATTAATGCAGTACTTAATATAGCTGGTGCTGTATTTCTTTTTGCTGGCTCTAAAACTATCTTAAATTTTCTTATTTTGTGTTTCTTTAGATGCTGTTTTACTTGTCTTAAATATTTTGCATTGGTGCTTATAATTGGAGCATCAAATATAGGCGCTTTAACTCTCTCTAAAGTTTTACCCAATAAAGTCCAATTACCAAAATCGATAAATTGTTTGGCTTGATATTTTTTAGCTTTAGGCCAAAGTCTTGTTCCAGCGCCACCACATAGAATAACAGGGCGAATTTTCATCAAATTTTCGAATATTCCTTAACTTCTTTTTTCTTACCTGGATGTGTTGGTGCTCCTAAACTTGCTGGTCCAACTGTTTGAGCATATTTCCAAAGTGTTCCTGAGCCAAAATCAGATTTTCTAGCCTTCCATTTTCTTCTTCTTGAAGCTAATTGAGATTTAGTTAAACGAACATTAATCGTTCCTTTTTTAGCATCTATATCAATAACATCACCATTACGTAAAAGAGCAATCGGTCCACCTAAAGCAGCCTCTGGTCCAACATGACCAACACAAAATCCTCTTGTTGCTCCTGAAAATCTTCCATCAGTAATTAAAGCAACTTTCTCGCCTTTTCCTTGACCATAGATTGCACCAGTAGTTGAAAGCATTTCTCTCATACCTGGTCCCCCTACTGGACCCTCGTATCTAATAATAATTACATCACCATCTTTATATTTTCTACTTTGTACTGCTTTCATTGCACTTTCTTCATTATCAAAACATCTTGCTCTTCCAGTAAATTGTAATTTTTTTAGTCCTGCAATTTTAACAATACCACCTTCTGGAGCTAAATTACCTTTCAAACCTACTACACCACCATCTGGTGATAAAGGTCTGTTATAAGCTCTTAATACTTTTTGTTTTTGATTAAATTTAATACCTTTTAAATTTTCTTTCATTGTTTTACCTGTAACTGTCATACAATCACCATGAATATAACCACCATCATATAAAGTTTTTAAAAGCATCGGCACACCACCTGCTAACCACATATCTTTTGCAACATATTTTCCACCTGGTTTTAAGTCTGCAAGATAAGGTGTTCTTTTAAATATTTTTGCAACATCCATTAAATCAAATTTTATTCCTGCTTCATTTGCAATAGCTGGTAAGTGTAATGCAGCATTAGTTGAACCTCCAGTTGCAGCTACAATTGTTGCAGCATTTTCTAATGCTTTTCTTGTTACAATATCCCTTGGTTTAATACCTTTAGCTAACAATTCCATTACCATACGACCACTTGCTTTTGCATACTTATCTCTTTCTTCATATGGCGCAGGTGTTCCAGCAGAATAAGGTAATGCTAAACCAATAGCTTCTGATACACACGCCATCGTGTTAGCTGTAAATTGACCTCCACAAGCTCCAGCTGTAGGGCAAGCAACTAATTCTAACTTTCTTAACTCTTTTGCTGACATTTGTCCTGAGGAATGTTTTCCAACAGCTTCAAAAACATCAACTACAGTTACATCTTTACCTTTATATTTTCCTGGAAGTATTGAACCACCATAAATAAATACACTTGGTACATTCAGTCTAACCATCGACATCATTAAACCTGGCAAAGATTTATCACAACCTGCAATACCTACTAATGCATCATAACAATGTCCTCTAACAGTTAATTCAGCACTATCTGCTATTATTTCTCTTGAAATTAATGAAGATTTCATTCCTTCGTGACCCATTGCAATACCATCAGTGACTGTAATTGTACAAAATTCCCTTGGTGTACCACCAGAGGCTCTTACACCCTTTTTAACTGATTGAGCTTGTCTCATTAGAGCAATGTTACAAGGTGCAGCTTCATTCCAAGTTGAAACAACACCAATAAAAGGTTTTGAAACATCTTTTTCAGTTTCACCCATAGCATAATAGAATGATCTGTGAGGGGCTCTATCGGGACCAAGAGATGTATGTCTACTTGGTAGTTTTTTCTTATTAAATTTCCG
>CACNAR010000022.1 GCA_902618485.1 uncultured Pelagibacteraceae bacterium
CTCTTTCATGCCATAAAGCAATATTTTCTAAGGCAGGTAAAACTGCACTTCTTACCATCCTTGATAAACCTGTTAGATTTTCACTTAAGATAGGATTTTTTTTATGTGGCATCGCCGAAGATCCTTTTTGATTTTTTGAAAAATATTCTTGTAATTCATACACTTCTGTTCTTTGAAGATGCCTTATTTCTGTTGCAACTCTCTCTATTGATCCAGCAATAATTCCTAAGACTGAAAAATAAAAAGCATGACGATCGCGAGGAATTATTTGAGTTGAAATTGGTTCAACTTTTAATCCAAGTTTTTTAGCAACATGCTGTTCGACCTTTGGAGAAATATTTGCAAAAGTTCCCACTGCTCCTGATATTGCACATGTAGAAACCTCATCAATTGCATTGATTAATCTTTTTTTATTTCTTTTAAACTCCTCATAAAAAGATGCTAATTTAAGACCAAACGTGATTGGTTCAGCATGTATACCGTGACTTCTTCCCATACAAGGAGTAAATTTATATTTATTCGCTTGTTTTTTAAGAACTTTTAAAATTTGATCCAAATCTTTAACAAGAATTTTTCCTGATTGAACTAATTGAATATTAAAACTTGTATCCAAAACATCTGATGAAGTCATCCCTTGATGGAGATACCTTGCTTTAAGTCCCGCTTTTTCAGTTACAGAGGTTAAAAAAGCAATCACATCATGTTTAACCTGACTTTCAATTTGATGAATTCTTTTTACATTAATTCTTGCTTTTTTTCTAACCGTTGAGGAAACCCCTTTTGGAATTTGGTTTAGTTTTTCCATTGCTTGAGCCGCAGCAATTTCTACATTAAGCCAAATCTTATACTTATTTTCTTCAGACCATATGTCTGTTAATTCTTTACGAGAGTATCTTTTTATCATTAATTGTATGGTGGTTTAGAATATCCTTTAGCAGATTCTGTAAAGATTTCATAACCATTTTCAGTTATTCCTATTGTATGTTCAAATTGTGCTGATAAAGATTTATCTTTTGTGACAGCAGTCCAACCATCGTTTAAAACTTTAGTATCAAATTTTCCGGCATTTATCATTGGCTCTATTGTAAAAGTCATACCTGGTGTTAATTCCATTCCAGTATTTTTATTTCCATAATGTAAAATGTTTGGTGCTTCATGAAACACCGTTCCGATTCCATGACCACAAAAATCTCTTACAACTGAAAAACCTCTTTCTTCGACATAGGATTGAATTTCGTGCCCAATATCACCAAGCTTAATACCTGGTTTAAGAATTTTAATTGCTTTCATCATTCCTTCATAAGTAGCATCAATTAAATTATTTAATTTTATCGAAGTTTTGCCAACACAAAACATTCTACTAGTATCCCCATAATGATTATCAATGATTGCAGTAACATCTACATTTAAAGCATCGCCATCTTGTAAAATTCTATCGTCTGAAGGTATGCCGTGACAGACGACATGATTTAAAGACGTACATAATGATTTTTCAAAACCTCTGTAAAAAAGTGGAGCAGAGTGACCTCCGTTATCTCTTATAAATTCATAGCCGAGTTTATCTATATAATTTGTAGTAACACCTTCTTTAATATTTTCAGTGAGCATATCTAAAGTTTTTGCAGCAAGGTTTCCTGCAATTCTCATTTTTTCAAACTTTTCTGAGTAATTATTCATTTATAATTTTTAATTTTTTTTCGATCAAAATTTTTTTTGAACTAATTTTACATCTATATGCTAAAAATTTTACTCCTGCTTTTTTAGCCACCTGATAATTATTATAATATTCTGGGTCGATGTCTTTTGCTATTTTAAAGTTTTCCATATTTTGTATTTGCACTAGAAAAATTAAGTATGTTTTATAACCTTTTTTTATGGCATCAATAAGGGTGAGTAAATGCTTTGATCCTCTTGAGGTAATTGCATCAGGAAATTCAGCAGTTTTTTTATCACGAAAAAGTGTTACGTTTTTTACCTCAATAAAGATTTTTTTATTATTTTTTTCAGCAAGGAAGTCAAATCTTGTCTCTTTATTGAAAAAAACCTCTGGTTTGATTTTTTCATTATTTCTCAACTCACTAATAAGATTTTCCATTAGACCATTGTGAACAATTTTGTTAGCTAAATGGGTATTTACACCAACAAGATTTCC
>CACNAR010000023.1 GCA_902618485.1 uncultured Pelagibacteraceae bacterium
TTGAGTGTATGCACTCAGCTACTAACTCTGGTTCTTTCATTAAACATGCACCAAATTTATTTTTTTGAACTTTTTTGCTAGGGCATCCAAGGTTGATATTTATTTCATCATAGCCCATGTCTTCTCCAATTTTAGCAACTTCTGCTAGTTCATCTTTATTGGAGCCACCAACCTGTAAGGCAAGAGGTTTTTCCTCAGGACTGAAAGACAAAATTTTTCTTCTATCACCGTGAATTGCTGATTTTGTTGCTACCATTTCAGTATAGAGCATTACATTTTTACTCATCAGTCTTAAAAAGAAACGGTCATGTCTGTCAGTGCAATCCATCATTGGAGCAACTGATATTTTTCTATTTATTTCTTTTTTAGAATCCAAGGTCCTTGCCCATTATTTTATCAGGTAACCATGTAACAATCTCAGGAAAAATACATAAAATTACTATAGCTAAAGCCATAATTATCATGAATGGTATAGATCCTTTTAAAATTTCTGACAAACTAACGTCTGGGGTAATTCCTTTTATAATATAAAGATTTAGTCCAACTGGCGGTGTAATTAAGCCAATCTCCATATTGATTGTAAATACTATTGCAAACCAATACGGATCAAAACCTAAAGTGGTTATTACTGGCAATAATATAGCTGAAGTCATTACAATAACTGCGACTGGTGGTAAAAAGAAACCAGCTATTAAAAGAAATATATTTATCAAAATGAACACAACCCATTTGTTTGAACTTAATTCAACCATGCTCTGTGCTAAAGATTGAGTTACATAGAGTTGTGAGAGAGTAAAAGCAAAAAGATAGGATGCAGCAATGATAAACATTATCATCACACTTTCTTTCATTGAAACTTTAACAATGTTCCATATTTTGCTTGGTTGATAAATTTTGTAAACTACCGCAATCAATACAAAAACTAAGAATGCTCCTACTCCAGATGCCTCAGATGGTGTTGCAACCCCTCCATAAAGAACATACAAAACACCGGCAATAATAGCTAAGAAAGGAAGAATTCTTGGTAATACTTCAAGTTTTTCTTTTAAAGTTGGTCTCACTCTATTTCTTAGAGCTTTTGCAGCATCTTTATCAATAAAATAACTGTGAATAAGAGCCCAAATTGCAAACATACCCGCTAACATGAATCCAGGTACAAGACCGCATAAAAATAATCTACCAATTGATGTACCTGTTGCAATTCCATAAACAATTAAAACAATACTGGGAGGTATTAAAACTCCTAAGGTTCCTCCAGCTGCAATAGTTCCTGTTGCGATTTGGTCGGAATACCCTCTTTTTCTCATTTCAGGTATTCCCATTGTTCCAATTGCTGCACAAGTTGCAGGGCTCGATCCACTTAAAGCGGCAAAAATTGAACAAGCACCAATATTAGAAATTACTAATCCACCTGGTACTCTCCAAAGCCATCTATCCAAACCTGTATATAAATCTTTTCCTGCAGGAGAATTAGCGACAGCCATTCCCATTAAAATAAACATCGGTATGGAAAGTAAAACAAAAGAATTTAATCCTGCAAAAAATGTTTCAGCAAATACGTCAAGCATTTGAAATCCCTCAAATGTAACTAACAAAGCAATCGAAACAAAACTCAAACCAAAAGCAATTGGAATTCCAGAAAAAAGTACTAATAAAGTAAAAACTGCAACAATTAATGCTATAATCAGTGGATCCATTTATTTAAAATCCTTGTCATCAGTTAATTTTATAATTTCTGCAATATACTGTAATATCATTAACAAAGCCCCCAACATCATTGATGAATATGGTATCCACAGTGGTGGATCCCAAACTGTTCCTGTTGAATAATTTTTAGTAAATGCTTCCTCAAACATTAAAAATCCAAAATAAAATAAAATTAAGAAAAAAAGTAAACTTATTGATGATGTAAAAATTTTTAATCTAATTATATTTTTTTTTGATAGAAAGTCATAAATCCATTCCATACTAACATGAGCTTTTTCACTTAAAACGTATACACTTCCTATGAAAGTTGAAGCTACCAATAACA